>JAUSAO010000076.1 GCA_030652475.1 Gallionella sp. | reverse complement strand
CAGTACCTTTAAAGCCGAAATGGTTGGCGAATTTGAGAAACGAATGGGCGCACTCGAAATTAAATTTGAACAAGCGCAGGTCAAAATGCAGGAAACCATCATCTCCACGATGAAGTGGTACATCGGCGGAACCGGCCTGATTCTTATTCTGCTCAAGTCTCTCGATATTTTCGTCAAATAAGCGTCTTTACGTCTACCTGCTCTTGCGAGCCCACAATGCCGCAGGCCGTGGCAACCCAGAGGTTTTTGTCGTCTTTGCGAGCCCGCAAGAGGTTCTTGCCGTCTTTGCGAGAAACGCAGTGACGAAGCAATCCAGAGGTTTTTGTCGTCTTTGCGAGGAGCGGCCTTTAGCCGCGAGAGTATCGTGGCGGGACGTGGCAATCCAGAATTTATTTTATAATCAACGTACTGGATTGCCACCCGCCACGCTTTGCTCGCGGTCGCAATGACAGTTATAGTGAATAAATCAGCATCTGCTTAAATCTTGGTTTTTAATCCAGCCTGTTTCAAAACCGCGTTTGCAGTGTTGCGCGAAACAATGGTGGCCGCCACAGGAAATCGGCATTGGCTAACAGGGCTTTGCCAGACCTCGTGACTTCCTTTTCCCTGACGAATAAAGGTGCATCCATGCTCAAGAAGTATTTTGCGCAATTGCGCGTAATAGCCGCTTCCCATGGTTTATAAAACCAAGCGTTGCTCGTCTGCAGATTGAAAAAACTCAAAGTTGAAGCGCAGGAATTTTGGGTCAATGCTCAGATCGTTAGCCTCGATCATGTCGGGCGCAAGCTCCCACACACGGGCGGTAAGCGCCTCAAAGGTTTCTGCCTCAGTGACCAGGTGCAGAGCATCGCATTCGGCGGTATATACCCCTTCACCGTGGGAAATTGTCACGGTGAGCGGTTTCCCAAAGGAAATAATATTGCTCATTATTCCAACTCCTTCAATCAGTTATGGCGCGAAGTATACTCTTTCACATTGCTGTTGCGCAAACGATCCGCCGGTGTATTCCACCCGCACTGCAACACATTTGCAGTCGGGTTTAAAAGCTCGGAGGAGCGGCGAAAAACCGCAATCATTGCAGCTTATTCATTCGCACAATTTGTCCAGCGTCAAACAGCGTGCAAAACTTTCCAGATTTGGGGTGGAAACAGCGTCCAATAGTGGCGAGAGGCCGAAGGTCGCGGCAACGCCGTCATTGCGAGCCCGCAGGGGGCTTCCCACGAAACATAGTCGCGCAATGCGCTCTTTGTTTCTGAATGAAGGCCGAAGGCCGTGGCAATCCAGTGCGTTCTCAAAACAAAAAACCCCTGGATTGCTTCGCGTTGCTTCATTCAGGAGCAGGAGATTCATCTCCGTAGCTCCGAGGGAAGCCCCCTGCGGGCTCGCAAAGACGATTTAATCAGCGTTTCCCTATTGGGCAATCCGGGTTAAATCAACGTTTCCTTATTTGGCCTTTGCCTGACTGATGAGGCTGTCGATTAATACTACGCTCTCGTCATTCAGGCTGCCGGTTTCGGCTTGCAATTGCAATCTGTTCAGCAGGTAGGTGTAACGTTGCTGTTGCAAATCCCTTTGCGTCACGAATAGCTGCTGCTGGGCGTTCAGCACATCGGTGTTGGTTCTGAACCCGGTACGCTGCCCCACTTTCATACCCTGCAGGGTGGTCTCGCCTGACTTGACGGCCTGTTCCAGCGCCTTGACCTGAGCGATGCCGTTAACGACACCCAGATAGGCCTGACTGACCTTGATCTGGCTGTCTCTGACCGCTGATTCCAGCTCGTGACGCGCCTTTTCCTTGCGGAAAAAGGCCTGTTCGTTCATACCCGAAACTTTCCCGCCTTCATAGAGCGGCATGGACAATTGCAGTCCCACCCGGCTGGAGCTATCGGAATTGGTGAAGTAATTGGGCGCACTGCCCTTCTGCGTGCTGGCCACCAGATTCAGGCTGGGCAGGTGCCCTGCCCAACCTTTGTCTGCCTGAATTTCCGCGACCCGCAGATTCAACTGATGGCTGATCACCCGCAAATTCTGCCGGGCAGCCGCTTCCAGCCACGCTGTAACATTCAAAGGTTCCGGCAAAGCCATTTTGAACGGTTCAGTGATGCGACGAATGTCACCGGGCATGGCGCCGGTCATTTTTTCCTTGCCTATCCGGTTGTTTCCCTGATTTGTTCGGTCGCGCCCGGATGAGTCCAAACACCAGAATAAAGCTCGTCGTAGGTCGGAGCGGTAACCCCTCGTGCGATGCCAAGCAGAGAGCGGAAAGCGTTGAACGGGTAGAA
>JAUSAO010000062.1 GCA_030652475.1 Gallionella sp. | reverse complement strand
TTCTACCCGTTCAACGCTTTCCGCTCTCTGCTTGGCATCGCACGAGGGGTTACCGCTCCGACCTACGACGAGCTTTATTCTGGTGTTTGGACTCATCCGGGCGCGACCGAACAAATCAGGGAAACAACCGGATAGGCAAGGTTGTTTCTTGTAGCGCTCTACGTCGAAGGTGCAGATTTTCGATAGCGGCGTATCGCCAAAAAATGGCTTGAGGTGCATTTCCAAGCGGTAGCGTTTCATTTTCAAGTCTTTGCCGCCTTCCTGCGCCAGCTTCACCTGATATTTATCGGCGGCGTCGGAAAATCCCAGCGCGATCTTGCGTCCCGTGGGTAAATTGAGTCTGCCGGTTTTAGCGTCTTGCCTCGCCTTCTCGATAAACTCTTCCGCTTGGGTGCGCGTGGTTCCGTCTGATTCACGGCCAATTACGCGGTGGATGCGCTGCCCATCCACCATGACGTTGACAGTGAACACGCCATCGCCATTGGCTTGTCGCTCGAAAGTGATGCCGTGTTCGCTGACTTTCTCGCCGGCCACAAGTTTGCGCAATGCGGGGCGGGTGAGTTTGATGTATGTCTTGGCCATGATTTACTCCTAGAATGGAATATCGTCGTCAAAATCAAAAGGATTCTTTACCTCTGGTTTCTTTTCGCTTGCGGTCTGGATTTTGTTCCACGTAGGTAATGCTGATTTTGGACTTTCACCGCTGGCGACTTTATTAAATATTTCCCAATGGTCACGCAACCTCTCAAAAATCAAGCTGCTTTCTTCAACTTTCCACTGAAATTCACCATTTGAACCGCGCCAATTTCCACGCCAAAGCAGGCCATTTTCTTTAATCAACTTCCAAAGAATTTGCTCCTCGTGTGTAAGTAAATCCGGATAGCGAACTGCCAGTTTTGCAAAACGGTCTGAATCATCAACATCCCACAAGATGGCAGCCTCGGCCCCAACATATACGTCAATATCACCGTTGTAGCCGTTTCCCTCATAAATTTTTACCCGCTCAAGGGAGTCTTGAATTGCCCACTCAATAAAGCTGGACAATGTACGGCGCTGCTTTCTCGCAGCCAGTTCAGCCAAATATCGCAATTTAGGATCAAGCCTAACGGTCACTGTTTCCGATCTGGTCAGCTTGCCACCCCCGCTTTTTCGTTTGTCTTCAGTTGCCATTTTCATATCCTCCGTATCGAAAGTTCTGCTTTGTTCTCGATATACTAATACCACATGTGTTCTATTGCAATACATTTTTATATATTGTATTCTTGTATTGTCTTTCAATACATATAGAGGTAATGCAATGACTCATAACATCCACGCCAAAGAAGTCGTCATGTATCCAGACGGCAGAGTTGATACCCACAATGCTTCTGAGTACATCGGACTGTCCGAAAAAACTTTGGCGATGATGCGCTGCAATGGCACCGGGCCGAAGTTCGTCAAGCGTGGGCGGATTTTCTATTTCAAGGAAGACTTGGATACGTGGCTCAATGCTGGTGGACGATTCACCAGCACTGCACAGGCTCAACAAGCTGCCGCCTAATATCTCGTGGAGCCGCGCCGAAAAAAGAAGAACTGGCTGTCGCCGGAACGTCGTGAGCCGGGAGGATTCGCCGCCTTGCCCCACTGCTTGCTGGCGAGTCAGGTTTATATTGGCTTGTCTGCCCATGCCGTCAAACTGCTGAATGATCTGCTGGCGCAGTTCAAAGGCTTCAACAACGGCGACCTGTGTTTGGCGTGGACAATCATGGCAAAGCGCGGCTGGAAATCGCGCGATACCCTGAACAAGGCGCGAATAGAGTTACTCGATACTGAGCTGATCCTGGTATCCCGTTATGGCGACCGCAAGCGCCCAAATCTCTACGCGCTTACCTTCTTTGCCATTGACGAATGCAGCGGCAAACTGGACATCAAGGCAACCGAAAGGCCGGTGAGTACATGGCGAATACACGAGCCGTTGCCCCCGCTGAAAATTAGAATCACTCACACGCCCGGCGGGTTAAATGAGGTCGATATGACACGCCCAGCGTGTGACCAGGAGCAGGATGAAGCTGCATATGACACGCCTGCCGTGTCAAATCAGCCAATTCCAGAAATGATATGACACGCCCACCGTGCACCTTTTTACATTGCCATACCATAGCTTGTGATTCACGGTGTGCTGAATTATGAGTAAGCGCTACCCCAACCACCTTCACGTCAAAGTTCATCGCAACTATTCCGTGGAAGAAATTGCCGAATTGTTTGGCACTCACAAGAACACAGTAAGGAACTGGCACAAAAACGGCCTTGCGACGATAGACGACAAAAGACCGATGCTGTTTCACGGAAAGATTCTGGCCGCATATCTTCAAGCGAAACGGACTAAACATAAGCAACCATGCAAATCCGGTGAAATTTACTGTGTTCGATGCCGCGCACCCAAAGTGCCAGCCGGTGACATGACCGAGTATCAGCCAGTAACGGAAACTGTCGGCAATTTAATGGCGATCTGCCCCGACTGCGAGTTGATGATGAATCGGCGCGTCAGTTTTGCAAAACTGGATCAGTTTCGTTGCCAAATGGACATTACGCTACCGCAAGCACTGCAACACATAGTTGAGAGCAACCAACCTACCGTAAACAGTGACTTGAAACAGGAGTAGAAAAACATGACAACACACAATGCCAGCAACGAAAGAATCAAGCGCAAATACTTCGCATATCTGAAAGAAGCCAAACGTCATAGTGAGCCGACCGTGGACGCGGTGGCCAAGGCACTCAATCGGTTTGAGGTCTATGGTAAACATCGTGACTTCAAGGCGTTTCACTTTGAACAGGCGGTCGCGTTCAAGAAGCACCTTGCCGAACAAAAGGCGAAACTGTCCGGGGAGAAACTAAGCAAAGCTACCTTGCACGCCACCCTCAACCAGCTCAAGCAATTTTTCCAATGGCTATCACGGGAAGCAGGCTACAAGTCTCGCATTCAATATTCCGATGCCGAGTATTTCAACTTATCGGAAAAGGACACGCGCATTGCCACGGCCAAGCGAGAACAACGCTCGCCGACATTGCCGCAGATCAAGCATGTCATCGCCTCGATGCCAACCAGTACAGAAACTGAGCGGCGCAACCGGGCGCTGATTGCATTCACCCTGCTCACTGGCGCGCGTGATAGCGCCATCGCCTCCGCCAAACTTAAACACGTTGATTTGCAGACTGGCTGCTTCTTCCAGGATGCGAGGGACGTTAAAACGAAATTCAGTAAAACCTTCACCACATTTTTCTTTCCGGTGGGGGATGAGATTTTAAACATCGTGGCGGATTGGGTACGATATCTGCGCGATGAGTTGCTTTGGGGTAATGACGATCCTGTTTTTCCATCAACACGCATTGCAATTGGCGCATCCAGGCAATTTGAAGTTGCCGGGCTTGATCGCAAGCATTGGAGCAATGCCACCCCGATCCGCACCATTTTTCGTGATGCTTTCGTTAATGCTGGGCTAACTTACTTCAACCCGCACAGCCTTAGAAACACGCTAGTCCAGCTTGGCGAAACTACCTGCAAAACCCCGGAAGCATTTAAGGCGTGGAGCCAAAACCTTGGGCATGAAAAAGTGATGACCACATTTCTGAATTACGGCGAAGTGGCGTATCAGCGTCAGGGCGAAATCATTAAAGGAATGGCAACATCCAAGCAGGACAATCGTGCGATGGAAGCAAGCGAGTTGGCGAAGGCGTTGATGTTGGAGATGCGCAACAACGGAATGGAGATGCGGGTTTAGGCTTGCCTCAAGGAGGTCGCGGGGTTCAGCTACCACGCTGTGAGCGGTTCAGCACCTTGGCGATTTCAAGCAAAGTGCGTTGGTTGTCTGGTGTCAGGGTGCGGAAATGCTGGCGTAGTTGGATGGATTCTTCGGATAGATCGGCTTCACCCAAGTTGACTGGCTGCCCGGCGGCATCGGAAATGCCTTCACCCTCAGCCGTCGCAACGAGCAGCGAAGCACGCACGCCCATCGCGGCGGCAATTTTTTCCAGCATCGGCAAGGAAGGCTTTCGATTTCCCGTTTCGATGCGCGATAAATGGCCTGAATCTGTTCCGGCATCCAGAGCCACCGCTTCCAGTTTCAATCCCTTTTCTTTACGCAATGCGTAGATAGCTCGCCCAATGTTCATACGCGATTGTCGCGGGCAATCTGACTATGTGGCAAAGTCCGCCAGCCAGATTGCCACACATAATCTGTCTATATGGCAAAATGCGGAATAAAATATGCCAATCAGGCATCCGTAAACTTCCGTATCGAAAAATGCCTGCCAAAATGACCGCACCCAGCCCGCAACAAGCCAAGCTCCAAAATCTGCTCCGCGAACTCTTCCAGCTTGATCAGCCCGATCTTGATTTTGGCCTGTATCGCATCATGCACGCCAAGTCGGTGGAGATTGAGAACTTCATCGAACATGATCTGCTCGACACAATTCGGCAAAAGCTGGGAGGCAACAAAGAAGAAAAAATTGCGCAGGCCAAAGCGGCTTACGAGCGCGAGAGACAAAATTCGATTGATTACGGCGGCAATCCTGACGCACCCAAAGTTCAGCAAGCCCTCGCCAAATACAAGGTCGCGCAAGAAAGTCAGGACGATGATGCCGAGCTTTTCGACCACCTCTACAAATTCTTTGAGCGTTACTACGAGGGCGGCGACTTCCTATCGCGCCGTTATTACGCCCGCGAGACCAGCGAAAAGGCAGCACCATACGCCGTGCCTTATGACGGCAGCGAAGTCTATTTGCACTGGGCAAACAAAGACCAGTATTACATCAAGACCACAGAGAGTTTCCGGCAATTCAGTGTTGATCTGGCGCAGGCCAAAACCGGCGATGTGCAACTATTCACCAACAACACGCCGCGCAAGCTGCATTTTACCGTGGTAGAGGCGGAAGAAGGCGCGCACAACAACGTCAAAGCATCCAGCGACAAAGACCGCTATTTTATTTTGGATGCCGATGCGCCGATTGAATGGCAGGGTGATGAGCTGACTGTGCGTTTTCACTATCGCGCCGACCCGGATAAAACCGGTCAAGCAGGTAAATGGCGTGAAGCGCGCAACACCATCAACAAGCAAGGCCTTCTGGACGCATTGGCGCAACAGGCGCAAGGCACAGACACCCAGGCACAGCTCGCGCAGCACTTCCATCATGCCCTTGCCAGCGAGATTCCCAAAGGCAAATCCGGCGACATGCAAACCCTGCTGGCCAAATACCTCAACCAGTACACCGCCAAGAACAGCATGGATTATTTCATCCATAAAAACCTCGGCGCATTCCTCAAGCGCGAGTTGGATTTCTACATCAAGAACGAACTGTTCCGGCTGGACGATCTCGGCAATGCCGATGCGCCCAACCCGCAGCAACTCGACAAGCTATTGAAGAAGGCGCTCACCCTGCGCGACGTGGCGCACAAGCTGATCGCGTTTCTGGCGCAGACCGAAGAGTTTCAGAAAAAGCTTTGGCTCAAGAAAAAATTCGTGGTGGACACGCAATGGCTGGCTACGCTGGACAATGTGCCGGTTAGCCTCTACTCGCAGATCGAAGCCAACGATGCGCAGTGGCAGGAATGGGAAAAGCTGGGTTTTGTGGCAGCGGATGTCAAGCGAAAGGAACTGCTGAAGCCGGAAAGCAAACTGGTGCTGGACACGCAATTCTTCGATGCCGATTTCACCGCGCAACTACTCGCCAGCACTCCAAATCTGGACGAGGCCACTGACGGCGTGCTGGTTCATAGCGAGAATTTTCAGGCACTAAATCTGATGCAGGCGCGGTATCGGGAGCAGGTGAAGTGTATTTACATCGATCCGCCGTATAACACCAGTGCATCTGAAATTGCGTATAAAAATAGTTACAAGCATTCGTCGTGGTTAGCTTTGATTCAGGATAGGGTTAATCTTGGCACATGCTTAATGAAAGACGAGGGTGTTCTTTCTGTTGCAATTGATGATGCTGAGTTTTGTCGTATGCACGTTTTACTGCTGGACATCTTTGGAGAAGATAATCATCTAGCCACCGTGGCGGTGAGGGCAAAGCCGCAAGGCAGAGCTATGGCAGTAGGGTTTTCACCTAACCATGAATATGCTGATTTCTTTTCAAAGACATCAAAAGCTTCAGTTGGACGACTTCCTCGAAATGAAGATCGCCTTGCTCGCTATGCGGAAAGTGACGACGCAGGAATGTTTGCATGGTCAAATTTTCGGGGAACTGGAGCAAATTCTTTCAGAAAAGATCGCCAGAAACTTTACTATCCAATTTGGATAAATCCAACAAACGGTGAAATATTCATACCTTCGTTTGAGTGGAGCGAGACTGGTGGGAAGTGGATTCCAGCTTTATCACCACAGTTGGAATATATACCGGTCTATCCAATGGACAGTGACAATACGGAGCGGGTATGGACAATGGGATGGGAGCGAGCTCAGAAAGTAGCCGGTAGCGAATTATTAGCCAAACAATCAAACGGCAAGTGGCAAATTCATAGAAAATACAGGCCAAATCAGGAAGGAGTTCTACCCGGCACTTGGTGGGCTGACCCAAAATATTCTGCCAGCGAAAGTGGGACTAAAGTTCTTCAAGACATACTGGGTGATGCAAGCGTTTTTTCTTATCCGAAGAGCATTTTTACAGTCGAAGATTGCATACGCTCAGCAGGAGTTCGCTCATCAGATTGTGTGCTAGATTTTTTCGGTGGTTCTGGCACTACAGGCCATGCCGTCATCAATCTCAATCGTGAAGATAACGGCAGTCGCAAATATCTCCTCGTGGAGATGGGCGATTATTTCAATAGCGTCACAAAACCGCGTATTGCCAAGGTGATCTACTCCGCTGACTGGAAAGATGGAAAACCCACAGCGCCGGAAACCGGAATTTCACAACTGGTGAGAGTGATCCGCCTCGAATCCTACGAGGACACGATCAATAACTTGCAGGTGAAGGAGCAATCGGCACAACAGGAGGTGATCATGGCGAATCCGGCTTTGCGTGAATCCTACTTTCTGCATTATCTGCTGGAACTGGAAACGCAAGGCTCGCCATCGCTGTTGAATATCGCCGCCTTCACAGACCCCACGGCTTACACGCTGAATATCAAGAAGCCCGGATCGGATGTGCAGGAACGGCGAGCCGTGGATTTGCTGGAGACGTTCAACTGGTTGCTGGGTTTGCGGGTGAGCAAGCTACATGCGCCGCAGATATACACGGCGAAGTTCGTGCAGGTGGATGCGGAGTTGCCGGGGGATGCGCAGGGGCGCATGGTGGCAAAGGATTTTGTAGGTGCGAATTTATTCGCACGGATTGAAGAAAATCGTTCGAATGAATTCGAACCTACAAAAGATGTGTTTTGGTTCCGTGCGGTGCAGGGCATCGTAAAAGGCACGGGCGCATCGGCGCGAGAGCAGCGGGTTCTGGTGGTGTGGCGCAAGCTGACGGGCAATCTGGAGCATGACAACCTGATGCTGGAAATCTATTTGCGTGAAGTGTTGGCATTCGATGTGCGCCAAAGCCAGGATGCCGCGCCGTTTGATGTGGTCTATGTGAACGGTAGCCATGCGCTTCCCGCCATGCCGCTGTGCGAGGTGCGCCAGTTGGAAGAAGCGTTCCATCGTTTGATGTGGGATGAGCAGGATGTCTAGCGCGGTAAAGAAGCCTGCCAGGGCGGCGAAAATTCCAAAGCATGAGTTGGATCATTTCAGCGATTCACTGGTGTTGAATGCCTGGATGATTGCGCAATTCGGTTTTGATTCCTTACCGAAAGGTGCGGGTAAGCCGATTCGTGAATTGACGCACAGCCTGGAGAAGATACCAGAGGGGTTGGACGAGGATGGGTTGCATCGCTTCTACCATGCTTTCAAAGCGGCTTTGCCCGATGCTTCTGCCGTGCAATCTGACGCGCTGTTGCGCTATGAAGAAAACATTGTGGCGCACACGGCGCGCTTGAATGCCGGGCGCATTCGCAAGATCGAGTGGAAGTATTTTCAGTGGCTGACACTATTGTTTGTGGAGCGTTACCTTGACCGTTTTTTCAATGATCGCTATCAGCTGCTGGATGATCTGAATGCCTTTGTGGTGCGTCTTAACAAGTGGCGCGCTGACAGAAGATATACCGGTGCAATCGAGCTGTTTACCTTGCAGGAATTGAACAAGATATGCCTGCAAAATGCCACGGGCAGTGGCAAGACTTTGCTGATGCACGCCAATCTGTTGCAGTTCCGCCACCATGCCCGTGCAGCCAATCGGCTGGCGGATTACTCGCGGGCATTGTTGCTCACGCCGAATGAGGATTTGACCACGCAGCATTTGCGCGAGCTGGATGAGAGCGGTATTCGCGCTCAGCGGTTTGTGGCGGATTTGTTTGCTACGCCGGGTGCTGATTTGTCCACGGTGGATGCGCTGGAATTGAGCAAGCTGGGCGAGGCGGATAAAGAAAAGACCGTGGCGGTGCGTAACTTCGGCGATGCCAATTTATTGCTGGTAGATGAGGGGCATGTCGGTCTGGGGAGTGCGGAAGAAACTGGCTTCATGGCGCGGCGTGATGCGTTATCCAGCAAGGGCTTTGTGTTTGAGTATTCCGCCACCTTCGCGCAGGCGGTAAAAGCGGCCAAGAGCGAATCCGTGGCACAAGCCTACGCCAAAAGCGTGCTGTTCGATTATTCCTATCGTTATTTTTACGAAGACGGCTACGGCAAGGATTATCAGGTGTTCAATCTGGCTGATTCCAGATTTGATGCGTGGCACACGGAACGACTGTATCTGACGGCCAGTCTGCTTTCGTATTACCAACAGTTGCGGGTGTTTGATGAGCAACGGGCGGCGCTGGCCGAGTTTAATCTGGAAAAACCGCTGTGGGTGTTTGTCGGCGCAAGTGTGAACAAGGTGGTGGGCGGCACAAAAGAGGAAGTGGCGACGAGCAGCGATGTGAAAAATATCGTGCAGTTTTTAGCCGACTTTTTGCATGACTGGCAGCAAAGTGAGAGCGATATTCAGCATGTTCTGGATGGCGCACTGGTAGATGGAAACGGCAATAACCTGTTTGCATCTACCTTCGGCTATCTGCAAGAAAAACGCCATGCCGGCGAGGCGGCAACGCATCTGCACCAGGACGTATTATCGCGGCTATTCGGTACGGCGGGCATATTGCGCTTGACACGGGCGAGTGGAGAAACCGCCGAGATACGCTTGCATACCGGTGATGCGACCAAACCGTTTGGCCTGATTAACGTGGGTGATGCGACTGGGCTGATGAAGGCTTTGGAGCAATGCCCTCATGTGCAAGTAGAAGATAGTCAGTTTGCCACGGGCGCGATGTTCGGTGACATCAGTGCATCGGCTTCGCCGGTGAATGTGTTGATCGGATCGCGCAAATTTATTTCTGGCTGGGATTGCTGGCGCGTTTCGACGCTGGGGCTAATGAACATCGGGCGCAGTGAAGGTTCGCAGATCATCCAGTTGTTCGGGCGCGGGGTGCGCTTGAAGGGGCGTGATTGGAGTTTGAAGCGCAGCAGCAAGTTGGCGCACGTCACTCCGCCCCGGCATATTCAGGTGGTGGAAACTCTGGGCGTGTTCGGCATTAAGGCGGATTACATGCAGGAATTTCAGAAAGCATTGGCGAACGAAGGCTTGCCGGGCAATGAGCGCCGCGTAGAGAAAATTATCACAATGAACGTGGTGGATCACTTCGGCAAGAGGCTGATGGTTTTGGCACCAAAAACAAAGAAGGCGGATGGGCGCGAGTATGACTTTGCGCTGGATGCGGCTGTGCCTGTATTGAATGCCGATGTGCCAGCCAAGCTGAAACAGACACCTGTGACGGTGGATTGTTATCCTCGTTTTCAAGTATGGTTGGCGGGGACTGCGCAGGCCGAGGCAGTGCTTATACAGCCGATCTTGCTCACTAGTGCGCAACTGGCTTTCGTGGATTGGGATGCGGTGTGGCTTGAGTTGGAACGCTACAAACGCTTGCGCGGCTTTACGCATTTGGTAATTGACAAGGCCAGTTTGCCCACGCTGTTTGATGGTAATCATCAAGGCTGGTACAACTTGCTGATTCCACCTGAGCAAAGGGTGATAAGTTGGGAGAATGTCGCTATCTGGAAGCGGGTGGTGATCGAGTTGCTCAAGCGTTATGTAGAGGCGTTTTACAACCATCACAAGAAAGCATTTTTTGAGCCGCGTTTAGAGTTGCAGGAATTGACTGCGCAGCATCCGAATTTGCTCAATGATGACTACCGCCTTTCTTGGGAAACGAAAGAGCAGACGGATCAGGATCAGGTGCTGCGCGATGTTGAACAACTTGCAAAAGAGATTGAGCAGGCAAAAGGCGGCATTGTGCCGACGAATCAACTGGCGCAATTGCGGGCTGCTGTCACGGGGATGCAGTTGCTCACGCCATTGTTGCATGTCAGCGATAGTCGGATTACGGTAACGCCCGTGCCGTTGAACGATAGCGAGTTTGACTTTGTGCGTGACTTGAATAAGTTTATGGAATCCGAAGCGGGGAAAGCGATGCTGACTGGCGCAGAGGTATTTTTATTGCGCAACAAGGCGCGCGGAGGCGGAATCGGTTTCTTTGAAGCCGGAGCCTTCTACCCAGACTTTATCCTTTGGGTGTTGCGCGGTGGCAAGCAGTATGTGGCGTTTGTTGAGCCGCACGGTTTACGCAACGAAACGCAGCACACAGCCAAGATGAAATTTCACGCGACCATCAAGGAAATTGAAAAACGGGTCAACGAAGGGCGCACCGATTCTATCGTGCTGGACAGCTTCATCGTGTCGCCGACGTTGATGCACCAATTGAAATGGGGCGATGGCTGGAAAACGCTGGAAGACTTCGGCAAGCGGCATGTGCTGATGATGAAAAACGAGCCGGACGGGTATGTGGCGCGAATGTTCGGGTTATTGCTGGCACATTAAGCGAGGTGAATATTTTGGACTACAAAGATCAACAAATTGAAATTTATCGTGCGATTCTTCAAGAATCATCTGTTGTAATTTGCCGAAAAGTTCAGCAATCAGTAATCCGCAGTTGCCAAAAAATGGAAGCTGAAATTTTCGGCGATACCGGGTTAAAAAGTCTGTGGGAAGAAATCTGCATCATTGTTGATGAAGGTGAAGGCGATGAATATGAAAGTTGCCTCGACACATTGGACGAGTTTATACGCGAGGCATTGGATCAAATAAAACTACTCGATTGGCAAAAATCCAGCCTTTGGTTGATGACTTCCGAAGGTATAGACTGGACATTCGGTTCAGAGAGGATGGTTGAAAATTATTGCACTTGGTGTCAGGCGGATGTCGTTCGTATGA
Source organism: Gallionella sp. (assembly GCA_030652475.1). Lineage (GTDB taxonomy): Bacteria > Pseudomonadota > Gammaproteobacteria > Burkholderiales > Gallionellaceae > Gallionella. The sequence continues at coordinate 7,106 of JAUSAO010000062.1, read as the reverse complement.
TTCGCGATGATTATCTTGTGCCAACTGCGATGAACTGGACAAATTCTCGAATTCGCCGCTATAGCGAAATCAGATACGAAATGGGTTAACCCTGTGCAAGCGAAATTACCAGCCAAATAAAGGGATTTCGCCTGCTTTCATGGCTTGCTTGAGTGCGGTTGAAACTTGCAGTACGCGAATTTGTTCTTTGACCGGGGCGCTGCGTTCGTTCAGGAAAAATAGTGCGACATCCTTGTTTTTGACTGGCGGCGCAATGCTGACTTTGTTTGCATCCTGCAATATCCACTCGCCCTGCGGGGTGCGGCGCACTCTTGCCATTGGACGGCGGGTGGCGATGGTTGCCCAGTCATTGGTGCAATCATATTGAGTGGCTATGCGTTTCAGGCACTTTGGAATATCCAGGTCATACAGGTTCAGTAGCCCTTTCATGTTACACCAGCGTTCGCATTGCTGTTTACCGGTGGTAAAGCCGATCTGGGTGTGATTTTGTTGGACGGCCAGCGCAATCACAGCTTTGATGGCAAGTTCGTGCCATTCCTTGGCAAACGGCGCGTCAGCCACCAGATCATCCTTGCCGACTTTGTCTTTATCAGCAGTGCTGCCATGTTTGCGTATGTCAGCGTGCCAGGGGCTTTGAATTTCTTCCACCATCAATAACGGCACGCCATTATGGTCAAGGCGTTCAGTGGTACGGATATGCACAAGCAATTGCTGCAAGTTGAAATGCCCGTCGCGATACGGCAGTGGCCAGTCTGGCAGGCAGATGAACCATTCACGATAATTGTTTCCGCCCAGAAAGGCATATTCATCGAATAATGTGTTGGAACGCTCGCCACCAAACTTGTTATAGCGGCTTCGGATTGCGCGGTGCATTTCATCGAAAGCCTCAAGGGCAGTGGGAAACCACCCGCCGTGGCGTTCGTGGCTGAGTAGCATTTTTCCCTTGTGATCCAGTACGATCCAATTTGGCGCTGTGGTGGCGAGGTCTTCATAACCGGTACGGATGATCCAGTAACCGATGGACGGATGCTGATAGCAGGTTTGCGCCTTCTCGACGAAGCGCCTTGCCTTGGCTTCCACCCGTTTCGGCAGTTGATCTGTCATCTGCTTAACGCCAAGACCGGGGCGAAAGGCGTGCTTCAAGTACGACTGGAGGACGGGGTGGCATTCTCGCAGCCAGCGTTCGCAGCACTTTATCAGGGCTTGCTTGCTGAACATTTCGTCTGGATCGTTTTCATGTGCTTCGGCTAACCCGTTGGTCAAACCGGACAATACCTTCTCTTCGGTACGAACGCCTTGCAGGTTGTTCAACATACCCAGCCACTGTTGGGCTGTGGCAGATTTTTGTGATGTTGTTTCCAGCCAGTCTATGACCTTGGAGCGCAATGGCAGGTCATAGGTTTTGGCGTGGACAGGAGCGCTCATGATTTTTTTGCCGGCTCCATCAATATTGAACTGCCATTAAAAATCGTTTCCTTCTGCACGGGGTAGGCCGAGGTTGGTGGCGCAGTGCCGTAGTCCATTTCAAACAGGGTGCCTTGTTCAATCACCACCAGCAAGTCGCCGGGTTTTACTTGCAGAAAATCGCACAGCTTGGACAGCACCTCCCGGTCAAAGCTGTTTACCTTGTCGTAGTAGTAGCGATCCATCGTGGCGCGTGCGATGCCCGTGGCGCGGCATACATCGGAAACCTTGAGTCGCTTTGCACCCAGAATGGTGGATAGTCGGCAAGAAATCATTTTATCTAGTAATTATTATTCGATGTCGATTAATATATGCTAACAAAAGAAGAATGTCGAGAGAATACGTCCTTGTGAGACGTAAAATTGAATAAGGATATCTTATGAGGCAAATCAACAATAGTCAGGAAATGACATCGCTTGCTAAAATCATTTCCGGTGGACAAGCCGGTACAGATCGCGCTGCCCTGGATTGGGCTATTGCGCGCGGTATGCCGCATGGTGGCTGGTGTCCTGAAGGGCGATTGGCTGAGGATGGTGTGATTCCATTGCATTACAAGTTGGAGGAATTGCCTGGTGCGGGCTACCGTCAACGTACAAGGCAAAATGTGCTCGATAGCGATTGCACGCTGATCCTGAATATAGGCGAACTGGATGGAGGAACGTTGCAAACAGCGCGGTTCGCCCAACAACACAACAAACCATGCTGTGTCGTGCAATTGGATAGCTGTGAGTTTACGCAACAGGCCGTGCGTGACTGGATGCTTGGATGCGGTGTTTTGAATGTGGCCGGGCCACGCGAAAGCAGGCGTCCCGGTATTTACCGACTGAGTTACGATTTTCTTGATCGCTGGCTTGAGTGGCAGGCCGATTCTGCAATGAGGGGAAATAATGAATTTTGAAATCTCAGCATCACAGTGGTTGGCAATTTACAGCACTGTCGCCTTACTGATCTGTGGCAGGTTGCTGTATTACACAAACAAGCAATATGACTGGGCGGACTGGCAGTTCAATCGCAATAAGATTTTGGGCAAGGTAATGCGCAGAGTTTTTCTGTGGCCTTTCTTTTTGGTTGCGCCCAGACAGTTAATCAAACCCGCTTTTAATTTCACTCCCGGTGAGTTTTCCGGTGAAGATGAAGCCGAACTTGCGCGAAAACAGACTGACTTTATGCGTAATCCGCCGCCTTGTGGCAGTACGATCAGTATTTCAGGTGAATATGGATGGTCAAGCATCAAAGGTGATTTTTTGTTTCCCGCTCAAGTGGCGCACGAGTTCGCTGTCAAAAAATGGCGAGATGACAAAAAGCTACCAGGAATGCGTGGGGCGATATTGTGGCTGGGGACGCATGATGACAGTCTTGAAGAAAACACGCCCGTACCCAAAGTGTTAATGAACTTCGACCAGATTGCTCAGGACATGATTGATGCGGGTGTCGGGCAGGTTCGCTGCCCGGAGTGCGATAAGATTTATGAGGTCAATGAAATTGTCGCAGAGACTTCCAGCATGGGTTCTCAGGTTAGCTGTTCAACGGTATGGAAATTTCTGAAATGTCCAGAAAATCACGTCCTGATGAGTTATGAATATATGCGCTTTTTTTTCGGCCACTCCACAGATGAGTCGGATCACGAAAGCGTTGTAAAGAAAAGTTCGGGTGGCGTCAACAGTGCTCGAATGGGGTAGAGCAAAAATCTGCCAGATAATTCAGCTTGACCTTACCTTTCAATGCCGCATATACTCCACCCAACAACACCCGCCACGCCTCTGATTCAAGCGCACCCCGGCGGGTTTTTTTATGCTCATATAGCCTTATGCCATTCACTAAACCAGCCATAGACATTGACGCGCAAATTGCTTTGCTGCGCGCACGCGGATTGACCATCACGGATGAAGCGCGCGCCCGTCATTATCTGCGTTTCATCGGTTATTACCGGCTGTCCGGTTATGCGCTGGTCTTTCAGGTGAATTACAACGCCGATGGTTCGCATCGCTTTCACCCCGGTGCGAATTTCGACGGAATCGTTGATCTTTGTATTTTTGATCGCAAGTTGCGCCTGGCCGTGATGGACGCGCTGGAGCGTATCGAGGTTGCCGTCCGTGCTTCGCTGTCACACGAAATGAGTTTAACCCACGGAACGCACTGGTTTATGGATGCTGCTCCGTTCGTCCCCAATTATGACCACGCCAATTTTATTGAGCATGTGAAAAAGGAAATCGGGCACGATCCGGCAAGGGCGCACGCCCGGCAAGTTTTTATCCAGCACTATTACGACAAGTACCGCCATCCTGAACTGCCGCCGTCGTGGATGGTGTTCGAGGTGCTTTCGTTCGGAACGGTATCGCAAGTATTCAAGAAGCTGAAACGAGAAAACCAGAAGCCGGTTGCCAAAGTGTTTGGCTTGGATGGCGGCGTGCTGGCTTCATGGCTGCACACCATTTCGTATTTACGCAATCTGGTCGCGCACCATCAACGCTTGTGGAACCGGTCTTTCACCATCAAGCCGATTCCCGCCAAACGCTACGCCGACGACTTGAAAGACCCATCGCGCTTTTATGCCCAAGCCGTCATCATTCAGGCATTGCTGAAAACTATCGCGCCCGATTCGCAATGGTCGCAGCGCTTGGCGCAACTCATGGCCGAACATCCCAAAGTGCCCGCACATCGGATGGGGTTTCCTACTGATTGGCAGACGCGCGAAATCTGGCTGCCGTAGAATATGAGACAGTACCGCGCAAACAAAACTGCGAAATATCCGTCGAAGCAACACCGATTCTCATACAAGAATCAAGGCGTTGACGGTTTTCTCTGTGTAATTCCTGTGTAATCGTGCCCGGAAAATGACACAAAACGCCAGAATTGAACAGAACTTAGGCTAACAATGACAACCCATATTATTCAAATAAATCAAACTATTGGGAACAATATGGAAGCTGTCAGAAATGTTCGCTCGAATACTGTTAATCCGCAGGTCCCTGGTTCGAATCCAGGTCGGGGAGCCAGACAGATAAAGCCTTGCAGCGATGCAAGGCTTTTTTCTTGTCCGCTGTTTGGGTCGGTGGTGGTCGGTATAGGCTTCGCCGAGGTGGCGCAGGAATTGCACTCGATTTGGCACAGGCTGGAGTTGTTTCCTTATCGACGGCTTGACGCCAATCGGTTGCCCCAACGGGGGGCTTTAGGGGTGGCAAGGGCGATGCGGCATGAGCCCGAGGTGGCCCAGAAATACACCCAGTCGGAGCCGCTGAGGGGCCGGGATGGTTGCCTCCATCGGGCGGGGTGGCGGGGTCGCCTCGGGAAAATTTCGGATGCAGATGGCTGTGTCGAGTCGTCGGGTGCGTAGGATCAAACGCTCTCAATCACTCTCGCCACATCCCCGTGGCATTCTGAACACTTCCCGACGAGCAACAGATCGCCAGATCGAACGGCGCCTGAAAAGTTGGTGATAGTGACTTCATGGCGGCATGCACCACACCAGACATTGGACAGCAGTTGTTTCCTGATGTCAGCAGGTATTGCGGCGTACAGCTTGGCGGCTGGCTGCGTGAATTTTGGGATGGATTCGACGGTCATGCTTGCTGCCTTCCACAATCTTGAAAATTGCTGACAGCATACCCCAAACAGAACCTATGCTGAATGGGGGTATTTCATGGCAAGGTCAGGGTGACGAGTATGTTGTCCACAATTTCTGTGGGTAAGTCTGTGTAAACTGAGGTTCCCCCGAAAAATAGTCTTCCAAGGGTGACGTAAAATTAACGTTACTTTTGAAAGGCAAATGATGAGAATACCGAAGCAGGAATATACGACCAAGTTTCGCGAGTTGGCCGTAAAGCGATTTAAGGAAGTGGGATCGATCAGCGGTGTAGCCAAGGAGCTTGGGCTGATCGATGAGACGTTGCGTAACTGTCTTGCACAAAAGAATTCACATATATGCTAACATTCACACATGAACTGGCGGATAATTTATTTCTCTGAACGTGTGCGATCTGATGTGTTGGCTTTGCCTCCCGGCATTCGTGCCGGCTATCTGCGCTTGGCTGAGCTGATGGAAGAACATGGTGCCGACTTGAGGATGCCTCACTCCAAGGCAATGGGGAGTGGTCTGTTTGAATTGCGTCCCAAAGGCCCGGAAGGAATTGGCCGTGTGTTTTACTGTACTCAGGTCGGGCAGATGATTGTTGTGCTTCATTCATTCGTCAAGAAAACACAAAGAACACCGAATAATGAGTTGGACATTGCGACTCGTCGCCTGAAGGAGGTTAAAAATGCAAAATGAACAATTCAATCCTGTTGCACACGATGATGCGTTTGTTGCTCAGATGTTGAGTGATGCTGAAACAAAACATGCCTATGATGAGCTTGAAGAAGAGTATGTCGCTCTCCATGCTGTCTTGCGTGCTCGTCGTGAGGCTGGCTTGACTCAGTCCGAGATTGCTCAACGCATGGGTACAACAACCAGTGCAGTGTCTCGTCTGGAGTCATCTTTGATCAGTCAGAAGCATTCACCCAGTTTTTCGACATTGAGAAAATATGCTCATGCTTGCGGGAAAAAGTTGGTGATCAGTTTGGCGTGAGTTGTGTGGGATGTCAGATTTTCAGGTTTAACGGCGTGGCAGATTTTCAGGTTTTCAGGAATTCAGAATTTCTGCCTCCCCACACACCCCTGAAATTCTGGCGTGAGTCTGATGGGCGAATTCCACGGCTGCAAAAAAACTTTCCCGCCACTCGACGAACCCGGCGCATCGTCGCCACCCTGTTTTTTGCGAGGAACCTTTGGAGGGGGGCGGCACGGCCAGAGTGACCCGACTTGGCCCGGAAACGGCCCGACTGCGACCCGTTTCCGGGCCGGGATCACTGCCCCCATCCGGCAGGCCACCGCGTCCGCTTTGGGTCAAATTTTGGGCCAGCGCCAGTTTTTACCCGTTGGCCCGGAAATGCCAACTTGACGCCAGTTCTGTGCCGGTCGGTTTCAGGTCGGCAGAAATTCGAGGCAAACCGTTGTTGCCATGCGGAATTTTTTATGGCGAACATGCCGGTTCGGAAATCTGGTTCGGAATAGGTTCGGTTCGGGTACAATGATGGTCGTGCGCTGAAAAACTCTGTTATGTTTATTCTACTTATTTTCGTAAAAACAACGAGTTATCTGTACTGTTAATCTGCAGGTTCCTGGTTCGAATCCAGGTCGGGGAGCCAGACAGATAAAGCCTTGCAGCGATGCAAGGCTTTTTTCTCGCCCAAAATTCGTGTTCGGTGGAGTCGGTGTAGGTTTCGCCGGGGTTCGGCAGGAATTGCACTCGATTTGGCACAGTCAATGGTTGTTCACTTATCGACGACCTGACGCCACGCAGTTGCCGCAACGGGGGACTATAGGGAGTTCTGGCGATGCAGCAGGCACCCGAGGCGTCCCAGAAATGCACCCAGTCGGAGCCGTTGTGAGGCCGGGACGGCTGCCCCCATCGGGCGGGCGGCGGGTGCGAGATGGGCAAAATTTTGGATGCAGATGGCGGCGTCTGTGAACGGCTATTGAAATCCGCGTAAATATGGCCGCAAAGCCGGATTTTGATTAGGCGCCTGCCGGTCTCGGTTTTTATGGGTTGTGTTGGTGTGGCAGAGTGTGTCGCACAATGATGTGCTGGCACAGATGAGGAAGA
>JAUSAO010000061.1 GCA_030652475.1 Gallionella sp. | reverse complement strand
ATGCGCCTCTACCATCCCGTCGACGACGCACTGATGCAGTTCCTGCAATCGCTATAACTATGTATAGTTCGCTACCAGCAATGTCTGGTAGCGTATGGGGCGGCAGAAAAAACTGTGCATAGTTCACTTCTGTGCATAGGTCTTGCTATGCACAGCTATACATAGTAGCACATAAGAGATGCATAGACTCACAAATTCATCGCCGCAAAGCGGCCCATCAAGATCAATATTACAGTACAATTTTCAGACAGCACGAACTATACGCTTGAGTTGCTCAGCCCGCGTTACCGGACGATAACAAGCCATCATTTTTACCCGCAATCTACCAACCTCACAACTCATCACTACGATCACAAATCTCCAACCGGAACTGCCACCCCTCGTAGCTCATCAGCATCTGACCAAATTTATCCCATGATATTTCGCGACCATCGATAATCATGACCGGCACACGTTCCACCTCGGGATAGCTACTCTCAATCCGCCCGCACACGGCCATATCCTTGATTTGAAGACCATGCCGTTCATCGCGAACAAGGTATTTGATGGAAAGCGTACGACGGATTTTCTGAACCAACTGTCCGAGCAGGACAAATAGGTCGTCCTCTGGCTCACCAATTACCTGGAATTTATAGCCATCTGGATTTCCATCCAGCAGTTCAAACCCGTCAATAGTGACCATATTCCCCAACAAGCGAGTCTGAAAGTAAAACTGATGCAACTCACCTGCACAGTCGGTTATCCCGATAGGTTCGAGTTTGATATTTTCAAAACCGTCCACCCCGCTACGTAACGCCACCGCAGCATTGAAACATTGAGTGCACAGCTTTTGGAATCCCCCGTCCGGTGATCCGTAATGGATGACATCGTAGCCTGGCACAGATTGACCACAATCATCACAAGTTATTTTTTGCATATTCATTCTTCAGCCCATCGTTGTTGTGGCATGGTTTACGATATATTCATCGATGCCAATGTCAGGATGCCGGTTTAACCTTCACTTGTTTTTTCAACCACGCCAACCCACCACTTTGCTGCCAAATATCCAGATAATCCTCGCGGTAAAACCACGCTTCATCCTTGCCACCCACTGTCACCATCCCTTCCTGAATAGCTGGACGACGTGGCTTGGGACTGATCAACATTTTGCAAACTTCCGGGTAATCCTCTCGCGCTTGAATCAGCGTGATCATGGCTTCACTTTCCCGACCTGCCATCAGCAGCGCAAGGGCATGCCCGTATTGCACAGGCGCCATGTCACGCGGGTAATGTTCAGCCAATTTGATGGCATCATCAAATCGTCCTTGACGCAGATAGTGGTGCAGCAGCTCTTCCCGTTTCCCTTGGTTGTCATTGGGATTGAGTGTGATGACCAGCCATTCCATAATCAGAATTGCATCATTGAGATTCTCATGCGCCTCGAAATACTGTGACAGTGCATCGACCATGCGTAAGGCATTGCGATTTTCCATCCAGCCCCACTCAAGCCGGAGACCTTCTGCCTGTTGCTGCTTCAAAATCAGGTGCAACAGGTCGTAGCCGCGTTTCATCAATGGATAAAGAATATTTTCGGCGAAGCCAGGGAACGGCTGCATACCTTCGTCAAGAGCTAAAAACAGTTCGCCAATCACCTCAAAGCTTTGCCATGCCAGTGGATTTTTTTCCAGCCAGGCCAACCATTGGAGTGAACGGTGCCAATCAATTCCAACATGATCATCCGTAAACGGCTGAAATATCTCAAACCACTTGTCATTCAATCGTTGTAGTTTGGCGTCTGGCTGCAATGGTCCCGCACTGCCATCGCAAGGCTCTAGCAGGTACATGCACTTGGGTGCCGGCATTGCATTGATCAGTTGCGTTAATTTACCCAGACCAGGAATATTGTCTTGGGCCAAGTCCAGCATGGCACTACCCAAATTAGTCGCAGCGTGTTTAAGGAACTCAATCAGATCGGCGTGTTCTGCGCGATTATCCCGTGACAAACGTGCAATCCAGAACTTGGCGCGATCAGCCGCACGCTTATGTTCACCTTGCCCGTGAAGCAGCACGACTTCAAGGTGCGCAAGTGAAGAATCATTGGGAATCAGACGCTGAATATCCTGAAATACTTGCCATGCGCGAGGATAATCACCTTTATCAGAGTGAATGCAGCAGACTCGTTGCATGGCGGCAGCACGCAGGTATTTATCAGGGGCTTCAAGCCCCTTTTCCAGCATGCGCGTCTTTTTTACCGGATTGCCCAGATTATCGTAACAATCCAGCAAGAGGTCGAAGGCGTATTCCGCCCGCTGATCCAGCTTCTCTATATGCGCAAACAGGCCTTCCAGCAATTTGACCGCATCCTTGGTTTTGCCTTTGTCCATCCATGTACGAGCGACATAAGCCAGCTCATCAAGGTCCAGATAGGTAAATGGCAATTCGGCAAACTGTTTAACCGGCACCTGATTCAGCACGTGCAGCAACATGCTGAAACCTTCCATTTGGCTGTCTAACGCTTCAACTGGCAAGCAACATTGTTTGTATTTTTTGCCAGAGCCGCAGGGGCAAGGGAAATTACGTTCAGGCTTATGGAGCGGACTGGGACGAAAATTATTGTCGGGCAATGGGGTTTTATTCCAGATCATCCGGGCCATGTTGTACAGCAATGCACGGCGTGCCAGCTGGTCATCATGTAACTGTCCGACCATGTTAGGCGCGATGCCTGCCGCCGAGTCACGAAACCAGCGAATAAACGATTCCGGGTTTTGCGTGCGAAGAATATGTAACGCTGACATATCCAGCAAGCATTCCAGCTCATCAGCAGCCCCATCCATTTCAATATCGTTCAAGTTATCCATCGTTCATCCAAATAATTACGTGTGCGTTTGCGAGAGAACCAGAAGCAGATGCCTGTTCAAAATTTCCACCTTCAGCAGAATCAAGCGGTTGGCACACCGTGATATTTTTCATCAACCAAGCTTTTTAGTTTCGCGCTGGGATGAAAAGTGACCACGCGCCGCGCAGAGATGGGAATTTCCTCGCCAGTCTTGGGATTGCGACCGGGGCGTTGCTGTTTGTCGCGCAACTGAAAGTTACCAAAGCCGGATAATTTAACCTCTTCGCTCTGTTCAAGCTTGACGCGAATCTCCTCGAAAAACGCTTCCACCATATCCTTGGCTTCACGCTTGTTCAGGCCAACTTTTTCAAATAACAAATCCGCGAGCTCTGCTTTAGTCAATGTCATGCTTTTTCCTGTTTATTCAACCGCTACCGCGAATTGCGTATTTTACACTGGCTGTTACCGATCACGCGAAATCGAGATTACCGTAAAAAGGCACCTACGCCTGCCAAACTCCGAACCCGGCACTCCGTAAATCAATCCCAATCTCGATTTCCGTATCGCACGCCTCGCCATAACCCATCGGGTTAAACCCTTCATACAGGTCTGGCAACAAGCGCAGGCCGTATAAACAAACATACCTGTTGGATTGAATACCCGCTTTATGCTTATCGAACCGAACGTCTGGATCTAAACCCGTCATGCCAACGTACACACAAGGCTTTCCTGTTACGTAACGGGGATTGCATTTTTTAAACTTCCCCTCGTTCAGAACTTCCTTGGAGAGCTCAATGACATAGACATTGTGATGCTTGCGGCGTGCCATACCGGCTTTATTCACTCAAAGCTTGCGCATAAACAGCAAGATCACGACCGCTAAAACAGCAAAACACCACTTCCTGAATACTGGGAAAATTCTGCAACTGCGCACGCACCGTATTAATGGCTACCCTTGCTGCCAATTCAACCGGATAACCATAAACACCGGTGCTCACGCTCGGAAATGCCAACGTGCGAATGCCATAGTGCGCAGCTATTTCCATTGAACGTAGATAGCAACTTGCCAATAGCTCAGGTTCCCCGCTATTTCCATCACGCCAGACAGGCCCAACGGTGTGAATGACAAACTTGGCCGGTAGTCGATACCCCTTGGTGATTTTTGCATCACCCGTTTTGCAACCGCCCAGCAGGTGACATTCGTTTAGCAACTCCGTCCCGGCAGCACGGTGAATTGCGCCATCCACACCGCCACCACCAAGCAATGACGAATTGGCAGCATTGACAATGGCGTCAACTGATAGCGTGGTGATATCAGCTTGAATTGTGCGGACCTTGCTCATACGGTCAAATCCTTATAATTTGCTGGAATTATCCATTTGTCTTTGCACGGCTGTGCTGATGAAGTCGGCAAACGGCTTGATATTTCCATTCACACTGGCTTGCTCAAGCGCGGCCATGTAGCCGTCTCGATCTTCGACATGGATGACCGTCCACGGGTATCCGCCAGATGCGAGCATAGCATTCATCAAAAACCGCGCCATGCGCCCGTTGCCATCCCCATAAGGGTGAATATAGACGAAGATAAAATGGCCGAGCACTGCGCGGACTGCCGCTTCTGGCTCCTTCGAGATCAAGTCGAAAAATACCGGCATGGCGTCTCGCACTGATTCATAGGAGGGCGGAACATGCCGGGCATAGCGAATGAATACCGGCCAGGAACGATAGCCGGCAAGGTGCTTGGCTTCAAGGATGCCGCTCATGACGGAAGGCTCGAAGAGTTTTCGATACCAGTCATGATGGTTGCGCCGAATCACCTCGCCAGGTTCACTCCGTTCCAGGATACTCGACAAACTCTTGCGAACCTCAACAAATGCCTGATGGTAGCCTTTGGCTGCCAGCGCGTTGCGGTCATTCTTGTCGTCGCTATTTTCTTCAGGATTCCATTTGCCGGATGCAATCTTGGCAATCAGCGCTTCCGTCACACGATAGCCCTCAATTGACAACGAATGATAGGCATCTTCGATATGCTCGTGCAAAGTTCCCTCAGAAATTAACGGAATCTGGTTAAGAGCCACAGATGTCGCTTATCAACTGAGCCGACACATCCATCCAGAAACCCGTCATTCGGTGTAGTTTGTATTTCTGTTGCACGATGAGAATTATAGACCGATGAAACCGGTTGTTCCATCAATTCGGCATTCGACGAATCAATCCCTCAAACTCTTCAATCGGCACGGGTTTGCTAAACAAATAGCCCTGGTACGCGTGACAGCCATTACGTTCGAGGAAGTCACGCTGTGCCTCGGTTTCCACTCCTTCTGCCATCACTTCCATTCCCAGACTGTTGCCCATGCTGATGATGGTCTGCACGATCACTGCATCAGTGGGTTTTATGCCAATATTATGCACAAAAGACAGATCAATTTTCAGTTGATCAAGCGGAAGTTGTGTCAAGTAAGACAGTGATGAATAGCCTGTGCCAAAGTCGTCCATGGAGAAACGCACGCCGACTTCCTTGAGGTCGCGCATCTTGACGACAGCGTCATTGATGTTGTTTAGCACCACGCTCTCGGTCAGTTCGAGCTTGAGCCGGGCCGGATCGGCACCAGTCTTTTTAAGGGCTGCACGCACTTGTTCGACGAAGTCCGGTTGGTGGAATTGCCGCGCGCTCACGTTGACGGCGAGTTGCAGTTCACATGCCAACGGGTTTGCTTCCCATGCCTTGATCTGGGCGCAAGCGGCTTCCAGCACCCAAAGACCTATGGGCAGGATCAGCCCGGTATCTTCCGCCAGCGGGATGAATTGCAGCGGCGAGACCAGGCCGCGTTCTGGATGCCGCCAACGCAGCAATGCTTCGGCGCCGATGGGGCGGTTGGCGGCGTTCACCTGTATCTGGAAGAAGAGATTGAATTGCTGCTGGGAGAGCGCCTGGCGCAGGTCGGCTTCAAGTGTGGAACGGGCTTCGAGCGATGCCTGCATGTCCGGATCGAAGAAACGAAGGGTGTTGCGGCCAGAGGTCTTGGCCTGATACATCGCGGTATCGGCGTGCCTGAACAGGTCATCCATGCCGATCTCGTTGTCACGGAATAAACTGATGCCGATGCTGGCGGAGCTGTAGTGTTCAAACCCCTGGAGGTTGAAGGGCTGGTTAAGGGAGGCAAGAACTTTCTCTCCAATATCCTGGGCTTGTGCTGCCGCTTGCCGGGTGTCTTCGTTCAGTTCATCAAGAACGACGACGAACTCGTCGCCGCCCAGGCGGGCGACCGTATCGCCGCTGCGTATGCAATCCTGGAGACGTTTGGCGGCCTCGATCAGCAGCAGATCACCGATGTTGTGACCCTTGGTATCGTTAAGTGCCTTGAAGTTGTCCAGATCAATGAACAGGATGGCACCATGGTTCATGTGGCGTGTGCTGTGGGTCAGCGCACGCTGCACGCGATCCCGCAACAGGCTCCGGTTGGGCAGGCCAGTCAGGGGATCATAAAAGGCGAGTTGTTCGATATGAGCCGCCTGGGCTTTAAGCTTAGTGATGTCCTCCACTATTACCAGCAGGTCTTCTTCTTCTTCTTCTTCTTCTTCTGCAAGCCGGATTCCAGTGATGGTGAGGCGCAACCATTTTTCGCCCAGCGCAGCGTCAATGCCACGCAAGGCCATCCCGCCGGCGAGGACGGCTTGCGCCTGTTGGCGCAGATCGGGTAGCGGCAGGATGTCTTCGAGTTCGCGCCCGGAAACATCTTCTCCGTTCTTCAGTCCGAACATCTCGCGGAAGGAGCGGTTGACACTCCGCACCTTGAGTGTATCGTTCACCACGATCAGCCCCGCAGGAAGGCTCGCAATGATATCCTCGGCGTAGCGCTTGAGGCCAAGAATAGTATCCCGATCAGTCTGCATATAGGTGTCGAGGGCAAGCCCCATATCCAGCATGACGATCTTGATCAAAGCCTGGCAGGTGGCGACAAAAGCCTCGGGGTCTTCCCCGAGCTGCTGCCAGAGTTCGGGGAGCAACCCCGCCAAATACTTGCTGTAAGCGCCGAGGTACCACTTGGGTTCGAGCCCGATGTGCTGATGAACAACGCCTACCCGCAAGCGGTGGAGAATGTAGTCTGAGCCGTAGTCGCCCGCAGTCAGGCTGTCAAAATATGACATCTGGGTTCGCTTCAGACGCTCAAGGGAGGGTGCATCCGGGATGAAGCGGCGGGTTTCCTCGAACTTGATGAGAAGTGCGTAAAAGTCGTTCACGAAGTGCTGCGACACATTTTGCAGACGCGCGTGCAACTCCGTGAGCAAGCTGACATCGGTTTCGTCGAACTCCAGGAAGGCCTTGCGCCGGGTGATCTCTTGCGCGTCGATCCCGATTGAACGTGCCAGCGCGGCGACGGCCTCGTCCGAGAGGTTCATAGTCCGGCTCCCGCTATGGGGCCGCAGACGGTGAGAGGGACGTCAGGCTTGCTTGCTTGCTTGCTTGCGCAATATTTTTTCCACGATATGCTCCGCTAGTTATTCTTGTTCACGTTTTGCGCCAGCCACTGATATGACATCTTCTCTGGCGGTTCTCTTTCTCACGGGCTCATGCGATTACACAGCGGCGGCGTACCGAAGGTTTCGCAAAACACCCGGTGCAGATCCCGCTCCGCCCAGCGCCACCCTTCGCTGACCAGACGAAACCGCACCCGCGCGGCACCATCTGCAAGATGGTTATAAAGTAACACATTATCGCTACTGCCGCGCAGGTGATCCCCTGTGAACGGCTATTGAAATCCGCGTAAATATGGCCGCAAAGCCGGATTTTGATTAGGCGCCTGCCGGTCTCGGTTTTTATGGGTTGTGTTGGTGTGGCAGAGTGTGTCGCACAATGATGTGCTGGCACAGATGAGGAAGA
>JAUSAO010000053.1 GCA_030652475.1 Gallionella sp. | reverse complement strand
GGCGATAACGTCAGCATTACCGTGAGCCTGATCAACCCGATCGCCATGGAAGAAGGTCTGCGTTTCGCGATTCGCGAAGGCGGCCGTACCGTGGGTGCGGGTGTGGTTGCAAAAGTTATCGAGTAAAAAAGAAACAGTTGTCAGACGTAAGTCGTTAGTCGTTAGTGAAAGCAGTGTCCGCGCAGCGGACAAAACCAACTAACGACTAGCGACTAATAACTAACGACTGCTTTTGCTTGCATGTTCGGTTGACTCCGCATACAATGCGCCCCCTCACGTGAAGCTGTTCGCGTGAGTTTGTTCTTTAATTAGCGGCATTGCCGCAATAAGCAAGAGAAAATTATGCAAAGTCAAAAAATTCGCATCCGCCTTAAAGCGTTTGATTATCGTTTGATAGATCAATCTGCTGCCCGTATCGTTGAAACAGCAAAGCGCACAGGCGCAGTTGTAAATGGCCCGGTGCCGTTGCCTACCAAGATTGAGCGTTTTGACGTTTTGCGTTCGCCTCACGTGAACAAAACATCACGTGACCAGTTTGAAATTCGCACTCATCTTCGTCTGATGGATATTGTTGATCCAACTGACAAGACGGTTGACGCATTGATGAAACTTGATTTGCCAGCTGGTGTGGATGTGGAAATCAAGTTGCAATAGTAAGAAAAGTT
The DNA here is from genome assembly GCA_030652475.1 of Gallionella sp. GTDB lineage: Bacteria > Pseudomonadota > Gammaproteobacteria > Burkholderiales > Gallionellaceae > Gallionella. The sequence continues at coordinate 43,913 of JAUSAO010000053.1, read as the reverse complement.
TATAGAAGCTAGACGTTGGTCGTTAGTTAAAGCAGGTTCCGCTAAGCGGACAAAGCAGGCTAAAGACTGGCCACTAATGACTAGAAGCTAAGTTTTATAATCGGCTAACCAATTGTAGTTGGCCCCTTAACAAGAGGAAATTGAAATGAGTCTAGGACTTGTCGGTCGCAAGATTGGCATGACCCGCGTTTTTACTGAAGACGGTTCATCGTTGCCAGTAACAGTGCTGGAAGTGTCCAATAATCGTGTTACTCAGGTTAAATCCGTAGCTAACGATGGATATACTGCTGTGCAATTGGCACACGGTGTACGTCGTGCAAGCCGCGTGACCAGCGCTGCAGCCGGGCATTATGCCAAGGCAGGTGTTGAAGCCGGGAGTAAATTGAAGGAATTTACAGTTTCTCCGGAGCAACTGAATGATCTTCAGCTTGGTTCTGTGGTCAGTGTTGAGATGTTTCAGGTTGGGCAGCTTGTTGATGTAACCGGCACCACTAAAGGTAAGGGTTACGCCGGCACCATCAAGCGTCACCACTTCAAATCCGGTCGCGCTTCTCACGGTAACTCCAAGTCGCATAACGTACCGGGTTCTATCGGTATGGCACAGGATCCGGGGCGTGTATTTCCAGGCAAGCGCATGACCGGTCATCTCGGTGATGTTCAGAGAACAGTTCAAAATCTGCAAATCGTACGTGTTGACGTTGCTCGTCAATTGCTGTTGGTTAAGGGCGCCGTTCCCGGCTGCACTAACAGCAGCATCATTGTGCGCCCAGCAGTAAAGGCAGGTGCGTAATGGAACTTAAAGTTATTAATAATCAGGGTCAGTCAACCTCGAATTTGAATGCTTCTGATGAAGTTTTCGGTCGTGCATACAACGAGGATCTGGTTCACCAGCTGGTAACGGCTTATCAGGCGAATGCCCGTGCTGGTAACAGTAAGCAAAAGAGCCGTTGCGAGATTGCCAAGAGTACGCGTAAGCCTTTTGCTCAAAAAGGTACGGGTCGTGCTCGTGCAGGTATGGCGTCAAGCCCTATCTGGCGTGGTGGTGGTAAGATTTTTCCTAATACTGGCGAAGAAAACTACACGCAAAAAGTAAACCGCAAGATGTATCGCGCAGGTTTTGCTGCGATTCTTTCTAAATTGGTATCTGAGAACCGTTTGGTTGTTGTGGATGATCTGACTGTAGATTCGCCCAAGACCAAGCTTCTGGCGCAGAAGATCAATGGTTTGGGTTTTGGTTCTGGACGTGTTTTGATTATCACGGACAGTATGGATGAAAACCTGTACCTGTCTTCACGTAATCTGCCCAACGTGCTGGTTCTGGAGGCTTATCAGGCTGATCCTGTTAGTCTGGTTCGTTTCCCGAGTGTGGTTGTGACACGCGGAGCGGTAGCTAAAATTGAGGAGATGTTCGCATGAGCACACATACATTTGGTCAAGAGCGTTTGATGAAAGTATTGATCGCGCCTCAAATCTCTGAAAAGGCAACTTATGTTGCTGACAAGTACGAGCAAGTTATATTTCGCGTAGCGACTGATGCGACCAAGCCTGAGATCAAAGCGGCAGTTGAGTTTATGTTCAATGTTAAGGTTGACAGCGTGCAAGTTGCATCCGTTAAGGGCAAGGTTAAGCGCACGGGTCGTTTTATTGGCCGCCGCAACAACTGGAAGAAAGCCTACGTTTGTTTGGCTTCCGGTCAGGAAATTAACTTCGCTGTAAGCGAGCAAGGATAATTATCATGGCATTAATTAAACTAAAACCAACAACGCCAGGACAACGTGCTGTATTGCGCGTCGTTAACAAGGAATTGCATAAGGGTAAGCCTGTTGCATCTTTGCTGGAAAAACAAACAAAAACAGCTGGTCGTAATAACAACGGCCACATCACTACCCGTCATATGGGCGGTGGGCACAAGCAGCATTATCGTCTCATTGACTTCAAGCGTAGTAAGGATGGTATTCCTTGCACGGTTGAGCGTCTGGAATACGACCCTAACCGTAGTGCTAATATTGCGCTGCTGTTGTATGTTGACGGTGAGCGTCGCTACATCATTGCACCCAAGGGAATTTCTGCGGGCGCGGCTTTGATGAGTGGTTCGGAAGCGCCTATCCGCGCTGGCAATGCGCTGCCGCTGCGTAACATTCCGGTTGGTTCTACGATCCACTGTATCGAGATGCTGCCAGGTAAAGGTGCTCAATTGGCACGTTCGGCTGGTACATCGGTGCAATTGCTGGCTCGTGATGGAAGTTACGCGCAGCTGCGTTTGCGCTCAGGCGAAATTCGCAAAGTGCATGTTGATTGCAAAGCAACCTTGGGCGAAGTGGGTAATTCCGAGCATAGTCTGCGTTCCATCGGCAAAGCGGGTGCGATGCGCTGGCGTGGTGTTCGCCCAACCGTCCGTGGTGTGGTCATGAATCCTGTAGATCACCCGCACGGTGGTGGTGAGGGTAAGACTGCAGCTGGTCGTCATCCGGTCAGCCCTTGGGGCGTGCCGGCTAAGGGCTTCCGTACTCGTCGCAACAAGCGCACTGACGGTATGATCGTGCGTCGTCGCTTTAAGGCTTAAGGGGTAAGTAAACATGGCACGTTCCGTTAAAAAAGGTCCATTTGTTGATGCACATCTGCTCAAAAAGATTGAGACAGTTCGCGCAACAAATGATAAACGCCCGGTCAAAACCTGGTCACGCCGTTCCACGGTGTTGCCTGAGTTCGTCGGGTTGACGATTGCTGTACACAATGGCAAGCAGCATATTCCTGTGTACGTTTCTGAAAATATGGTTGGTCATAAGTTGGGTGAATTCTCTCTGACTCGTACCTTCAAGGGTCATGCTGCTGATAAAAAAGCAGTTAAGAGATAAGGGGGCATGATGACTACGACTACTACTGCAGTTGCAAAAAACATTCACCTCTCCGCACAAAAGGCTCGCTTGGTTGCGGATCAGATTCGCGGTTTGCCAGTTGCGCAGGCGCTTAATATCTTGAATTTCAGTCCTAAAAAGGGCGCCGGAATTATCAAGAAAGCGCTTGATTCAGCAATCGCCAATGCCGAACATAATGATGGCGCAGACATTGATGAGTTGAAGGTTAAGGTTATTTATGTTGACAAGGCATCTTCGCTCAAGCGTTTCATGGCGCGTGCGAAGGGTCGAGGCAACAAGATCGAAAAACAGACTTGTCATATCACTGTTAGCGTCGGAGCCTGAGGATAAATTATGGGACAGAAAATTCACCCAACCGGTTTCCGGTTAAGCGTTCGTAAGAACTGGGATTCTAAGTGGTATGCAAATAGCGCCAATTTTGCTGACATGTTGCTTAAAGACATTGAAGTTCGCGCATTCTTGAAAAAGAAGCTGGCTTCGGCGATGGTTTCTAAAATTGTCATCGAGCGTCCTGCCAAAAGTGCGAAAGTAACTATTTACACGGCTCGTCCTGGTATGGTTATCGGGAAAAAAGGCGAAGATATCGAACTGCTGCGTGCTGAATTGCGCAAGCGTATGGGTCTTCAGTCTGTTGATCTGGCCATTGAAGAAGTTCGCAAGCCTGAAATTGATGCTCAATTGATAGCAGATAATATCACCGCACAATTGGAAAAACGTATCATGTTCCGCCGTGCGATGAAGCGCTCCATGCAAAACGCGATGCGTCTGGGTGCATTGGGCATCAAGATCATGAGCGGGGGGCGTTTGAATGGTATTGAGATCGCGCGTACCGAATGGTATCGCGAAGGCCGTGTACCATTGCATACATTGCGTGCCGACATTGACTACGGTACTTCCGAGGCGAAGACAACCTACGGCATTATCGGTGTCAAGGTATGGGTATATAAGGGTGATATCGGTCAGGAAGTTGCTGCGCCAGTTGTTGCTGATGCAGAAAAACGCGTAAAAAAGTCGGGAGCTAAGCATGCTACAGCCAGCTAGAAGAAAATACCGCAAGGAGCAAAAAGGCCGTAATACCGGTATTGCTACTCGTGGCAACAAGGTTAGTTTCGGTGAATTTGGTCTGAAATCGGTTGCGCGCGGTCGTTTGACTGCTCGTCAAATTGAAGCCGCACGTCGGGCAATGACTCGTCATATCAAGCGTGGTGGTCGTATCTGGATTCGTGTATTCCCGGATAAGCCTATCTCGAAAAAACCGGCTGAAGTTCGTATGGGTAACGGTAAGGGTAATCCTGAATACTACGTCGCCGAGATTCAGCCAGGCAAGATGTTGTATGAGATGGATGGTGTTACTGAAACATTGGCGCGTGAAGCGTTTAAGTTGGCATCTGCAAAGCTGCCACTTGCGACTGTGTTCGTCGTTAGACAGGTGGGTGAATAATCATGAAGGCTAGTGAACTTAAGACCAAGTCAGTGTCGGAATTGCAGCAAGATCTGCTCTCTTTGACCAGGGCTCAATTCGGCCTGCGTATGCAAGTCGCGACGCAACAAATGACCAAGACCAGTGAAATGCGTAAGGTTCGTCGTGATATTGCGCGGATTAAAACCGTAATGAAGCAGAAGGAAGCACAGTGATGAGCGAAGCTAAACTTAAACGTACCCTGACGGGTACTGTCACAAGTGACAAAATGGACAAAACGATAACCGTTTTGATCGAGCGTAAAGTAAAACATCCCTTGCTGGGTAAGATCATCCGTGTGTCTAAGAAATATCATGCACATGATGAAGCAAATGAATGTCATACCGGCGATGTGGTCACGATTGAAGAGTGTCGTCCTCTTGCAAAAACCAAAGCATGGCGTGTTGTTAAAGCCGCGTAAGGTTTATTTTGTAGTGTGTGTAATTTCAGCTTGCAAGTTTTCTTAATTTGCATATAATAAGCGGCTTAGTTTCATCGCCGCTGATGGCGACCTTAACCCGAACGGGTTCCAAAACTGGCCGCTATTGGCGGAAAAAGTTGGAGATTAAATAATGATACAAATGCAGTCTGTTTTAGATGTGGCTGACAATACTGGAGCGCGCTCGGTTATGTGCATCAAGGTATTGGGTGGTTCCAAGCGTCGTTATGCTTCCGTTGGTGATGTTATCAAGGTAAGTATTCGTGATGCAGCTCCACGTGGCCGTGTAAAGAAGGGCGAAGTCTACAATGCTGTAGTGGTTCGTACTGCTAAGGGTGTGCGACGTTCTGATGGTTCGCTGGTTAAGTTTGATGGCAACGCTGCGGTGTTGTTGAATGCTAAGCTTGAGCCTATTGGTACTCGTATCTTCGGGCCGGTAACTCGTGAACTGCGTACTGAAAAGTTTATGAAGATCGTTTCGCTTGCGCCTGAAGTGCTTTAGCGTTAACAGGTAGATTCGAGGAAAATCATGCGTAAGATTAAAAAGAACGATGACGTAATTGTAATCGCTGGCAAAGACAAGGGTAATCGTGGCAATGTGCTGCGCGTGCTCGGCGAGTATTTGTTGGTTAGCGGTGTCAATAAAGTCAAAAAGCATCAGAAACCAAATCCGGTTAAGGGTGTATCTGGCGGTATCGTCGAAAAAGAAGCGAAAATTCATGTCTCCAATGTGGCCTTGTATAACGCCGCTACGAGCAAGGGTGATCGAGTCGGTATTAAAACGCTGGAAGATGGACGCAAGGTTCGTGTGTTCAAATCCAACGGCGAAGTTGTTGACGCTTAAGGGGTATAGGGCATGGCTCGTTTGTATGAGATTTACAAAGATAAGATCGCTAGTGATCTTATGGCGCAGTTCGGTTACAAGTCCGTAATGGAAGTGCCGCGCATCGAGAAGATCACCTTGAATATGGGTGTGGGTGAGGCGGTTGCTGACAAGAAAGTAATGGATTTCGCGGTTGGTGATATGCAGAAGATTGCAGGTCAAAAACCTGTCGTTACGATGTCTAAAAAATCCATCGCTGGATTCAAGATTCGTGAGGGCTATCCGGTTGGCTGCAAAGTTACATTGCGCAAAGAGCGTATGTACGATTTTCTTGACCGTCTGATTTCTGTTGCGATCCCACGTATCCGTGATTTCCGTGGTATTTCAGCTAAATCATTTGATGGTCGTGGTAATTACAACATGGGCGTAAAAGAGCAGATTATTTTTCCTGAGATTGAATACGAAAAGATCGATGCTTTGCGTGGTATGAATATTACTATCACGACTTCCGCTAAGACTGATGAAGAAGCCAGGGCTTTATTGTTGGCTTTTAAACTCCCATTAAAGAAATGAGGGATTGCTAATGGCTAAGATGTCATTGATTAACCGTGAGCAAAAGCGTCGCGATACCGTAAAGAAATATGCGGCAAAACGCGCAGATTTGTTTGCAACAATATCTAATATGAGTCTGAGCGATGAAGATCGCGCAGCAGCAAGGCTTAAGCTTCAAGCGTTGCCCCGGGATTCCAGTCCAGTGCGTTTGCGTAATCGCTGTGCTTTGACGGGTCGCCCTCGCGGAACGTTTAGGAAATTTGGTTTGGGTCGCATCAAGGTTCGTGAATTTGCGATGCGTGGTGAGATTCCCGGGATCGTTAAGGCTAGCTGGTAGGAGTAATAATTATGAGCATGAATGATCCAATCTCCGATATGTTGACGCGCATTCGTAATGCGCAAATGGCTGAAAAGGCCAGCGTATCTATGCCGTCTTCAAAATTGAAGGTCGCAATCGCTGAAGTTTTGAAAGAAGAAGGCTATGTAGATGGCTTCAACGTTGAGCAGGGTGAGCCAGGTAAGGCTACGCTGCAAATTGGTTTGAAGTATTACAGTGGCCGTCCTGTTATCGAAAAAATTCAGCGCATCAGTCGTCCTGGATTGCGTATTTACAAAGGTAACAATGATATTCCCAAGGTGATGAACGGCTTGGGTATTGCGATTGTTTCCACTTCGAAGGGTTTGATGACCGACCGCAAAGCGCGCGCCAATGGTATTGGTGGTGAAGTGCTCTGTGTAGTCGCGTAGTGAGGTAGAAATGTCTAGAGTTGCCAAGAATCCTGTCATTGTGCCGAGTGGTGTTGAAGTTACTCTGGCTGCAAATGAAGTTTCGGTCAAGGGCCCGTTGGGTTCCCTTAGTCATCCTATGACTGCTGATGTTAATGTGGTGCGTGAAGGTGATAGCTTGCTATTTTCTTCTACGAATGGTTCCAAGCAGGCTAATGCCATGTCTGGAACGATGCGTGCGCTGCTGGCAAATATGGTCAAAGGTGTCAGTATCGGATTTGAACGTAAGTTGTCTTTGGTTGGGGTGGGTTATCGTGCGCAGGCTGCGGGCGATGTGCTTAATCTGACTTTAGGTTTTTCCCATCCGGTTTCTTACACTATGCCGGCAGGCGTTCAAGTCACAACCCCTACACAAACCGAAGTGGTTTTGAAAGGTTCAGACAAGCAACGCGTTGGTCAGGTTGCTGCTGAAATTCGTGCATTCCGTGAACCTGAGCCTTATAAGGGCAAGGGTGTGCGTTATAGCGATGAAGTCGTGATCATGAAAGAAACCAAGAAGAAATAATTGAGGCGGATATGTTGAATAAAAAAGCATCTCGTCAGCGCAGAGCACGCAAAACCCGTGCCCGCATTGCTGAAAAAAGAACCGTACGTCTGGCAATACATCGTACAAATTTGCATATCTACGCGCAGATTATTTCTGAATGCGGTGGAAAGATTCTTGCTAGCGCATCAAGCCTTGAGGCTGATGTTGCCAAGGATTTGGCAAATGGCGGAAACAAGACAGCTGCGGCTGTTGTGGGCCAGCGTATCGCCGAGAAGGCTAAGAGTGCGGGAATTGCTCAAGTTGCCTTTGATCGTTCCGGTAATCGTTATCACGGTCGTGTAAAGGCGTTGGCAGAAGCCGCGCGTGAGCATGGTCTGCAGTTTTAATTGGAGTTGAGCAATGGCTAAGCCGCAAGGAAAAATGCAACAACAAGCTCGCGATGATGGCATGATCGAAAAAATGATCGCCGTGAATCGTGTCACCAAAGTAGTTAAGGGTGGACGTATCATGGGATTTGCCGCGCTGGCTGTTGTCGGTGATGGTGATGGTCGTATTTCGATGGGCAAGGGTAAGTCCAAAGAGGTTCCAGTTGCCGTTCAAAAAGCAATGGAAGAATGTCGCCGCAATCTGATCAAGGTTAATCTGAAAAATGGCACATTGCATCATGCTGTCGTTGGTAAACACGGGGCCGCTAAGGTTCTGATGCGCCCTGCGGTTGAGGGTACAGGAATTATTGCTGGTGGCGCGATGCGTGCGGTATTCGAAGCGGTAGGTGTACGTGATGTTTCGGCCAAATGTATCGGTTCCAGCAACCCCTACAACGTTGTGCGCGCGACATTGAACGGTCTTAAGGCTTTGAATGCTCCTTCGGAGATTGCTGCGAAACGCGGCAAGAACCTTGATGAAATTTTGGGGTAAGAAATGACACAAGCCAAAACAATTAAAGTAACACAGGTCAAAAGCGTGATTGGTACTAAGCAATCGCATCGCGATACGATTCGCGGCTTGGGTCTGCGTCGTATCAATCACACCGTGCAACTTGAAGACACTCCTTGTGTTCGTGGCATGATTAACAAAGTGTTTTACTTGGTTAAATACGAGGCCTAATTATGCAACTTAATACTATTCAAGCAGCGCCTGGTGCCAAGCACGCAAAACGCCGTGTGGGTCGCGGTATCGGTTCCGGTTTGGGAAAAACTTGTGGCCGCGGCCACAAGGGACAGAAGTCCCGCGCGGGCGGCTTTCATAAAGTGGGTTTTGAAGGCGGTCAAATGCCTTTGCAGCGTCGCTTGCCAAAACGTGGCTTTGTTTCGTTGACGCGTAACTATACCGTTCAGGTTCGCCTGGCCGATCTGCAAAAATTGCCTGTAGACGCAATCGACCTGCTGGCTCTTAAGCAAGCTGGTCTTGTAAGAGCTGGCGCGCTGTCCGCTAAAGTATTTCTGTGCGGCGAAATTTCGCGTGTAGTTAAATTGCAGGGATTGCTGGTTACCAAAGGCGCGCGTGCAGCGATTGAAGCCGCTGGCGGCAGCATCGCAGAGTAAGAAGGTTATTTGTGAGCACAGTTGCGAAAAATGTACCTAAAGCAAAATATGGTGATTTAAGCCAGCGTCTCTGGTTTTTGTTGGGTGCGTTGATAGTGTTCCGTATTGGTGCATATATCCCCGTACCCGGCATTGATCCCGTTGTGCTTGCCGAATTATTCAAGACGCAAAAGAATGGCATCTTGGGCATGTTTAACATGTTCTCGGGTGGTGCGCTGGAGCGCTTTTCGCTTTTCGCCTTGGGTATCATGCCGTACATTTCTGCATCGATCATCATGCAATTGGCGTCTATTGCCGTGCCTTATCTTGAGCAACTGAAGAAAGAAGGCGAGGCGGGTCGTCGCAAGATAACCCAATACACTCGTTACGGAACTTTGGGTTTGGCTTTTTTTCAGTCATTCGGTATCTCGATAGCATTGCAATCACAGCCTGGTCTGGTTCTGCATCCTGGTTCCATGTTTCAGATGACGACCATGATTACCCTGGTGGCTGGAACGATGTTTCTGATGTGGCTGGGTGAGCAGATTACCGAACGTGGCTTGGGCAATGGTATATCGCTGATTATCTTCGCAGGTATTGCAGCGGGCTTGCCGAGTGCGATTGGCAGCACGCTTGAGTTGGCACGTACAGGCGCTTTCTCAATACCCTTGGTGTTGTTCCTGTTCTTCGGTGCAATTGCCGTGACAGCCTTGGTAGTGTTCGTTGAACGTGGGCAGCGCAAGATACTGGTGAATTATGCCAAACGTCAGGTCGGTAACAAGGTTTATGGCGGACAAAGTTCTCATTTGCCACTGAAGCTGAACATGGCGGGTGTTATCCCTCCCATTTTTGCTTCGAGCATGATTTTGTTCCCGGCAACGATTGCAGGTTGGTTTGGTAATTCTGAGGGTATGGGCTGGCTCAAGGATGTGAGTCAGATGTTGTCCCCGGGGCAGCCGATTTATGTCATGGCATATGCTGGCGCGATTTTGTTCTTCTGTTTCTTCTATACGGCATTGGTGTTTAGCCCAAAGGAAACAGCCGATAATCTCAAGAAAAGCGGCGCATTTTTACCAGGGATACGTCCGGGTGAGCAGACTGCGCGATATGTCGAAAAGATCATGTTGCGTCTGACGCTGGTGGGAGCCGTTTATGTCACGCTGGTTTGTCTGTTGCCGGAGTTTCTGGTTGTTAAGTGGAACGTACCGTTTTATTTTGGTGGTACTTCGCTGTTGATTCTGGTCGTTGTAACCATGGATTTTATGGCGCAAGTCCAGTCGTATCTGATGACGCACCAGTATGATAGTTTGCTGAAAAAAGCTAATTTTAAAGGTGGGTCGTCACGCTAATGGCAAAAGAAGATGTAATTCAGATGCAAGGTGAGATAGAGGAGTCGTTGCCTAATGCAACGTTCCGAATCAAACTGGAAAATGGTCATGTGGTTTTAGGTCATATATCCGGAAAAATGCGCATGCACTATATTCGCATTTTACCAGGAGATAAAGTGACGGTGGAGTTGACACCCTATGATCTGAGCAGAGCACGAATAGTGTTCCGCGCCAAATAGTTAACGAGTTAGGAGAAGCAAATGAGAGTTCAAGCATCAGTAAAAAAGATCTGCCGTAATTGCAAGATCGTTATTCGTAAACGTGTTGTGCGTGTAATTTGCACTGAGCCACGTCACAAGCAACGCCAAGGTTAATTGTTTTACCTTGGTTTTAGATGATATAATTTTCGTTTTTTAAAGATAGGGTAGCTGCATGGCACGTATTGCAGGGGTAAATATCCCAAACCATCAACACGCTGTAATTGCTTTGACAGCAATTTATGGTATCGGTCGAGTTCGCTCGCAAGCCATTTGCGCATTAGCGGGTGTCACACCCAGTGCGAAGATGAAAGATCTGACTGACGCGGAAGTAGAAAAACTACGCGAAGAAGTGGCTAAATTCACCGTCGAAGGCGATTTGCGTCGCGAGACGACGATGAACATCAAACGTCTGATGGATTTGGGTTGCTATCGCGGTGTACGCCATCGTCGTGGTTTGCCATGTCGCGGTCAGCGTACACGCACCAATGCGCGCACGCGTAAAGGCCCGCGTAAAGCTGTTTCCGGCTCAAAGAAATAATTGCTTAAACGCGAGAGGATTTAATTATGGCTAAGCCAAGCACGAAAGTGCGTAAAAAAGTTAAAAAGAATGTGGTTGAAGGTATTGCACACGTTCACGCTTCATTTAACAACACCATCGTTACCATTACCGACCGTCAAGGCAATGCACTTGCCTGGTCGACAAGCGGCGCGAATGGCTTTAAAGGGTCGCGTAAAAGCACACCTTTTGCTGCTCAGGTTGCTGCTGAAGTGGTTGGCAAATCTGCCGCTGAATGTGGTGTTAAGAATATTGAAGTGCGTATCAAGGGCCCGGGCCCAGGTCGTGAGTCCACAGTGCGTGCATTAAATGCAGCTGGTTTCAAGATCACTAGCATTTCCGATATCACGCCGGTGCCGCATAACGGTTGCCGTCCACCGAAAAAGCGTCGTATCTAATATATTAGGAGTTGATCTTGGCTAGAAATCTTGATGCAAAGTGCCGTAAGTGCCGTCGTGAAGGCGAGAAATTATTTTTGAAGGGCGAAAAGTGCTTTACCGACAAGTGTGCGGTTGAGCGTCGTGCCTATCCACCTGGTCAGCACGGACAGCGTCGTAATACGCGTTTGTCAGAGTACGGTGGTCAGTTGCGCGAAAAGCAAAAAGTCCGTCGTATCTACGGCGTACTGGAGCGTCAGTTCCGTTTGGTCTACAAGAAAGCAGCTGCTTCACGCGGTATTACCGGTGAGTCATTGTTGCAATTGCTGGAATCTCGTTTGGACAATGTGACTTATCGTATGGGTTTTGGCGCTTCACGTGCCGAAGCGCGTCAAGTGGTTCGTCATAACGGTCTGCTGGTAAATGGCAAGCGTGTAAACATTCCTTCCTATCAAGTGCGTCCTGGTGACGTGGTTGAAGTGGCTGAAAAGTCCAAGGCTCAACTGCGTATCAAAGCGGCTATTGCGGCTGCTGAGCAACGCGGTTTCCCTGAATGGATCGAAATGGATACCAAGGCATTCAAGGGGGTTTTCAAAGCCAACCCACAACGTGCTGAACTGCCTGCAACCATCAACGAGCATCTCGTGGTTGAGTTGTATTCCAAGTAATCCACGCGGAGTAGCTTATGTATAACAATGATTTTTTGAAGCCTCGCATTATTGATGTTCAAAAGGTATCCGAGACCCAGGCTAAAGTGGTCATGGAGCCTTTTGAGCGCGGTTTTGGTCATACGCTGGGCAATGCATTGCGTCGTATCCTGCTTTCCTCTATGGCGGGTGCTGCGCCTACTGAAGTCAAGATTGCGGGTGTTCTGCATGAGTACGCAACTATCGATGGCGTGCAGGAAGATGTTGTCGATATCCTTTTGAACCTCAAGGGTGTTGTGTTGCGTCTGCATGGTATCAATGAAGTTGTCCTTACCCTTAAAAAGGAAGGCTATGGCGTTGTAACCGCGGCTGATATCAGTGTTAATGCCGATGTTGAAGTATTGAATCCTGATCATGTGATTGCACATCTGACCGCCGGCGGCAAACTGGATATGCAGATTAAGGTTGAGCAAGGCCGTGGTTATGTTTCAGCGATTTCACGTCAATTGCCGAATGAAACGCGTTCAGTCGGACATATTGCGCTGGATGCTTCGTTTAGTCCGGTCAGTCGTGTCAGTTATGCTGTTGAGAGCGCACGCGTTGAACAACGCACCGACCTCGACAAGCTGATCATGAGCATCGAAACGAATGGTGCAATTGACCCTGAGCAGGCGATTCGTAATGCTGCACGCATCCTCGTTGATCAGTTCTCTGTTTTTGCCGCGTTGGAAGGTACTGAGCCAGTAGTAGAAAAAGAACATGTGCCACAGGTTGATCCTATCCTGTTGCGCCCTGTTGATGATCTCGAACTGACGCCACGTTCTTCAAACTGTCTCAAGGCACAAAGCATCCATTACATTGGCGATCTGATTCAGTACACTGAAAATGATTTGCTGCGTACCCCGAATCTGGGTCGCAAGTCTTTGAATGAAATCAAACAGGTTCTTGCCGAGCACAATTTGTCGCTGGGTATGAAGCTGGAAAACTGGCCAGTCGCTGTTGCTTAGGCAGCGCACAATTAAAGATGTCCGCTCTACGCAGTGGAATAACAGAAGTTAAGAGAGGCAAATTATGCGTCACCGTTTAGGTTTAAGAAAACTCAATCGTACCAGCAGCCACCGTCTGGCGATGTTCCGCAACATGACTGTGTCTTTGTTGCGCCACGAAGTCATCAAGACTACGCTGCCTAAGGCCAAGGAACTGCGTCGCGTTGCAGAACCTATCCTGACATTGGGTAAGAATCCAAGTCTGGCAAATCGTCGTTTGGCTTTTGCCCGTTTGCGTGATCGTGAAATGGTTACCAAGTTGTTTGACGAACTCGGCCCGCGCTATGCAACACGTAACGGTGGCTATCTTCGTGTTCTGAAATTTGGTTTCCGTCAGGGCGACAACGCGCCGATGGCACTGGTCGAATTGATGGACCGCCCGGCTGATGCTGAAGTAGTGGACGCTGAGTAATAAGTTTTAATGTACATGTTTTAAGCAAAAAGCCGGATTATTCCGGCTTTTTGCTATTATGCGGGTCACACAGCTTGTAGCGTTGATTATTTTTACAGGAGGTCGCATGTCAAACTGGTTTGAAGACAACACACTTTCCATCGGGCGTACTCCTCTTGTCCGCCTTAATCGCATCACTGATCGTGCACCGGCAACCCTACTGGCCAAGATAGAAGGCCGTAATCCTGCTTATTCAGTCAAGTGTCGTATCGGTGCTGCCATGGTTGCTGACGCAGACCGGCGCGGCTTGTTGGAGTCGGGTAAACATTTGGTTGAGCCAACCAGCGGAAATACGGGTATCGCGCTGGCATTCGTTGCTGCTGCGCGCGGCATTCCGCTTACCCTGACGATGCCGGAAACGATGAGTATCGAACGGCGCAAATTGCTTGTAGCCTACGGTGCGACGCTGGTGCTCACCGAAGGGGCCAAAGGCATGAATGGAGCCATTGCCAAAGCCGAAGAAATCGCAGCTTCCGAGCCCGAGAAATACGTTTTGTTGCATCAATTCAAAAATCCTGCCAACCCGGCTATACATGAAGAAACCACCGGCCCGGAGATATGGAATGATACTGACGGCAAGATTGATATCCTGGTATCAGGTGTAGGCACGGGCGGCACCATAACGGGCGTTGCGCGCTACATCAAACAGACAAAAGGCAAAAACATTACTGCGGTCGCAGTTGAACCCTCTGCCAGTCCCGTTCTCACGCAACAGCGTGCCGGGGAATCACTCAAACCCGGCCCGCACAAGATACAGGGCATCGGTGCCGGATTTGTCCCGGACACGCTCGATATGTCTCTGGTCGATGAGATTGAACAAGTGAGCAATGAGGAGGCGGTAATGTACGCACTCCGTCTTGCGCGGGAAGAAGGCATTTTATCTGGCATTTCATCGGGTGCTGCGGTCGCTGCGGCAATCCGGCAGGCAAACCGTCCCGAGAATGCGGGCAAGACCATCGTCGTGATTCTGCCTGACTCGGGTGAACGTTATCTCAGCTCGATACTGTTCGAGGGATTATTCGATGAAAAAGGGATTGCATCCTGATAGCGCGTGCCGCGCAGTATATCGTTTGGCATATCGTGAGTATCGCGTCAGGCTGGTATGATCCGCCGGTGCGTCTGTGCTTTAACGTGAAACTCGCGTAGCGATTCGTTTGCCCTTTCCCTCGCTTGCGGGGGAAAGTTGGAAAGGGGGAAACGGGCATGGCGGGTTTCATTATTAGGGGTGGTCACTTTTCCATGCCCGTTAGTGTTACGGCACACTTCACGCATATTTTTCGTGCGGATGTGGCTTGCAGCACATATTTAGCGTGTATTAGAGTTGTACTCCGTGGTTGAATCCGCCTCATTACGCTACTGTTTCCAAATGATCAATTCTGACTTTTATAAAAAAGTTGTTGCGCTCAATCCAGACTCGCACCGCAATCTAAGGTTCGATGCGACGCGAGTCAATTACGGGTTTGCCGGTGAGTGCACTGCGCTGGCGATTGCCTGTACGGAGCTTGCACAAGCCATTCAGGAATATCCTGTCGTGTTTGTTCGTGGTCAAGACCAGCAATTCAGCCTTGCGCTCCTGCTCGGCGTGCGGGAGGGTGAAAATCTGTTTGTGAGTGCTGCCGGTCTGTGGGATGGCGCTTATATTCCTGCATATCTGCAGCACTATCCCTTTGTTATCGCGGGTGACAGTCAGGAAGAACCATTGATTGTGAGTGTGGATGAGTCATGTGCGGCCATCAATGCTGATAGTGGCGAATTGCTGATCGACGACCAGGGCATGGTGCAACAGCGGTTGCATGAAGAGCTGCAATTCATGCAGGCTTTTCAGAAGGAAATTGCCCGGACCGAGCTTATGGTCAGGCAGTTGGCTGAGCTTGATTTGTTTGTACCGCTTAATGAGGCTGTGTCAGTTGGCGACCTGTATGCCATAGACGCAGCCAGATTTAAATTGATCGAGGCTACAGTGCTGCCGGATTTGTTCGGCAGCGGTGCGTTAAGACTGGCCTTTTTGCACCTGGACTCACTTGATAACATACGTAAATTATTGAATAAGGCGATGTTGCTGGCAGCGGAAAAGCAAATAAAACCGGACGCAGGCAAAAAAACTCCGGGTCAGGGCGAGGGTATTTTACGCATAGCGGACCAGGGCATACAGAAGCCTATATTGAAATCCAGGCGCACTGAAGCCGTCCCGCCTTTATCATTGGCTGTCGAACAGCAGAAAATCCAAAGCAAACAGGACATACTCAAAAAACTTATTGATGAAAAAAAACGGGTAGAGCAGGAACATAAGGAACGCTACGCGCAGGGTAAGGCTGAAGATGAACTGGAATCCGTTGAATTGACCACGGTAACAGCACATATTGAGTCAAAAAAACGGGCGCAAGTCATGCTGGTTTCAGCATGGGGAAAAGCAAAGCAATGGATGCATGGACTGACGGTTCGCAGAGCGGGTTTGTTCGCAATCGCGCTGACCGGCGTGGTGATCATTTGGATTGCAACAGGGAGTGACGGCGATTCATTACCCGTTTCTGCAACAGCGCATACGCAGTCTGTTGACGATGCGGCGATGCCAGCCGCCTCGCAAACCGATATTTTTGCAGATTCAATGCTACGCATTGCACCGGGAAATTTTGAAATGGGTTCTTCTGACGGTGATGCCGATGAACAACCTGTGCTTAAGGTCAACATCAGTCATGAATTTGAGATAGGCAAGACGGAAGTCACGCAGGGGCAATGGAAAGCCGTGATGGGCAGCCTGCCGGAAAAACTGTTTTTTAAGAAATGCGGTAACAATTGCCCCGTGGAAAATGTCAGCTGGAATGACGTGCAGGAATTCATTGCAAAACTTAATGCCCAATCGGGCAAACAGTATCGCTTGCCCAGTGAAGCGGAATGGGAATATGCGTGCCGTGCGGGCGCAACACAGCGTTATTGCGGGGGCGATAATCCGGATGACCTGGCC
Source organism: Gallionella sp. (assembly GCA_030652475.1). Lineage (GTDB taxonomy): Bacteria > Pseudomonadota > Gammaproteobacteria > Burkholderiales > Gallionellaceae > Gallionella. Next base: position 27,341 of record JAUSAO010000053.1, on the reverse strand, counting down.
TGGTATGGCAATGAGAAAATTGGCAAAAGTCCTCATCCAGTCGCTACCAGGAAGCCGAATGCCTGGGGTTTGTACGACATGAGCGGCAACGTATGGGAATGGGTCGAAGACTGTTACCAGAATCAATACAGTGAGGCGCAGCGCGATGGCCGGAGTCATACCAGCGCTCAATGTGATGCGCGGGTGTTACGTGGTGGTTCGTGGTCCAATGCGGCGGATACGCCGCGCGCAGCCAACCGTTACAAGCGCACCGTGAATGACAGGTTCAATAATAACGGCTTCCGTCTCGCCAGAGGGCTACCGTAGGCAGGTGTTGTCTCTGTGGGTTAAACCTGGAAAGGCAGCTTTCCACCGGTTGTATGGATGAACGCGGATTAATTGAAACACTTGCGACTTTAGCCGCCTATTCGCCAATTTTTCCGCGCAGTGTTTTCAACTCGCCGCGCCGGGTTTTGCCTTCCAGGCGCTTCTTCTTTGAACTACGGGTGGGCTTGGTCGGTGTGCGTGCCTTCGCTGTATATGTGGCGCTGAGGATCAGTAATCTCAGGCGTTCGAGCGCATCGGTCCTGTTTTTTTCCTGGCTGCGAAAACGCTGCGCCTTGATGATGATCACGTCTTCATTGGTGATGCGCCGGTCTGCCAGTTTTCTGAGTTTTTCCTTGTATTCTTCCGGAAGTGAAGAGGCATTGATGTCGAAACGCAGATGTATCGCAGTCGACACCTTGTTGACGTTCTGACCCCCTGCACCCTGCGCGCGTATTGCATTCAATTCGATTTCGCTGTCAGCAATCGCGATGCCGGGGCTTATTTGCATGGGGACTTGTTCAGTACCGGCTTCAAATACTTGCCGGTCACGCTGTCCGGATTGTCTGCGACCTGCGCAGGCGAACCTTGCGCAATAATCTGACCGCCGCCATCTCCGCCCTCCGGCCCCAGGTCGATCACCCAGTCAGCCGTCTTGATGACATCAAGGTTGTGCTCGATGACCACTAAGGTGTTGCCCTGATCGCGCAGTTTGTGGATTACCTTGAGCAGTTGGGCGATGTCATGGAAGTGCAGTCCGGTAGTGGGTTCGTCGAGTATGTACAGTGTCCGTCCGGTGTCGCGCTTGGACAGTTCCAGCGACAGTTTGACGCGCTGCGCTTCACCGCCCGAGAGCGTGGTGGCGGACTGGCCGAGTGTGATGTAACCCAGGCCGACATCCAGAAGAGTCTGCAACTTGCGTGCGATTACGGGTACGGCCTTGAAGAAGTCATGCGCCTGTTCGACGGTCATCTGCAAAATCTGCTGAATATTTTTTCCCTTGTACTGAATCTCCAGCGTTTCGCGGTTATAGCGCTGGCCGTGGCATACGTCGCAAGGCACATACACGTCTGGCATGAAGTGCATCTCCACCTTGATCACGCCGTCGCCCTGACAGGACTCGCAGCGTCCGCCCCTGACGTTGAATGAGAATCGGCCCGGCCCGTAGCCGCGCTCGCGTGAAGAGGGTACCCCGGAAAATAAATCACGTATGGGCGTGAACAGGCCAGTGTAAGTGGCGGGATTGGAGCGCGGCGTGCGTCCGATGGGCGATTGATCGACGTTGATTACCTTGTCAAAGAATTCCAGTCCGCTGATTTCGGCATGCGCGGCAGGCTCTGTGTTGCTGCGATACAGGTGGCGAGACACGGCAGGGTACAGCGTGTCGTTGATCAGCGTGGATTTCCCCGAGCCGGATACGCCCGTCACGCAAGTCAGCAAGCCGACAGGCAAGTTTAGTGTGATGTCCTTCAGATTGTTGCCGCTGGCGCCGATGATGCGCAACATGCGTTCAGGGTCGGGGTCCAGCCGCTTTTCCGGCATCGGAATGCGGCGGCGACCGGTCAGATAATCGCCGGTGAGCGATTGTTCGTCGCGGCATATTTCCTCCGGTGTCCCTTGCGATACCACCATGCCGCCGTGTTCACCTGCACCCGGGCCCATGTCCACCACATAGTCGGCATGGCGGATGGCGTCTTCATCGTGTTCCACCACAATCACGCTGTTGCCCATGTCGCGCAGTCTGTGCAGCGTGGTCAGCAACCGGTCATTGTCACGCTGATGCAGCCCGATGGAGGGTTCATCCAGCACATACATCACGCCGGTCAGGCCGGAGCCGATCTGCGAAGCCAGCCGGATGCGCTGTGCCTCGCCGCCGGACAGCGTTTCTGCCGAACGTTCCAGCGTCAGATAATTGAGTCCGACGTTATTGAGAAAGGTCAGGCGGCTGGCGATTTCATGCACGATCTTCTCGGCAATGGCCTGCTTCTGGCCTTGCAGCCTCAATTCCTGAAAGAAAGACAAGGCCTGCTGCAAGGGCAGCGCACTGATCTCATACAGGTTCTTATCTGAAACGCGCACATGGCGCGCTTCCAGACGCAAGCGCGTCCCTTTGCATTCCGTGCAGGTGCAACTGTTCAGGTATTTAGACAGTTCTTCGCGTACGGTGGGTGAGTCGGTTTCCTTGTAGCGGCGTTCCAGATTGTTGACGATGCCCTCGAACGCATGCTCGCGCAGTGTTGCCTTGCCGCGCTCGTTGAGGTACTGAAAGGCGATTTCATTCTTGCCGGAGCCGTACAGCACGGCCTGCTGGATTTTTTCCGGCAGGCTCTCAAATGACTGTTCAAGGTCGAAGTCGTAATGCCGCGCGAGACCGGCGAGCAGCTGATGATAGAACTGATTGCGCCTGTCCCAGCCCTTGATTGCGCCGGAGCTCAACGAGAGGGAGGGCAGGGCGACGATGCGCTTCGGATCGAAGAAGCTGATGACTCCGAGACCATCGCACTTGGGGCATGCGCCCATCGGATTGTTGAACGAAAACAGGCGCGGTTCGAGTTCCGGCAGCGAGTAGTTGCAGATCGGGCAGGAAAATTTCGCCGAGAACTGATGTTCTTTCGGGTGCCCGGACAAAAGTTTTTCGTCTCCGCTGTCCATCTCCACCGCCAGCGCACGCCCGTCGGCGTGCAACAGCGCGGTTTCAAACGATTCAGCCAGTCGCTGCTTGGATTCCACATGGACTTTCAATCTGTCCACCACGATTTCGACGGTGTGCTTCTTGTTCTTTTGCAAAGAGGGCAGGGCGTCGATCTCATGCACCGTGCCGTTGATGCGCAGCCGTGTAAATCCCTGGGCGCGCAGCTCGTCGAACATCTCCAGTTGCTCGCCCTTGCGCTCCACCACCAGCGGCGACAGGATCATCACCTTGGTGCCTTCGGGCAGTTCCAGCACATGATCCACCATTTGTCCCACGCTCTGCGCCTGCAATACCCGATCATGCTGCGGACAATACGGATCGCCTGCGCGGGCGAACAGCAGGCGCAAATAATCGTGTATCTCGGTCACTGTGCCGACGGTAGAGCGCGGATTATGCGAGGTGGCCTTTTGTTCGATGGCAATCGCAGGCGACAGCCCTTCGATCAAATCCACGTCCGGCTTTTCCATCAGTTGCAGAAACTGGCGCGCATAGGCGGATAGCGATTCCACATAGCGGCGCTGACCTTCCGCATACAGGGTGTCGAAGGCGAGCGAGGATTTTCCCGAACCGGACAGCCCGGTGATTACCACCAGCTTGTGGCGCGGCAGGTCGAGGCTGATGTTCTTCAGGTTGTGCGTGCGTGCGCCGCGTATCTTGATGCTTTCCATGGTGTACAGACGTGGTGGAGACGACTGGGCAATATACGCGATTATTTGCGCTTCCCCAAGCCGTGTGGTCTTACGCGTTGCAGGCAGGGGTGCTTACACGACTGATACGCGCTTCACGGATTGGCGCCCAGTGCGATCGTGTTGATAACGTAATACAGGATCAGGGCATCATTTTGCACGACAGATTCAAAGCTGACGCCGATGTGAAACCCGCTGCCATCTTCTTTGGGGTGGATGTTGCGAATAATGACGGGGATATTCAGATCGCGGGTATTTCCTTCAAAGTCCACCGCAAATTCGATCCTGGCGTGCTCGCCCACTGCGCCTATTGCGGCGGGGGTAGCTAGCATGGAGCCGGGGGCGCTCAGGTCCAGCAGGGTGACGTTTACCGTGCTGTTGTCCGCCAGCGTGACCTTTGCCGGCAGGGAGACCTCCACGCGCAACGATTTGCGCACCAGCTGACAGTCGACTACGCGTGGCCAGGCGAAGTGTATGTAGGGAAAAGGGTGTGCGCGGGCACGGATCACCTGTGTACTCAAGGCGTAAGCATAAATTCCGTTGAATCCGCGCACCACAAAAGTATGGCCTGCCTGTATCCACATGCCCTTGCCATTCTCAAAAGGCAGCGTGACCAGCAGGCTCTTGCCCTTGATGGTGCCGATGAATTGCACTTTGTGGCGGGTGTGCGACCCGTCGCTCTGGCTCTGTATGTACATGGCAGTGCCAGGGTAGAGTCTGAGTGCATCCAGCTCCATCCTGACAGACTGATCGTTTGTGTCCGGCATCTCCGTATCTCCCTGGGTGTGCCTAAGGATGCACTGATTTATTCGGCTTTGTCATTCCCGCGCAGGCGGGAATCCAGATAAATCAAAGCGCTGGATCTCCGCTGTTGCGGAGATGACGAATAAATCAGCCTCTCCCTAATACTGTTCCTTTTCTACCCGCATATCTTCAGTAAACATGACACATTGGTCACGGCCATGTTCTTTCGCATAATAAAGTGAGATGTCTGAATATTTCACGCACTCCCAGAATCCCTGACCGTCTCTGGGGAAGAGTGAGATGCCTACCGAGAGTGTTTTTTTGAGCTGGCCTTGAGGCGTCTGGAAGATGTGCTCTTTCATCGTCAGACGGATGCGTTCAGCCAGTAACATGCAACCTTCGGCGTCCGTATCAGGCAACAGCACCAGAAACTCTTCGCCACCAAAACGAATCACCATATCCGAGGTGCGTACCGTTTTCTTCAGTATTTCGGCCAGCCCCTTGATGACCTGGTCGCCCACATCATGGCCATATTTGTCATTTACCTGTTTGAAGAAATCGACGTCGCACATCAATACCCCCAGATTGGTCTTCTGGCGTAGCGTGCTGGCGGTCAGATTGTCGATGTAGTCCTCGATGAAGCGGCGGTTATAGAGTCCGGTCATCGGGTCGCGCATCGCGGTATTTTTCAGCGACTGCATCAGTTTGCGCGCTTCGATCACCGGAGCGGCCTGATTCAGATAGAGCTGTGCCGTCTGCTCAATGTCAGCAAACTGCTGTATTTCATCCTCATTCAGGACAATTTGCAGGATGCCGCCGACATGTCCGGATAGCATCATGGGGATGCAGAAATGCACCATATTTCCCATGCCTTTTTCATTTCCGCAGAAGCGATTGCAGATATTCGGGGCGGATGCGCTGGAAACGCATGCGGCGACCCGGTTGCATCGACACACTTCCGGGTTGATCAGTATCTCGGGCGCACACCAAAGCTCGCTTTCCTGTTGCAGACCTTCGACGAATATCGGCTTCAGATGTTTGCCGTTCTCTGTCTCATAGTAGGAAAAATAGCGCAGCCCGAAATGCTGCTTCAATACCGTGCGGAGACGCTCATGGATTTCCTCCAGATCGAGATCATTCTCCACAGCCAGCTTGAAGCGGGTCGCGCCGACCATTTCATCAACGATGCGCACGGTGTGTGTCAGCAAGTTTTTGCGGTTACTGTCTCTTCGCGTGTGTTCACCCAGCGATTGAATGCGGTGCGAGATTTTGCCTATGCTTTGTTCCAGTGCATCCATCAGCGTGTTGGTATGGGTGGCGATTTCACCGATTTCATCCGTGCTGGCGGCGGTGATTCTGCCGCTGAAGTCGCCGGTCGCCGCGTTTTCAACCACGGATTTAAGCTGTTCCGCCGTGTCTACCATGGGCTGGAACAAGCGCTTTAGAAAGTAGCCCAGCGCCACGCCGAAAACAAGCAGCAGCAATATCAGCGGAGAGATTGCGTACACTTCAGTGCGCTCCATGTCATCCAGTGAGAATCCCAGCGTCACTGCCCCGTTGATGCTGCCCTCAGGCACAGTGTGGCATTGCAAACAGTTTAACGAACCCGTGCTGCTGGCGATATAAGGCAGGGTGATGCGATAGATGGTTTTGCCTTTTTCCTGGGTAAACTGTTCTTCCCACTCGCCGGTGGCCAGCACCCGCTTCTCCATATCCAGTTTTGCCTTCTCGCCATCGATACCCAGACCAAATTGATGGATTACCGGTTCGCCGCGCATGACTCTGACATCCACCAGACCCGGGATGGTGCGCAGGCGTTTGAACAATGTTTCGCGTTCTGAAATGACTCCGGTACGCATCTGCTCGGTCAACGAGATGCGCAGCATTTCGGCGGTCATGCGCGCCTGTTCACGGATGGTGTTCTGGCTGAAATAATTGAACGACTGGATGGTTACGACGGAGAACAGCACGATCAGCACTAATGACGTGCTGACGGTGAACCAAAAGCGTTTTTTTCTGAGTGTCATTTGTTATCCTTGGCGGTTAGTACATAGCTCCGCACTGTATGAGCCGATCAGATCGGCGTGCAGGGTTATCCTCTCAGTATCGCACGGGGTATGTCGTGCAAGCCCATCACCCGATCAACGCCGCCCAGCTTGATCGCCTCCTTGGGCATGCCGAATACCACGCAGGTTTCCTCATCCTGTGCGATGGTCGGAGCGCCGGCGTCATGCATTTCCTTCATTCCCCTCGCGCCATCGTCACCCATGCCCGTCATGATGATGCCGGTGGCGTTTTTTCCGGCAAATTTCGCCACCGAGCGAAACAGTACATCCACCGAAGGCCGGTGTCGGTTAACCAGCGGGCCATCCTTTACCTCGACGTGGTAATAAGCGCCGCTGCGTTTGAGCAGCATGTGCTTGCCGCCGGGCGCAATCAGTGCCAGTCCGGGCATGACCCGGTCATTGTTTTGCGCTTCCCTGACCTCGATTTCGCACACGCTGTTGAGGCGTGCGGCAAAGGAGGCGGTAAATTTTTCCGGCATGTGCTGTACGATGATAATGCCGGGGCACACGCGCGGCAGGGCGGTGAGCACGGCTTCCAGCGCCTGCGTTCCGCCGGTGGACGTGCCGATGGACACGATGCGTTCGGTGGTTTGATCCATCGCGTGCGCACCGGCGGCAGGCAGCATCGCATCGGCCGTCAGCTTGTCAGCGGCCTTATGCACTTTGTTGAATGCGGGTTTGAGACGACTGACGTTGACCTGTGACGCCTCTTTCACTGCCAGAATCAGGTCGGCTGCCGAATCGCTCAGGAATTGCTTGAGTCCGATCTTGGGCTTGGTGACGATGGTCACCGCGCCGGCCTCCATAGCCTGAACCGTGGTCGCGGCGCCCTGCTCGGCCAGCGACGAACAGATCACCACGGGGGTGGGGCGTTCTGTCATGATTTGCTTCAAAAAGGTGATGCCGTCCATGCGCGGCATCTCAATGTCCAGCACGATGACATCCGGCCACTCGTGTTTCATTTTGTCCATCGCAAAAATCGGGTCAGATGCGGTGGCAATGACACGGATCGCGGGGTCGCGTTCGAGAATGCTCTGCAGCACCTGACGTACCACGGCGGAATCATCGACTATCATCACCTTTACTTTATTCATTGTTTTTAATAAGTTACAGTTTTCTGATGCTTCATCAACACGCTGCCGTCGTATAAATCAAAGATGATGCGGCGGTGACCGTTGCCACCCACATGTTCAGCATGTATCTCAAATCCGTGCATTTTCAGCAATATCCGCGCAGCCGCAATATTGTCACGGGCGATATTCAGCGTTTGCCTGGCGGGAACATGTTCGAACATATTGCCACCGCCGAACAGCTTGACATGATAGTCGCACGGACGGGTATTGTGCCTGGCAATTTCGCGCAACATCAGCTCGATCGCCTCATCGGCGTAATGCCCCCTGGGTTCATGGTTTATCCGTTTGAGTCTGTTCGGCAGCACGAAATGGCACATGCCGCCTATGCGCAACAGAGGATGCCAGAGCGCAATTGAAACGCAGGAGCCCAGCACCGTGTGGATGCGGGTGTGTTCGTCGGAAAAATGAAAATCCCCCGGCAGCAGGTAAATTTCAGCAGGTTCGGCAAGCTGTGGCATGGCTGATCTCATCGCTTGCCATAGATGGCCGGTGCCAGCGGGCGTAGTGTATCCACTATGCCGTTCAGGCTTTCCGAATGACCAATCAGAAAATGCCCGCCGGGTTTGAGCAGGGGCAACATGCGTTGCACAATCTGGCGCTTGGTTTCCTGATCGAAGTAAATCATCACGTTGCGCAGAAATACCAGATCAAACACGCCTAACGCCGGCAATGACTGGTTCAGGTTGATCTGCATGAAACTCACCCGGCTGCGCAGCTTCTTATCCACCAGCAGGGTATTTTTTTGCGAATTGATACCCTTCAGGCAGTAACGCGACAGATGCTCCCCGGAAATGCCGTCTATGCGATCCATGGGGTAGTGTCCGGTGCGCGCACGATCCAGCACACGCGTGCTGATATCCGAAGCCACCACTTCCCACGGCGCATCGCCCAGATGGTCGGCGAGTACCATGGCGATGCTGTAAGCTTCCTCGCCGCTGGAACAGGCCGCACTCCATACCCTGAAATTCTGCCCGGGTTTATGCCCTGACAAGACCTGATCGCGCAGGAAATCGAAATGTTTGGGTTCGCGGAAAAAATAGGTCTCGTTGGTGGTCAGCAAGTCCACCAGTACCTGGAGTTCATCGTCGTTTTGGCCGCTGGAAAGCAGTTTGAAGTAATCGCCAAAGCTGCGCAGGCCGTAATGGGTCAGCCGTTTGGCCAGCCTGCCACTGACCAGTGCATTTTTTGCGGGCGACAGGCTGATACCGGCAAGTTGATAAATCAGCTTCTGGAATTGAGTAAATTCCAGCTCGCTAAGTGTGGCGACTGGCATCGGTTTAATCCCTGATACCCGAACCTACATCCAGGTCGGCAAACCAGTTAATGAAGCGTTTGACATCTTCGCCGCGATAGATTGCGCCGTGTTGCGGGCAGAGCATGTCGATATCGAGCCGGCTGACACGTTCGCACCAGCTCAGCTTTGCCTTGTTTGAACCCATCCAGCGGCGGTGAAAATCCCGCGAATGGCGGATGTGACGGTCGAAATTTTCGACATACAAACCGCTCTCTTCAGGCGGCAACAAGGCCGCCCCCACATCGCCGGAAAATAGAATGCGCGCCTTGCGATCATAGAGATTGAAGTTTCCCGATGAATGCAGGTAATGGGCAGGTATCGCATCCAGCATCAATCCGCCCAGTGAAATGGTTGCGCCTTCGTCTGGAATGGCAACAAAAGTATCGGCTGTGCCGCCGAAGTGGGGGATAAATGAGCCCCACAGCCAGCTTAAGTGGCATTTCAAATCCGGATTGAAATCCAGCCACAGCGCCAGCGACGAAATGACATCGGGATCCTGATGCGAGGCAAATAAATGGCGTATGGTGTAAGGGTCTATCTCGGCGCTAATGGCGGAGAACACCGCAGAAAATATTTCCATGCCACCCGGGTCGGCCAGCAGCGCTTCACCGCCGTTGAGCACCAGATATTCATTGGTGTCGATTAAATGGCTCGGTTTTGCCGGATCGCGCGCCACGACTGCCCACTTGTGAGCGCCGTCTTCATAGATGAATTCAAGTTTTTTCATTATTCCGCCAATTGCATACGTAACAGTTTCAGTGTGGAAAATATTTCGTCCACTGTTTCCTCGATCTGGTTGGCCACCTGTTTCAGCGTGGTACTCATATCACCCCCATACACCGCCTCAATTTTGGCACTGCGCGACAGGGATCGGCCCGATTCACACAATTGCAAGACACGGTTGAGTTGTAATCTCAGCTTGTGCCAATCCCTGCTGATTTCTTCTTCAATACTGCCCATGCGCGCTTCCACCCGGGCAAGGGGCGGTTCTACCCATTTGCGCATGGACTTGTTTATCGACATGACAGCCATAAAATGGCTATGCTGCTGACGCTGTCTCTGCATCGCGGCGGCATCCCTGACCAGGCTGAAAATCAATTCACCCAATCCAGTCATCGCTGCGTCCAGATTGCGACTGAACAGCCTCAATTCGGATGACACGACAGCAAAACCGCGCGAGCGCTCGCCGGAACGTTTGGCTATCAGCATCGCATTGAGCGCCACCAGGTTGACGCCCGATGAAATACGGATCACCTTCTTGATGTCTTCGTTGGCCTTGACCACGCGGTGCAAACTACTGATCGGTTCGATGTCATTCATGATGTCCATACCCGTTCAAGGCGCTGCAAGCATGCCGGGCGAGGCATCACCCAGCTGTCCCAGTGTGGCCATCTCGTCGATGGCGAGTACGTGGTTGACCGCAATAATGACGACAAATTTACCCTCTATTTTTCCCATGCCGCTGATAAAATCAGCCCGTATCCGTGCACCAAACGAAGGGGCCTGCTCAATCTCGCTGGCAGGTATTTCCAGTACTTCGTTGACGGTATCGACCACTACGCCGATGTCCTGGCATCCCTCTCCCGAATCGACTTCGATAATCACGATGCAGGTGCGCCGGGTAAGGTCACTGGCACACCGCCCGAAGCGCACCGCCAGATCGATCACCGGCACCACGCTGCCGCGCAGATTGATTACGCCGCGTACGAATGCCGGCATCATCGGCACCGTAGTCATGTGGCCGTATTCGATGATTTCCTTGATATTGAGGATAGGGATCGCAAACATCTCGCCACCCAGCAGGAAAGTCAGATACTGGCTTTGCCCCTCATCGCGTTCTGCGACCTGGGCGTGTTGTTCCGCACGCACGATTGCTCCCATGGTGTTCTCCTAGAACCGGACGAAGTCATCTTCGTCCGGCTCCGCTCCAATGTTTATTCGGGTCAGTTTGCCTGAGGTGCTGGCAGCGGACATTTTTCGTGAAGAAAGCGGGTTGTTTGTCTGCCTGGCGGGGGGATTTTTATTGGTATCAACGCTGAAGAATGCCATCAATTGCTGCAATTTCTCGGCCTGTCCGCTCATCTCCTCGGAGGTGGCCGCCAATTCTTCCGAGGCAGAGGCATTCTGCTGGGTCGTTTGACTCAGCTGATTCACCGCACCGCTGATCTGGCTGATGCCGGTGGATTGCTCATCCGATGCGGCTGATATTTCCTGCACCAGATCGGAAGTCTTGTTGATCGACGGCACCATTTCGTTCAGCAGTTTCCCCGCGCGTTCCGCCAGTTCCACACTGGAACCCGCCACTTCGGAAATTTCCCGTGCCGCTACCTGGCTGCGTTCGGCGAGTTTTCTGACTTCCGCCGCCACGACCGCAAAACCCTTGCCATGCTCGCCGGCGCGCGCCGCCTCAATCGCTGCATTCAGGGCCAGCAGGTTGGTCTGATAGGCAATGTCGTCGATGATGCCGATTTTGGCGGCGATTTGCTTCATTGCCGTGACGGTTGATTTAACCGCCGTACCGCCTTCCGTGGCTTCCGCTGCGGCTTTGGATGCCATGCCATCCGTCACCTTGGCGTTTTCCGCGTTCTGGCTGACCGATGCCGACATCTGCTCGATCGACGCGCTGGTTTCTTCCACGCTGGCCGCCTGCTCGCTGGCACTCTGACTCAGGCTTTGCGCCGTTGCGCTGATTTCCTCTGCGGCACTGGACAGGGAATCCGCAGCCAGACGTACATCCGAAATGGTTTCGGAGAGCTTCGCTACCGTGTCGTTGGTCGCATCCTTGAGTCGTTTGAACATGCCCTGGTAATCGCGTTCTATGGTATGGTTCAGGTCTCCTGCAGACACGCACTCGATTACCCTTACCGCATCGCTGATCACATTTTCGGCCACGCCGGTGAGTTCGTTAATGCCGGTGCTCAAGGTCTTCATGAAACCTTCCTTGCCCTGCAGTTCGATGCGTTTGGATAAATCGCCTGCGACAGCCGCCTGGACGATGGCATCCACCTCATCCTCGATTTTCACCTCGGCAGTCGCGTCTATCCATTCCACCGAGGCACCCAGACGCTGTCCTGACGCGTTGAACACCGGGTTGGCAGACAGGCGGAAAGTGCGGCCGCCGATATTGACCGTTGCGTTGTAAGTCGCGGTAAAGGTTTTCAATAATTGCCGCTGGTGCTCAGGCTTCTTGTGGAAGCCGTCGATATTGGTGCCCAGCAGCGTGTCTGCATTGAAATTGGGCAAATCCTTTTTGATATCGGCTTCGGCGCTCTTGAGCATCGCCTGTACCGACTTGTTGAGGTAAATGATGTTGAGATCGATATCCGCGATCATCACCCCGGTGGATGAGTTGTCGAGTGCGTTGGTGATGCGCAGCGATTCGTCGGCACGGCGCTTGGCATCGTTGATGTCAAAACCCAGCTTGATCTGCGTGGATTTCAGCCCGTACATCACCTGACCTATCTCATCCTCGCTGTCCGCCTCTATCTTGTTGTAGTAATTGCCCTGGCCCATTTTGTCGAAAATCTCGACCGCCGCCTTGAGCGGATTGACGATGGCGCGTGTCAGCAGGAAGGTGGACAGCAAGCCCGCCAGCGCCACCAGGATGCCCGCAGCTATCACCTGCTCGCGGGTCGTCTCAATCAGCGCTGTCAGTGCCTGCGACTGGGCCGGTGTCAGGTTCGCAGCGGCCTGAGCCAGTTGCGAACGGAGTCCTTCCATGTGGCTCAACACCAGCAGCGCTATCCCGGACGCCATCAGCACGACCAGTCCGAAGCCCACCCCGACTTTGGTACCGACTCTCAGGTTTTTAAGCGGCTTTAGGAAGTCGAATAAGCCGGGTTTGACGGCACGGCCTTCACGGATTTTGTAGTTGCTCCTGCCGTCTTTTATTTCCTGATACAGTCTGGCGGTGGCCTCAATCCGGCTGCGGTCGAGCTTGCTGCGCACCGACATATAGCCGATTACCTGACCATTTTCGCGTATCGGCGTGGCATTGGCTTCGACCCAGTAATAATCGCCATTCTTGCAGCGATTTTTCACGATGCCGGTCCAGGGCTTCCCGGCTTTCAGCGTATTCCACAGGTCTGAGAACGCTTCCGGTGGCATGTCGGGGTGGCGGATGTAATTGTGCGGCTGGCCGATGGATTCATGCTCGCTATAGCCGCTCATCTCGCAATAGTAGGGGTTGACGTAAGTGATCAGCCCCTTGAGGTCGGTCTTGGAAACGATGGTCTCGCCATCCCTGAATTCACGTTCCACGTTTGTTACCGGCATGTTCGTTCTCATTTACAACCCCCTTGCGTTACCTTGAAAATCAAAAAAATGTATTAACCTAAAAACGGCTTTTCATCCACGAAAAGCACGAAAGTCACGAAACGGTTTAAGCAGGCAAGCGGCACAGCGGCGGCTCGCAAAGAAAACAAGTGATTACATATATTGGTCAACTCACCCAATGGTGATGTGACAAATTCCGACATGCATTTGAATCTGTTCGTGTATTTCGTGGAAAACGGCTTTTTCTAGCAATTAAGTACACGGGATTCCAGCGCAATCGCGCGCTGTATCAGTGTCGGTACATCCAGTATCAGCGCCACTTCGCCGCTTCCCAGTATGGTCGAACCCCCTATCCCCTTGAGATTGGCGAACAGCTTGCCCAGTGGCTTAATGACGGTCTGGAATTCGCCCATCAGCTCGTCAACCACCAATCCCGCCCTTAACCCCGCGTATTGCACCACCACGATATTTTCGCACCGCGCAGGCTTGCCGCGTTCACGGAACTGGTCACGCAGGCGTATGAACGGCAGTATCGTGCCGCGCAGATTGATGTAATGGCTGTCGCGTGTTTCCTGACGTTCCGCCTCGTTTAGCTCAATGCATTCCATCACCATATCCAGCGGCACGACATAGGAGGAACTGCCTACGCCCATCAGGAATCCGTCAATGATCGCCAGCGTTAGCGGCAGGCGTATTTTTACCGTCGTGCCTGCACCCTCAATGCTGTCGATTTGCACTGTGCCGCGCAGCGCCTCGATGTTGCGCCGCACCACATCCATGCCCACGCCGCGCCCTGATAGATTGGTGACCGCCTCGGCAGTGGAAAATCCCGCCTCGAAAATCAGCCCGTAAACTTCCTGGTCGGAGAGCACCTGATTAGCCGTGACCAGGCCTTTTTCCAGCGCCTTGGCAAAAATTCTGGCGCGGTTCAGCCCGCCGCCATCGTCACCCACTTCCACCACGATGCTGCCGGATTCGTGATAGGCATTGAGACGCAGGGTGCCTTTGGCAGGCTTGCCGCGTTGCAGACGAATCTCGGCGGTTTCGATGCCGTGATCCATGCTGTTGCGTACCAGGTGCATCAACGGGTCGCCGATTTTTTCCACCACCGATTTGTCCAGTTCGGTTTCCGCGCCGAGAATATTCAGTCCGATGTCCTTGCCGATTTCGCGGCTCACATCGCGCACCACGCGGTTGAAACGACTGAACGTCTCGCCGATCTGCACCATGCGCAACTGCAAGGCGCTGTCGCGGATTTCCTCGACCAGTCGCGACAGCGTTGAGGTCGCTTCATGCAGTGCGGCATCCTGTGTGCGCAGCGCGATCAGGCTGGTCGCAGCGCCCGCGATCACCATTTCACCTACCAGATTGATCAATTGATCCAGTTTGTCGGCCTGGATGCGTATCAGTTTGCTTTCCTGGGATTTGTTTTCTTTGGCGGTTTTCTGTTTGCCCAGCGCCGCGTCTATCAGCTCCGGCTGCACCACGCCCTGCTCCACCAGAATATTGCCCAGCTTGCTGGTCTCTTCGGCTCTTGACCCACTGCGCAAGGTTTCCTGCAGATGCAGCGCCTGCTCCAGTTCCTTGCGGGTCAGGGAACCGCAGTTCACCAGCAGCTCGCCCAGGGCAATATTGTTCTCGGGCAATTCATTGATGAGCTGTGTATATTCCTCGATGCGGCTGTGTGGCGGCAGGATGCGGATGCTGCAATCTTCGCGCACAAACTCGAACACCTCTTCGATAGCCGCCTTGTCTACGCCGTCACCCTGAAAGTCAATCTCGAAGCCCAGATAACAGCTTTCCGGATCCATCTCCAGAGAGAATGGCATGGCGTCAGGCAGCGTCAGGATATGGACAATTTTGCCCATATTGTCGAGATAGCGGATGAAGGCCAGCGGGTCCATGCCATTGCGCAGCACATCCTGGCCGAAACGCAAGGAAATGTGCCACATATCGCTTTCTACCGTATTGCCGGTCTGCGGCAATATCTCCGTGCAGGAGGAAGCGGGCGCCGTCGAACAGACAGGATGCGTCACGCCGGTCTGGTAGGACTTGAGTTGTTCGAGCAGCATGTTGCCGACGGACTCAAGTTCCTTGTCCGGTCGTGCGGCGGGGTCGGCGGCGATCTGCTCCACCAGCATGCCGATATGATCGCGACAGGAAAGCAGCAGGGCGATCAGTTCGCCGTTGACCTGCACATGACCGCCACGCACCCGATCCAGCACGTTTTCCACCACATGGGTGAAGCTGACGATGCCATCGAGCCCGAACAGTCCGCCCGATCCCTTGATGGTGTGGGCGGCGCGGAAAATGGCATTGATCGCATCGTCATCGTCCGGGGAGGATTCCAGACCAAGCAGCGATTCCTCCATGGCTTCGAGCAGTTCGCGGCTCTCCATGAAGAAGGTTTGCAGTGCCTGATCAAATTCCGTATTGCTCATGTCCTGTCCGATCAGCGGGCTAATGCACGGTTCGCGGCATCATCACCGGATCGCCAAAATAGGAAGCCATATTGAGCAAATCGAGTACTTCCAGAGTGGCCGGGCTGTGGGCGACCAGACGCATGGATTTATTGGCGGCAAGTGCTGCGCGCTTGGTCAGCAGCAACAATTGAAAGCCTGCGGTATCCATTTCGCTGACCTCGGACAAATTGATTTCAAGTTCTGCACCCAGCTCGAGGCAAGGCAGCAATTCAGCCTTGATCTCGGCGGCATGATAGATGGTCATTTCACCCGTTACATTGACGTGACACACGCCATTACTGGTTGCTATGCTGATCGTCATGATGTTCTCCTTTGTTGGGTTAGATGTCGGGTTAAAACCCGACCTACGCCTGCTCTTTGTTACGGCATCACCAGTTTGGCGACGGCTGCCAGCATTTGCGCCGGCTGAAAGGGCTTGACCACCCAGGCTTTCGCGCCGGCCGCCTGTCCTTCCTGCTTCTTGCCTTCCTGCGACTCGGTGGTCAGCATGATCACAGGCGTGAATTTGTAGGCGGGGAGCTGCTTCAGGTTTTTCACAAAAGTGATGCCGTCCATATTGGGCATATTCACATCGCTGATCACCAGATGCACTTTCTGTCCGGTCAGCTTGGCCAGCGCATCACGTCCATCGCAGCCTTCTATGACATCGTATCCCGCACCGCGCAGCGCGATGCCGACGACCTGCCGCAGCGAAGCGGAATCATCTACAACCATAATCGTTTTAGCCATTATTCATCTCTCCTGCAAAAAATTGGGTAACATTAGCAAAGCGGTGTTTAAACTCAAAAGAAGGTAATTTCCGTCTCATCGGCTGCGGCATCCGCCTTGCCATTGCGGTGGTTATTGCGCTGTTCGGTAGTGGTATAGCCCAGTGTCATTCCACTCAGCCAGGAATCCGCATCGATGGTCGGCATTCCGCCCCGGCTGCGTTCGTCGGAATAACTCCTGAGCCGTTCATGCAGGCCGTCCAGATTGTCGCGTACTTGTGCCAGTATCTGACTGACTCTGTCCTGAAACTGCAGGTAAACCAGCGTTTCGGAGATTTCCGTGCGCATGCCCTCGCTTTCGCGGCGCAGCATCTTTGAGGAATCGCTCAGACCGATGGCCACCTCCTTGAAATCCTCCAATACCTTCTGTATGGTTTTCCCGGCTTCAGCCACCGAGCGGGTATCTTCCGCGCTGAATTTTTCGGCTATGCTGATCACGGTCATGATCGCTTTGTTGATGATGTTGACCTTTTCTACCATTTTCTTGCCGGTATTGCTGGACAGATCAGACAGCTTGCGCACCTCGTCCGCCACGACCGCAAAACCGCGTCCTGCCTCGCCGGCACGCGCGGCCTCAATGGCGGCATTGAGTGCCAGAAGATTGGTCTGGGAGGCGATCTCACCTACATCCGCAGCCATGTTTTTCAGGTCAGAGGTATAAACCGTCAACTCGCGCACATCCTGTACCATCGCTGCGCGCTCTTGGCGTGCCGTGTCCATGTTCTGGTTGACGGCAACCAGATCGGCTTCGCTGCGCGATAAAACCGACACCACGCGCCCGCCTTCTGCACCCTCACCGGTCGCCCGTTGCGCCGCCGCGGCCGAGGCATGCAGGCGGTCGACAATCGCGGCAAAGCGCGCGGTTACCTCGGTAATGCCTTCTTCGGTCTGGCTGCGGGCCGTCTCGATCTGCTTTGCCCATATCGGGGCTGCCTGATCGCAAATTTGCTCAAGGCCTGCGAGGCCGCTTTGCAGTTGCAACGCCTGTTGCATCTGCGCCAGTCGGCTTTCTGCCTCGCGCGCCAACTGCGTCAGCGCGGCACGTTGGCGGTAGGCGCATCCCCAGGCGCAAACGCCGGAAACCAGAGCCACCGCAAGAGCCAATAGCACCCCGCCCGACGCCAGCAACAGCGCGGCAACCCCGGCACCTCCGCTTGCCAGCGGCAACATCCAGGCGGAAGCATCCGCGCGTATTGTCATTTCACCTTGATTCATACCAGAGCCCATCCTTGTTCCCCTCATCTTTTCTATTCAATTATCACTGCTGCAAAGTGGCAATTTTCCCATTCAGCCCTTCGGGTGACACCAGTTGTGCCAACAGTTGACCGAGCAGCATAAACTGGAAGGACTTGTCGAAAAAATAATCCGCCCCGGACTGCCTGCAAGCACTGACATACAGCGCGCTGGCGTAATTGCTCAACACCGCAACTTTCATTCTGACATGGAATTTTTTCACATTTATTAACACATTGAGCCCCGTTCCCTGTTGCAGATGCAGATCGAGAATCACGAAATCCGGCTGCAGTGTGTTGATGCGTTCAATCGCGTCCGCTTCATCCGCCGCGAAGCCGATCACGGAAACCCCGGCTATGCCTGACAACAGGGTGTGCAGACTTTCACGCACAGCGGATGAGTCCTCCACTATGAAGACATTCAGGCTGCCCGCTTCAGGGGCCGAGTTAATCAGGGAATCCATGGGCAGATGATGCGCTATTACCCATAAAACGGGCATAGGTATGTGCCTGATTGCGATGTAGGGGGGGGGGTGATTCCTTGTCCGTGTTTGGACTACAGAAGCCGGGGCGGCGAGGGGCTATTCGGTGAGGTGTTTCTCGATGGCGTACTGCATCAGTTCGGCGTTGTTGCGCAAATTCATTTTTTCCAGAATCCGCGTGCGGTAGGTGCTGACGGTTTTTCCGCTCAGGTTCAGCATCTCGCCAATTTCCGTCACCGTTTTGGCCGATGCCAGATACCTGAAAATCTGGTATTCCCGGTTGGACAAAATCTCGTGAGGAAGCTTGCCTTCCGGCATGGCGAGTTCGTGGGTGAGCATGTCGAGTACCGCCGGGCTGAAGTATTTTTTGCCGCTTGCGACGGTGCGCAACGCTTCCACCACGATAGCCGATGCACATCCCTTGGTCAGGTAACCCGCAGCGCCCGACTTGATGAGGCGCACGGCATACTGGTCTTCCGTGTAATTGCTGAGTATCAATACCGGTAATTTTGGCTTCTCCGCGCGCAGCTGCTTGAGTACCTCGATGCCATTACGGCCCGGCATGGAAATATCGAGCAGCAGCACATCGCAGTCGTTGTGTCCGAGCCAGTGCAGGGCATCCACTCCGTTCGCCTGCTCCGCAACCACCTCTATGTCGGGCGTGTTTTCAATAATCCGTCTCAAACCCTGGCGCACCAGGTCATGATCGTCTGCAATCAATACGCGTATCATGTTCCTTCTCCCGTTTGCCTGTCCACCCGCAACGGCAGCATCACCGTCACGCAGAACCCGCCGTCCGCTACGCCTGAAAAATAAATCTCGCCGCCCAGTTGTGCAACGCGCTCGCGCATGCCCAGCATGCCGTAGGAAGTCGGTGATACGACATGTCCTTCCGGCACTCCGCAACCATCATCTTCAATACTCATGATCAGGTTGCCTGCTTCCATATTTAATTCAACGTCCACGTTGGACGCGCCGGAATGTCGCGCGACATTGGTCAGCGATTCCTGAAAGATGCGGAACAGGTTGATGGATTGTATCTTGTCCGGCATCGCGGTACAGGTCTCGTTGCAGTCAATACGACACTTAATGTGACTACGTCTGATGCTGCTAACCCGGCATTTAATACCGCTGCGTTTCTGGAACTGGCCTGCCTGCCATTCGAGTGCGGCCAGCAAACCCAGATCATCCAGTATGGTGGGGCGCAAATCGGTGATGACGCGGCGCGTAACGTCAACCGCATCATCCAGTAGCTGGGACATGGTATTAACGTGTTTGAGCAGCGGCGCCCCACCCTGATAGGCGGACAGTTCGTCTGCCAGCCAGTAAACATCCATCTTGAGTGCGGTCAGTGTGCCGCCCAGATTGTCGTGGATTTCCCGCGCTACGCTGGCCTTTTCCTCTTCGCGTATCGTCTGTAAATGTGAAGAAAGATCGCGCAATTGTTGATGGGCGTGCTTGCGTTCGGTCATATCCTGGACGACGGCAATAAACACCGGAGAATCAGATTCCATGAACTGCAAACGCACCTCTACCGGGTAAGTCGTGCCATCCTTGCGCAGATGAATCGTCTCAAAAAGCAGGGATTCCTGTTTGCCACTGCGCAGCAGCTCAATCATTTGCGCGAAGCGTTTTTGCTCAATCTGTGTTTTCAGGTTCAGCGGGGTGAGCAGACGCAGTTCGTCTGACGAATACCCCAGGTTTTTATCCGCGCCTTCGCTGGTTTGCAGAAAGCGCAGGGAAGCCGCATCGAAGATATAGATTTCATTGAATGAGGACTTCAGCAAACTGCCGAACTGCCGCACCAGGAATTCGCGCTGCTTGCGTTCGGTGATATCTTCGGCAACTACGATAAAATAGGCCGGGGTTCCGTCCGCCTGGCGCAACAGGGACGTGGTCAGATTGACCCACACCAGGCTGTCGTCCTTGCATACATAGCGTTTTTCCACCGAAAAGGTGGCCATTGCGCCTGCCAGCAGTTGCTGGACATAATGCGTGCTCTCGCCCAGATCGGCAGGAAAGGTAATCTCCTGACAGCTCATTTCGAGCAGTTCTTCGCGGCTATAACCGACGATGGTGCAGAATTTCTGGTTAATCTGCGCGAAGTAGCCTTCCAGCGTGGCATGCGCGATGCCCACTGCGGCTTGCTCCAGCGTGCCGCGAAAACGCAAATCGCTTTCCCGCAAGCGATGCTGCTCGATTTTTTTCCTGTCGGTAATGTCGCGGCTTGAAGCATAAATGACGGTCTGCTCACCCATCAGGACGCCGGTTATGTTGACCTCGACGTTTCTGGTCTCGCCGTTCTTGCAACGGTACTGTGTTTCGATCAGCACCCCCTTGCCGGAAAAATCATTCAGTATCAAACGCAACTCATTCATTGAAAATTGCGTATCCCAGTCGGTGATATTGAGTGTGGCGACTTCTTCCTGTGTGTAACCCAGCATCCGGCAAAATGCATCGTTAGCCATGATGATATTGCCTTGTGTATCCATGATATGAATGCCGTCCATGGAGTTTGCCATCAGGGACTGGCTGCGCAGCAGCAACATCTCGGTTTCCCGCTGCAACTCGCGGATATGGTTATTTTGTTGTTGTAGTTCCTTGAGTTCTGCTGCTGATTTGGCGCGATAGCGATGCATGGCTTCGATGGATGAGCACACGATGATGCCATCCAGCCAGAACACCGCAATCGACCAGAAGCTGGTTTCCAGCGATGCGATTGAAAAGCCATAATAAGGGGCAGTAAAAAAGAACTGCGCGCAGGCGGCGCCGAGGATGGCGGCGAACATGCCCGGCCAGAATCCGCCCACAACTGCGGCCATAGCGACGGCCGGGAAAAAGGTTATATATTGGTAGCCTCCCTCTACGGCGATAAATTCAATGCGCAACAGGACGGCCAGCACCACCAGTGCAAGCGCGATGACGTAAGTGGCAGAACTGCCCAGCGCCGGCGAGTACCGGGCGATCCGCTGCCAGATGCCGTGCGCGAATACTTTATGATGAAAAATGGTATTCAATTTCGCATCACGGAAGAATGATTGCAGTGAGTTTCATGCGCGTGTGATTTTCAGTAACTTGCCCGGGTACGATTAGCTGCAATGCCTGTCATGCTTTTTTGTCCACAGCTTGCAGAAGCAAGGGGCGCAGCCTAACACACCCCCGCAGGGTCGGCAATTGTCTGGATAAACACGGTGTTACGCTGATATGCGGGAAGGGGTAGTGCATCAGCACTGGCGCAACAGGCTCACCCTTATGTATCGGCGGTCTGTGTGACGAGTCGTTCCACGGCTGTTTCATCGTATCCCTGCATGTCCACTTTCAGGCAGGCCATGCCCTCTGCCGCCACGACCATCGCTTCGCGTACGCCTTGCAGACCTGCCAGTTGTTGCTGTAACTGCACGCCCTGAACATCGCTTATTTCGCCCAGATGGTATAGCTTGGTGCGCACCACAGCCAGTGGCTGCATGCCGTAGGCGACGATCAGCCATGCCAGCAGCAGGGCAATGCTGAAGATGAACACGGCATTGCCCCCCGCGTACTGCATCAGTGCGCCGCCCATGGTCGCGCCGAAGAAAGCGCCGAGAAACTGTACGCTGCTATACACGCCCATTGCCGTGCCTTTGGCGGCCAGCGGTGAAATTTTGCTGATCATCGAGGGCAGGGTGGCTTCCAGTATGTTGAACGCGGTGAAGAAAATCAGCAGCGCCGTGGCCACTCCCCATAAGCTGTCCTGCGCCAGCAATAACAGCAATTGCCCACACAGCGCCAGCGCCACCGCCCCGATGAACACCTGTTTCATTTTGGCTTTTTTCTCGGCGATGATCAGCGGCATAACCATCAACACGAAGGCGATCAGCATCACCGGCAGATAAATCTTCCAGTGCTGCGCCACCGGCAGTCCGTCGCGTTGCAGCACGAACGGTACTTGCATGAACACCGACATCAGGATGGCATGCAGGGAAAAAATGCCAAAGTTGAGGCGCAGCAACTCCTTGTTGTGCAGTACTTCGGCAAATTTATTGCTGCTGGCCTCGGTGTCGCTGTGGAAGCGGGTGATGGCCGGATCGGGGATCACGAATTTCACTACCCCCATCGCCAGCAAGGCCAGCACGCCGGTCAGGGCGAAAATGCCGGGTACGCCTATCATGTCGTTGAGCAGCGGCGACAGTACCATTGAGATTGAAAAGGTGATGCCGATAGAGATGCCTATCAGCGCCATCGCCTTGGTGCGGTGTTCCTCGCGGGTCAGGTCGGCGGTAAGCGCCATGACCGCCGCATTCAGCGCGCCCGCGCCCTGCACCACGCGGCCGAGTATCACCCAGTAAATATTGTCTGCAAAGGCGGCGATAAAGCTGCCCAGCGCGAACAAGATCAAACTGATGTAAATAATGGGTTTGCGCCCGTAGCGATCGGACAGCCAGCCAGCCGGAATTTGCAGTATCGCCTGCGTCAGACCGTAAGCGCCCAGCGCGATGCCCATCAGCAGATGGCTGTTGCCGCCCGGCAGATGTTCTGCGTACAGCGCGAAAACCGGCAGGATGATGAACAGGCCCAGCATGCGCAGGCCATAAATGCCTGCCAGACCAAAGCTGGCGCGACGCTCGGTTGCAGTCATGGATTCTGATATATGTTGCATGGATGATCTTGGATGGGCGTGAAGAGTCGCGCATTTTAGCAGGTCGCCACAGCCGCCGACAGATTCATTCTGCTATCCGGCAGGCGGTAATGCCTGAAGCTGATTAACCTAGAAAAAGCTGTTGTCCACGAAACCCACGAAACGATTTTAGCAGGCAATCCGCAAAGCGGATGCTCGCAAAAAACACGAACAAATTCAAATGCATATCCTGATTTGTTGCATCACCCGTTGAGTGCGTTGCTCAATTTATGTAGTCGATTGTTTTCTTTCGTGAATTTCGTGCCTTTCGTGGATGAAATGAGGTTTTAAGGATTAACGTGCCAGCGCAGATACCGCGAGGACGCCCACTATGATTATTGCGAGCCACATCCAGCGCATGCGCACCCGGTTTGTCTCAATGTGCTTGATGAGCTGCGTATTCTGTTCGGCCAGCGCCTTGATGAGCTCGGAAGAGGCGAGCATCTGCTCGTGCAGTTCCGCCGTCGCGGTCTCCAGCGCGGTGAGTCGCAATGTGGTGATCGATGGTGCTTCGGGTGTGGCAGCCGGGTTCTCCGCAGGTGCGGCTCTTTTGGGCGCGGGGGGCTGCTTGCCGATGGCGTTCCAGAGTTTTTTCGCGCCGTCGGCCACCTTGGGGGCATTGTTGATGACATCGGTCCAGGGAACGATTTTCAGTACTGCAAGCCAGGGCAGAGCCATAACATATCCTTTTCAATCTTGAGTTGTTCGGGGTTGGCAAGCATGCATCAGTTGGCCGATAAACAGTCCAGATAGACGGCGGCATCCGGCTGGGTACGGTTGCGCTGCGCCTGCCAGATCATTTCGCTCAGGCATTCCATCATGCGATGCTGCGCGTCGTGTTCAGACTCGAACCGATGCGTCAGACGCACGAAATGGGCGCGTATTCCCGGCGGCTGGTCTATGGAGATTTGCTCCTCGATAGTGAGGTGCATCATTAAATGCAGGAAAGGATTGGGCTGACCCTGTTCCGGCGAATAATCGTAATCGCGAAACTGCTCAGGGTCTTCGAATACGGAAAAATATTCGGGATGTTTTTCGATTAGCTGCGCGGCCAGGTCTTCCAGCGGTGTCAGCAGCGATTTCTCGCGGCGCTTGCGCCATGTCTCAAAAATAAATAAGCGTGCTTCGTCGCGACTGGGATTGAAAAACATTGATGTAGCCTCTATAAACTTGGAAAAACAGGGGGCGAAAAGGTTTTGTTGTCCTTGTTTTTGTATTCGCATAAGTCGTAAATAACGCATTCGGCGCACTTGGGCGCTCGTGCGCGGCAGATATAACGACCGTGCAGGATTAACCAGTGATGCGCGTCCA
Organism: Gallionella sp.; assembly: GCA_030652475.1. Classification (GTDB taxonomy): domain Bacteria; phylum Pseudomonadota; class Gammaproteobacteria; order Burkholderiales; family Gallionellaceae; genus Gallionella. The sequence goes on along the minus strand of JAUSAO010000053.1, from coordinate 3,219 downwards.
GCATGAATTCCTTCGGTATCACCTTGAGCAGTTTCTTTTCCACCTCCAGCACCGTCTTGCCCGGAGCCAGGCCAATGCGGTTGCTGAGCCGGAAGAGGTGCGTGTCCACCGCAATGGTCGGCTGGCCGAAGGCGGTGTTGAGGATCACGTTAGCGGTCTTGCGTCCCACGCCGGGCAAGGCTTCCAGCGCCTCGCGCGTCTGCGGCACCTGGCTTGCGTGTTGTTCAAGCAGAATGCGGCAGGTCTGAATGACATGCTTCGCCTTGGTCTTGTACAGACCGATGCGCTGGATGTACTCGCGCAACTTTTCTTCGCCCAGCCGGAGTATCGCCTCGGGTGTATTGGCGACGGGATACAGCTGCCGGGTGGCGGAATTGACACTGATGTCGGTGGCCTGCGCCGATAGCATCACCGCCACCAGCAATTCAAACGGCGAGCGATATTCCAGTTCGGTTTTCGGGTGCGGATTTCCCGCTTGCAGGCGTTGAAAAATTTGCCGACGTTTTACCGAATTCACAACTCGTTCAGCCTGAATTTGGTGGTGCAGTAATGGTGTGCGTTTGCTTCCCATTCCAGCAACGCAGGGATACAGGCCACCATTTTATTGATAATCTCGGTCAGCGCTTCGGGATCATCTTCATATTCGTGGTTGAGCTGATTGCGTATTTCGCGGATTTCTTTCCATGCAGATTCGCTGGCTATGATTCCAGCCTTTTCGGCGAAAGCCAGTACATCGGAGAAACCACTGTATTTGACTTCCTCCTCGCGTGCGATGGAGGCCAGCAGCTTGCCGAGATGTTCCTGGAATTCCGAAACGCGCATGCGGAAGGCGGCGAGATCATTGGAGTCATCCAGCGTATATTCGGCAGGATTTTTCTTCAGCATCCCGCATTGCTCTATCTTGTGGGTGGCGTGAAGCAGATACGCGCGCAATTTGAGTAGTTGCGCCAGCCTTGATGCGATCAATTGCAAATGGATTTTCATATCAGACGGATTCCCTGTTCACGGGCGATTTGGTAGATCGGGCGGGATTTTCGGTGATTGTTTACCACCAGGTCAACAGAGCGGCCAAATAAATCGTTCAGCGCGATTTTTGCCCGTACCGTCTCATCCAGCAAGACTCCGCTCAGGGTTGTTTCAGCGTACAAATCCACATCTCCGCCGCGCTTGCTGTCATCCGTGCGAGAGCCGAACAGCCATACAGTGGCATCCGCACCCAGTACATCGCGGATAATGCGAACAGCTTGTTCGGCTTGTGTATTGGTGATGCGCATGTCCTATCCTTAAACGATTTAATGCAGATTGTTATTGGCGATAAGAGAATGAAAATTTGTTAAACCCGGATTGTTCATTAGCTGAATTAACCCATCCCCACCCCAACCCTCCCCTTGAAAGGGAGGGGGAAAGGCAGGCACAGTAGCATACTCTCCCCCCTTCAAGGGGGGAGTTGGAGGGGGGATGGGGGGAGAATTTCCCAATGGATAATTTGGGTTAAATATAATCAATGGATTGAAGAAGCCGTGGTCTGTCCCCGGTTTTGCCGCCCCGCAAACCTGCTGCACTCAGCAGGTGCGGCTCAACTCACTCTGAAATCGGCTGAAATCGAGTAAATCAGCCACTTTTGGCACTGAAATTGGTGGTGTCGTCATGCTGAAAGTGGCTTTTTAAAATATCCGGGGCGTTTCAGCCCCTCGAAGCGAGGCTGGATTGAGGAGATATTTGCATAGTGAGCCTTAGCCGGGCTCGTCCAACAAACGGTTCAGATCGTGGCTCGCTTCGCGATCACGACCTAACCTTAATCGTTAGCCTTATTTTGCGTGACGGCTTGCGTCAAGAGCCAAACCAACAAAAACAAAAGCAACCACTAAAACAAGCAAAGCGACAATAATTTCCATGTTCATAACTCCCTGAGAGTTTCAATGCGCTGTTCAATGCGCCTGTGTAAAAGTACAACACCTACTGTGGCAACAGCCGCAGCTACCACGACCGTGGTAATTAGAATTGTGCTCGTAGATGCAATGTTTGAGGCAAGCCACCCTACCAAACTAATATCTGTAACCACAAGGATACCCAACCAAACTTTAAGGTAGGCAATTTGCTCTTTTGTGAAATCAGTTTCTGACAAAATACACCTCCAGTAGTATTGCTGTCGAAATGATACTCCACTTGCGAGCAGATTTGGCTAACGTGGAATTAAGCGGGCGCGCAAATGACCGATGATCGAAGAATCATGCTGTTGCGCGCTCCGCTTCAATGTCGTTAGGCAGCCAAAGCAACTTCAACAAAGGTACTCTTTGATGCAGGTGGCGGAAATTGAAGTCCGCCAGCTTTTATGTCTTCAAGATGAAACTGGATGGCTTCCTTAATAAGTGTAAGAGCCTCTGCTTCCGTTTCGCCAACGGCGATGCAGCCAGGCAAATCCGGGACAAACGCACCGTAACTAGATAAGCCTTTTTCAATAACAACCATGTAGCGCATGGAATTACTCCTTTAATCCAGCCTGTTTGAGCGCACTGTTTAATGTGCCGGGAGGAACATCTACGCTCGGTTTACCAGCAACCGTAACGGTACCCGGTTCCGTATTGTGGTGTAATTGGCGATGACTCCCGCGTTGACGCACGATGAGCCAACCATCTTTTTCCAGCAGTCGTAATAACTCAGATACTTTCATGCGCTGATATTACGCTTACAACGAGAAAATGAAAAATACTCCAGAACAAAAAACCGTGGTCTGTCCCCTATTGGTCTGAGGCGCGCCGCGCTTTTGCGGCGTCGCTCTCGAATGGCGGGTTAGCCGTTATGCATGAACAGCACTGCCGCGCACAGTACGTGCTTTTGTTTTTGTAGGAGTAATTTCCTCGCGAACAACTTGGCGTACAGCTTCAAGTAGTGAACGTTGCTGGATATAAGTAACCAGTGCATCATTGATCAGTGTTTGGTAATTGCCCTCACCATCAGCATCAACCAGGCCACGAAAATATTCGATAACACGGTTGTCAAGACGAATGGATATTTTCATTTTCCCCACCGCAGGCTGAATGACAGCACCCTGTTTTGCCAAGGAAAAATCAATATCACGATACGGTTCAGCGGCGATTTTTTTCATATTGAATCCTTTGTCGTTTATGTGCTTTCCAAGCAGAAATTATTCGATAGATGTTTGGTTCCCTGTGCGTGTAGACGACAACGAGCAAGCTTCCGGTTGCGCTCATACCCAAG
>JAUSAO010000048.1 GCA_030652475.1 Gallionella sp. | reverse complement strand
GCATCTACCCACGATGAAAACCCATCCCCACCCTAACCCTCCCCTTTCACGCCAGTGCGAGCAGCTTGCTGCCGCACTCGGCGGGGATGCCCCTTGCGGGTACAAGGGGAGGGAATAATACTGTGCGACCGTATCACACGGTCAAACCTTGCTGAGTCCCCCGGCATGACCGGGGGTTTACCTGATTAATTATGACCACTCCCCACTTACCGCCGTTAATGTCCTTTCGCCAGCTCCGGATGTTTCTCGGCCACCATTCGATTCAAGATTTCCATCACAACGGCACTGCTGGCTTCAGATCCGGCCATCGCGTCTATCATCGCCTCCTGCACCTTCTCGTCATGTTCCCAGCCAGCATCAAGCAAGGACATCGCCTTATGCGCACCGGCATGCACCTGACTATGCGGATGAAGCAGGGCGCGATATGCAGGCAAATCACCGAACACCGCTTTACCCGCCCCGTCATACCACTTGCCCAGGCGGCAGTTGTGATGATCCACGCCTATCGCCTTGCGCAAGTCATCATCTTTCGGGCTGTTAATCAGTGCATAAGCACGTTGTTTGTAAATAACATGATCCACCTTGATCAGTGACGCAAAGCTCAAATCCTGCGCGTAGTGCGCACTGCTCAATGTCACTTTTGCGGACTGATAGAATCTGCCAAATTTCTCTTCCAGACGCGAAATCACACTTTGTGACGCCTGGGCAATCTCATGCATTTCCTCCGAATCCGCCAGCATCTTGCTGGCCTCGCCCTGCAACATCAGCATCACGCGTCCGATGGATTCGGACGCATTTTTGGTATTCTCGGCGAGCTTGCGCACTTCATCGGCCACCACGGCAAAACCACGCCCCGCTTCACCTGCACGCGCGGCTTCAATCGCCGCATTCAACGCCAGCAAATTAGTCTGATCGGCAATCGACGTGATCAGTCCGACCGCCTTGTTGATTTCCGTGCTGCGCGCATTCAGCTGAGTAATAGCCGCATTGGCACTTTCGACACGCTCGGTGATTCCGGATAACCTCACCACGATATCCTTGACCGATGACTGGCTGGCTTCCGCATCTTCACTGGTACGCTGTGCCAATTTGGCGAGCGCCTCCATGTTGTCGGTAATAATCTTCAAGTCCTGCTGATTGGAAGCCAGGTTGCCCAACAAATTATGGGTGTTCAAATGATGCGCCTTGGACAACAGATTATTGCGCATCGCGCCCTTCTTCTGCTCCACCATGCCCCCCAGCAATATATTCTGGTTGGACAAGCCCTTGTTAAATCCCCCGTGCATCCCGCCATTCATCGCAACACGATGAAAATCCCCGGCCAGATTGGCGCGAAAACTGGTTTCCTGCTCGCGAAAGAAGGCGCCTAGCTGATCCAGCATATCGTTCACGTTCCAGCACAAATTGCCGATTTCATCTGTATCCGAAATCCCGGTAATGCGCTGGTTGAAACTGCCCTTTGCAACGCTTCTAATCACCTCATTCAACTGAACGAGTGGTGCCAGCCAGCGCCTTACCAGCCATTGCCCCAGCGCGGAAACAGCGACACCCACCACCAGAAAAATCAGCATAAAAACCTCAACGCCATGCAGCGCGAAGCTGGTCAGAATAATCGCCAACGTACCGAAGGAAAACGACCAGAGCAGCGCCGAAAACTTAGATTGCAAGGATAAGTTCATCATAGCTGAGCCCTTTTTCAGTCAATACATTAACGAGTATTTGCGTGGAAGCAGCAATGGCATTCGCTGCTCCGGCCTTTTTTTCCGCCTCCAGCATGGCGGCATACAACCCCGTTACGGTCTGTATCCCGCTTATCCTGGGCTTGCGACGTACCGAGAAATACCCTGTAACGTTGCCCTTCGGATCGAAAGTAGGCGTTACATTGGTAAACACCCAATAAAATCCGCCGTCCTTGGACATATTTTTGACATAGGCAAAACATTCCTGCCCGGCCTGAATTTTATCCCAAAGCAACTTGAAGACTGCGCGCGGCATGTCTGGATGGCGAATAATATTATGTTGCGTACCGATTAGTTCGTTCTCTTCATAACCGGAAAATTCTATAAAAATCCTGTTGCCATAGGTGATACGACCTTTAAGGTCCGTCATGGAGACGATAAAATCGTCGTCGCGCATCACTCGTTCAACCGATGTAGGTATTATTGATCTTTTCATTTCGCCCCTCCTGCCTATAATTCCATGCTGGTCATTATCATTCTATCGCCATAACTATCGGCAAAACGCCACAAACCTTTAGTCTTCATTCAGGCGCAATGATAAGCGCTGACGCAAGCAGGCAAAACAACGAACAGGAGCAATACATGACCGCTATTCTTTCGCACATCACCCTTGAATCTGGCAAACAGCCTCAATACAGCATCATCTGGCTGCATGGCCTGGGTGCTGACGGTCAGGACTTTGTGCCCATGGTGGATGAATTACAACTGCCTGTGGCGGTACGTTATCTCTTCCCGCATGCGCCCAAACGCCCGGTTACCATCAACGGCGGGTTTGTCATGCGCGCCTGGTATGACATCGCCAGCGATAAAATTGAGGCGCGGCAGGATGCAGCGGGCATACGCGCCTCGCAAGCGGATGTCGAAGCGATCATCGCACAGGAAGTTTCGCGCGGCATCCTGCCACAACATATTTTTCTGGCTGGTTTTTCCCAGGGAGGTGCCATCGCGCTCCATACCGCATTGCGCCAGACTGTGCCACTGGCCGGTGTACTGGCCCTCTCGACCTATCTGCCGCTGGCTGAATCAACTCAAGCGGAAGCCACCGCCCTTTCACGGGAAACCCCCATCTTCATGGCGCACGGACTTAACGATACCGTCGTACCCTACAGTCTGGGCGCGGCCTCAAAAGCGTGTTTACTGGCACAGGGCTATGTCGTTACCTGGCATGAATACGCCATGCAACACTCGGTAAACGACAAGGAATTGCGCGACATCGAGGCATGGCTTAAAAACAGGATCGAAGAACAAGACCGCAAGGGTCTTCGCCTAAAAACATAGTCGCGCTTTGCGCTCGTTGTTTTGAGCGAAGGACCGCAAGGGTCTTCGCCTAAAAACAAGCCCGCATGGGGCTTCCCACGCAACTAAACGATGAGACCGTTAAGTTGCTGAATGATAGTCGCGCTTTGCGCTCGTTGTTTTGAGCGAAGGACTGAGGACTGCACAGGATGCCCTGCCTTAAGCGTGCGCAGGCTCGTAGCGGTGAATTCGCCTAATAATTTCGCCCATCGCTTCGCGTGCCATTTCGGTGTCGTAGTGTGCTTGCAGATTCACCCAGCTTTGTGCATCCGTTCCGAAGAAGGCGGCGAGCCGTAGCGCAGTATCGGGGGTGATGGCGCGTTGCCCTGAGCATATCAGCCCGATGCGCCGTTGCGTCACGCCGATCTCTTTTGCCAGGCGATATTGGCTGATGCCCATCGGTTTCAAAAAATCTTCCAGCAATATCTCGCCGGGGTGTGCCAGTGGAATGTCGCGTTTCATGTTGTTCTCCTAGTGGTAATCCACAATTTCAACCGCAGAAGCATTGCCTTCGCGCCAGACAAAGCACACGCGCCATTGATCATTGATGCGTATGCTGTGCTGCCCTGCCCGACCCCCCTAGCGCTTCCAAACGATTACCCGGCGGCACATACAAGAAATCCAGCGTTGCCGCTGCATGCACTTGTTGCAGTTTGCGCATCGCCACCGCTGCTATATGGGTGAATCGGGGAACGCGCATCCCGTTAAATAGTGCTTGAGTGTCTTTGCAGTTAAATGTAGCAATCATGGTTTGATACTAGCGAGACAGGATAGCAATGTCAAACTGTTTGGTGATTCCTTGAGCCAGTTTATTGACCGACCAATTTGTCTGGCGTGATTTCGCCCAAGAAGTTAGCGGCCCCTAAAGCTGATTCCAGTGCTGGAATCATATCCTGTTCAGCTACTGGCAGCAGTGTGAGATGAATGGATTTACGTTCTGAATCCTGCTTTCAAAATTCATATTCGACCTGCGCCCTGAAGGTATGGTTGGGTGTGGCGGCACTGGTGCCTATCAGCCAGGCCGCGTTGTATTTGATGGCCTGCCGGTTGCCGAGCGGGAATTTTCCAAATGCCGCAGGGCCGACGCTGTGCAATTGCGCATTTTTCCCGGACCAGTTATCCCATTTCCCCAGTTCGCCCAAACCTTGCACACCCAATTCAAGGGTGGATTGCCAGCGGTATTTGACTTGCCACTGGTAAGCAAGGTTGGTGACGAAAGGTACGCCGCTCTCGTCCGCCATGCCGAATGCGCGTTCAAAAAGCAGGTTCCCGTTCAATTGCATCTTGCCGAATTCTGTCTGCAACAAGGGGCCGAGCTTGACCTCCCATGGCGCACTGCCGCTTAACGGCGCTTCCAGTTCTGCGACAAAGCCTAACTCCACCGGGTATTTCCCGGTTTCGGTCAGCTGAAACTTGTTTTCCCATTCAGCCAGAGTCACGTTCTGATTGCCGTTGCGTTCCTGCTTCAGGTAAACCTCGGTAAACCAGTATTCCGTCGCGCCATAACCCAAACCCAGACTGGTTACCTGCCTGAGCGTGCCATCCTGTTGCCTGGCTGAACCGTGTTTGAAATCGATTTCCCGCTCACCGTATTCTACGGTCGGAGTATAGACATAAGCCGCCGGGCCGGCATAAGCCATGCCGGTATAGATGGCGCCCAGACATAAGACGAGGGTATTGAATTTACGTTTCATTTAAACAGCTCCTGTAGTTGAACGAATAGCTATACGCGGGCGGTTGGCCCATTTCATGCCGATGACGATGGTGATCAGCGCGGTCATGTAAAACACAATTTGCATACCCGCCGGACGTGCGTCATATCCGATCAGGCTGTGCAGCAGGATTCCCGGCAGTCCATTTTCAGGCAGCGCTGCCGAGGTATCCCACAGAGGGGCGGCAAGACTGGGCAACAAATCGGCCTGAATCAGAAAGTGCGCGGCCTGCGAGGCCATGCCAGCAGCCAGCAACAAGACCAGCACACTGGTTGCCGAAAAAAACCAGCGCATCGGCACGCGCAGCAGCCCGGCATAAATCATGTAGCCAACCGCGCTACCGAGCGTCATGCCGAGCAGGCCGCCCAGCAGCATCGACGACTGCCCCCCGCTCCCGGCGGCAGCGATGCCGTAGAGGAACAGCACGGTTTCCGATCCTTCTCTTAGAACGGCCAGTCCGACGATGAGAAACAGCACCGAACAGGCACGGCGCCCGTCACGGATGTCACCGCCGACAGAACGGGCGCTGCTCGCCAGCGCGGCACCGTGCGAGGCCATCCAGATGTTGTGCCAGGCCAGCATCAGCACCGCAATGCCGAGCACTATGGCGTTGAAGATTTCCTGACCGATGCCGCTGGCCAGTGATCCAATCACATCGGTAAAGCTGGCGACCACTGCAGAGCCGGCCAGACCGGCCAGCAATCCGGCAATTAGCCAGCGTCTGCTGCCCGGAACATCGCGCGTGGCCGCCGCGATGATTCCGATGATGATGGCCGCTTCCAATACTTCCCGAAAAACAATAATGGCGGTTCCGAACATGATCTGTTTCTCCTATCGGGCGATGATGACGCCGGTTGCACTCGCTTCATGAAATTCGCCAAAGAAGGGATAACGACCCGAATCAAGCGGCCCTATATAGAGGGTGGCTTTACTGTTTCCGGCGATCACCTTCTCCCGGTTCAGCGCATGACTTTCGAATTCTTCCGGCGTAGCGTCCTGGTTCACGATCAGCAGTTTGATCTTTTTTCCGGACGGAACAATCAGTTCGGAGGGCTGAAAACGATGCTCCCTGATCACCAGTGTGTAGTCGGCATCGGCCGCAAAAGCTGCCAGCGGAAACAGCAGCGTGACTAATAAAATGTTTTTCATGGCTATCCTTTATCGATTGAGGATGCAAATGATAATCGTTCTCATTTGCGATTGCAAGCATTTTCAGGCATGATGCGAAAAAATGATAAGGAGACGCTGACATGCACCAGCCAGAGCATTTGAAGAATGCCGGACTGAAGTCCACCGTGCCACGACTCAAGGTCCTGAGCCTGTTTGAATCCGGTCAGGAACGCCACATGAGCGCAGAGGATGTGTACAAACTATTGCTGGCGAGTGGTGATGATGTGGGACTGGCCACGGTTTACCGCGTACTGACCCAGTTCGAGCAGGCCGGCTTGCTGGTACGCCATTACTTTGAGGGGGGGAAATCGGTGTTCGAACTCAATCAGGGCAAGCACCACGATCACATCGTCTGCCTGCAATGCGGACGTGTGGAAGAGTTTTACGATACGGCCATCGAAGCGCGTCAGGAAAAAGTTGCCGCTGACCGCGGCTTCAGCATTCGTGACCATGCACTGCATATCTATGCCGATTGCACCAAAAAACAATGTCCGCACAAGGTCTGAGGCGACCCTCAATGCTGATTTCATGATTCCCTGGCTACTTGAAAACACGCCATTTCCGCCGGCGACGCAGGCATTGCGCGAACCCAACGGCCTGCTGGCGGCGGGTGGAGCGCTCTCTGCCGCACGTTTGCTGGAGGCGTATCGTCAGGGAATTTTTCCGTGGTTCAGCCCCGGCGAACCGATACTGTGGTGGAGTCCCGATCCGCGCATGGTGCTGATACCCCAGGAATTTAAACTGTCCGGCTCACTCGCCAAAATATTGCGCAACAGCAATTATCAGGTACGCACTGATACCGCATTCGAACAGGTGATGCGCGCCTGCGCGGCGCCGCGCGGCGGACAGCGCGGCAGCTGGATAGACGAACAGATGATTGCTGCGTATTGCACGCTGCACAGTCTGGGCTACGCACATTCCGTGGAAACGTGGATGGATGGCAAACTGATCGGCGGTTTGTATGGCGTTACCCTAGGACAGATGTTCTATGGCGAATCCATGTTCAGCCTGGCCAGCAACGCCTCCAAAATAGCGCTGGCGCATTTGACCCGTCAGATGGAACGCTGGGGTGCCAGCCATTTGACCCACTCCACGACAAGCATGATCGACTGCCAGATGTATACGCCGCACCTTGCCTCACTCGGCGCGAAAAAAATTCCACGCAGTGAATTCGTTGTGCGACTGGAAGAATTGGTAAACTGTGCGCCTGTTACTGACTGGTCATTCGACGCCGACCTCTTCAAATGAGCTCGTTACACGACATCCCCATTTCCGCGCTGCATTTTTATCTGAGCGCACCCTATCCGTGCAGTTATTTGCCCGGATTGCAGGCGCGCTCACAAGTTGCCACCCCCTCATTTCTGATTAACGCCCCGTTGTATTCTCAACTGGTCAGGCATGGCTTCCGGCGTAGCGGAAGCCATGTCTATCGCCCGCGCTGCGACGAGTGCAACGCCTGTATGCAGTTACGCGTACAGGCAAAACAATTCACGGCGAGTCGCTCACAACGCCGTGCCTGGACGCAGCACGCACAACTCAAGGCCACGCTGCACCCGTTGCAGGACCAGGCTGAATATTACGCACTGTACCAACGTTATCAACGCGCTCGCCACCCCGATGGCGGCATGGACAATGACGACTACGATGCCTACCAGACCTTTTTATTGCAGAGCCATATTGATACACTGCTGGTAGAATTCCGCGATCAGGGCGTGCTGCGCATGGTCAGCGTGATTGATCTGCTCAGCGATGGACTGTCCTCGGTATACACTTTTTACGATCCGGATTTGCCGCGCGCACGTTTCGGGGTGTACAACGTACTCTGGCAAATCGAACTGTGCCGCAAACTCAACCTGGATTTCGTTTATCTCGGTTACTGGATAAAAGATAGCCGCAAAATGTCGTACAAAACTCAATATCAGCCTGCACAAGGCTTGCAAAATGGCATTTGGCAGACGCTCGATGGCGCTGACCTGAACCCTGCCGTAGGAGAATTCACATAAAAACGCGATTAGGAATTTTTATATTTACGCTGCTGTTGCTGCCGCTGGCAGGGTTTGCCTTAAGCGGCGCCGAATGGAGCGCACTCGATAGCGCTGATGCCAAAATAACTGTCGGCGCCACCATCACCTGCATTTTCATGCTGATCAGCTATTTGCTGCTGATCAACAAGCTGGTCAAAATCAGCACGGGCAACAGTCCGCTTGCCAGACAGCTCAAATATTATTTGTCGCTGGGCGCGGCCAGTGTCGTGCTGTGCTGGTTGCTGGTTTACCTGAATCTGTACACGGCCAGTTGGGCGACAGAGCAAGACGGCTCAGGCATCCTGTTCTCCATTCTGTTCGCGCTGCTGGCACCCGCCGTTTTGATTACCCGCGCCTTGCTCGGCTCCATTCATGGTTTGTTGAAATTTCTGGCGCGCGGACCCGCCCTGCCCGAAATCGGCGACGAAACGCTGGCATTCGCCCTCATTGCCGCTGCCACCGCAGGCTTGCTGGGCGGCGCAGCCTGGCCAGCTTACCTGTTCTGGTTGATGTGGCTAGCTCCCTTGCTGCTGTTAGCCGCGCTGCAACTGCTGTGGCACGAGAGCACTGTTTTCGCTGCGGTCAACTCCGGTGACTGGGGACGTTTGATCTGCGCTGCGCTGGCCGGACTGATCGTGGGCAATCTGGTCAATTACACTTATCAGGTTGCCGATGGCAGCCTGATCAGCAACCTGCCCCACCCGCTGTTCGCGCAGGCAGGCTTTGCATTGTTCGGCCTGCTGTGCATGCAACTGGGTGATGTCATCGCCGAGCAATGGCGTGGCAAGACGCGCACCACACAACGAAAATTCCCGATTCCGGTTGTCGTGAAAAAATAGCTAAAAACAGACGTAAGTAGCTAGTCGTTAGTTGAAAACCAAAAGACTAAAACCTGTATCCAATCGCCGCCAATGAAAGTTTAACAATGTACTCTCTGCTCCGCCCCGCACTGTTCCGTCTAGCCCCGGAAACCGCTCACCATCTCACCTTGAACAGCCTGAATGCCGCGTATTCATTGGGATTAAGCGGGCTGCTCGCGGCAAATATCCCCAGCGATCCGCGCACGGTGATGGGTCTGAATTTTCCCAACCCAGTCGGCCTGGCCGCGGGTCTGGACAAGAACGGCGATTGCATCAATGGCCTGGCGGCACTCGGCTTCGGTTTCATCGAGATCGGCACCATCACGCCGCTGCCGCAACCGGGAAATCCCAAACCGCGCCTGTTCCGTCTGCCCGCCGCATCCGCCATCATTAACCGCATGGGTTTCAACAACGAGGGCGTGGATGCACTGATACACAACGTTCAACATTCTGATTACAAAGGCATATTAGGCATTAACATCGGCAAGAATGCCGCAACACCCATCGAAAATGCCGCCGACGATTATCTGATCTGCCTGCGCAAAGTGTATGCACACGCCAGCTACGTCACAGTCAACATCTCTTCGCCCAACACCAAAAATCTACGCCAGTTGCAGGACGAAACCGCGCTGAACGACCTGCTATCGCAACTAAAGGCCGAACAGCAGAAGCTGGCCGACCTGCATGGGAAATATGTACCCGTCGCCCTGAAGATCGCGCCGGACATGGAAGGCGAGCAAATCACACAAATCGCCCGTTTACTGGTGCAACATCGCATCGACGGCGTGATCGCCACCAACACCACGCTGTCACGGGCGGGCGTCGAAAACCTGCCGCATGGCAATGAAACCGGTGGCCTGAGCGGCGCGCCGGTACGCGACAAATCCACCGCTGTAATCCGCCAGCTTGCCGCCCAATTGCAGGGTGCGCTGCCCATCATCGGCGTGGGCGGCATCCTGAACGGCGCGGATGCCGCAGAAAAAATCACGGCAGGCGCTGCGCTGGTGCAAATTTACAGCGGGCTGATCTATCGCGGCCCGGCATTAATTGCAGAATGCGCTGCCGCACTAACGGGCATGGCAAGTAGCCACCCCAAATAATGAAGCTCGCCATGCCCGAGCCCCCTCGCTACGCTCTCCCCCACGCAAGCGAGGGAAAGGGCAAACGAATCGCTACGCGAGTTTCACGTTAAAGAACCCCCATTAACTCGTAAAGGAATCGACATGACCAAAAAAACCAAAGGCTCGGACAGCGAACGCAAAATACTGGAACACGCCCACCGTGGCCTGCAACTGATGGCCGAATACCGCCCCAAGCTGATGGGCAAAGTGCAGGCTTTCATGGCCGAAGCCATGCAACCGGGCATTCTGGACAAGAAGCAAAAAGAACTTATCGCACTGGGCATGGCGCTCACCCAGCAATGCCATTACTGTATCGCCCTGCATGTGCGCGCCTGTAAACACGCCGGTGTGACGATAGAGGAAATCATGGAAGTGTGTTCTATCGGCATCATGATGGGAGGCGGGCCTGTGCTCACTCACATGGCCGAAGTTGAACGCGCGCTGAATGAATTCTATCTGGATGAGGAAGGCGATCCGGTATAAACACCGCACGCAGCCATATGGAATAAATCAGCATTTCCCTGGATAGTTAGCGGTTTATTCCTTAACATCAGCATCCTTATCTAAAATTTAGACGACACAAACAACATGTGCCCGACAACCTCTCCCGTTTACCCATTTCTTTTCCTGAAACAGCTTGCCGCCGTCGTACTCAGCGCACTGGCAGTGCAAGCTCAGGCCGCAGATATATTCACCGGACTGGGCGGCACATCAGCCAGAGCCAACGGCATTTCTGCCGACGGCAGCACGGCGGTGGGTAGCAACACCCCAGGCGTCAGCACGGTTGCATACCGCTGGTCGAATGGCGTGCTGACCAGCCTGGGCACGCTTGTCGGCGGCACCACCAGCATGGCTACGGCCACCTCAGGCAATGGCAACATCGTCGTGGGTCGAGCCGATATCCCCGGAAAAACACAGGCTTTCCGCTGGTCTGGCGGCGTAATGACCGGCCTGGGTTTCCTTCCCGGCGACAGCTACAGTACGGCACAGGGAGTCTCAGGCAATGGCAGCGTAGTGGTCGGATACAGCGGCATTCCAATAGGTCTCATGCAGGCCTTTCGCTGGACGGGTGGCGTGATGACCGGTCTGGGCGTCTTGCCGGGCTATGCGAGAAGTTTTGCTTATGCGGTTTCAGCAGACGGCAGCGTGGTGGTCGGTTTAAGCAACAGCCCCATCGCCACCCAGGCATTCCGCTGGACGCAGGCGACCGGCATGACCGGCCTGGGATTTATTCCGGGCGGTTTATACAGCAGTGCTTACGGCATTTCGGCCGATGGCACTACCGTGGTCGGAGACGGCGGTAATGGCGTCAGTACGGAGGCATTCCGCTGGAAGGGCGGCATCATGACCGGACTGGGATTTCTTCCCGGAGACGCAGCGAGTCGGGCAAACGCCGCTTCTTTTGACGGCAGCGTCATCGTGGGATCCAGCAGCGTAACGCTGGGGGGAAGTAGTCAGGCATTCCGCTGGACACAGGCCGGCGGAATAGCGCCCGTCGTCGGGTGGCTTGCTTCAGCCGGAGTGTTCGTACCGGCAGGCTGGAACCTGAGCAATGCCACAGGCGTGAGCGAAAACGGCAATGTGGTAGTGGGTAACGGTATCGATCCGGGCGGATTCACTCAGCCCTGGCTGGCGCGTGTGGGCCGGGCGAGCGGCCTGCTTACCGATATTCCCGCTTACAACAGATCGCTAAGCCGGGGCTTCGCAGACCTGCCCAATCTGACCCTGTTCGGTGCGCACCATCGCTCATTACTGGATAACGGCCTGACCCGCAGCAATGCAAATGACACCTGCGTATGGGCCGTTGCCGATGCGGCACGCCATAAAACAGATGACACCAACATACAATTGGCGGAAGTCGGAGTCTGTCAGGACATCGGCAACACCCGGCTCGGTGTCGGCGTCGGCCTGCAAGCAGTTCAACAGACTCTGGCAGTCGGCGGAACGGCGCGCTATAACGGCCAATCCCTCATCGCAGAAGGTGCGCATGCCTTTGCCAACGGATTCCAGCCCAGCGTTACCGGCTACTTCGGTCGCTTCAGCACCGAGCTGAGCCGCACCTACAAGAACGGGGCCAACCTGGACACTTCAAATGCAAGTCCGAAGGCCGACACCTTTGCCGTACGCCTGCGCCTCGACTGGAAGGATGCGGCCAAATATCACGACATGAGTATCAGCCCGTACATTGCTTATACCCGGGAGAGCATCAAACTCGATGCCTACAGCGAAACCGGCGGCGGTTTTCCGGCACAGTTTTCTGCCAGCAACTGGCGGATTAGCAATCTGCGTATCGGCAATGCCGCCAAATTCACGCTGTCCGATACGACAGACTTGCGTATCGGGCTGGAAGCCGTACGCCACATCAACAAAACCGTGAACGCTGTAACCGGCAATGTGATCGGCTTGTGGAACTTCACACTGCCGGCTCAGAGCGTAAAGCAGAATTCAATACGCACCATGATAGACGTGGATCATCGCATCAGCCCGTCCACCGCACTCACCTTCGGCGTCAACGCAAGCACTGGCAGCGATTCAACCTGGGGAGCCACTGCAGGTTTGTGGTCCAGCCTCTGAGCAATCCCACCGGCAGGATAGACGCGGCGGCAACCCTGCGGATCAGGCGCCCGTAACTACAAAATAACCTGCCGTCATATGGATATTCCGACAAAGCAGTTGAAGCCCACCATGAATAATCGGATAATCCGGCACACTTTTTGAAAGCGTAACAATGACTGAATATCTGCTGATCCTGGTTGGCGCGGTGTTTGTGAACAACATCGTGATGGTCAAGATACTCGGCTTATGCCCGTTCATGGGGGTTTCCAAGAAACTGGAAGCCGCCATCGGCATGGGTGCAGCCACCACTTTCGTGCTGACGCTGGCCTCCGGCAGCAGCTACCTGATCAACCAGTATCTGCTGGGGCCGGAGCTGGCTTATCTCACCACGCTGTCGTTCATCGTGGTCATCGCCGGCATCGTGCAATTCACCGAAATGATCATTCAGCGCACCAGCCCGGAGTTGTACCAGGTGCTGGGCATCTATCTGCCGCTGATTACCACCAACTGTGCGGTGCTGGGCATACCGCTGCTCAACGTACAGGCCAAACACAATTTTATGGAATCACTGATTTTCGGCATGGGCGGCGCACTCGGATTCACGCTGGTGATGATCCTGTTCGCCGGAATGCGTGAACGCATGGAAGGCGCGGATGTTCCCGGCATCTTCAAGGGCTCGGCAATCGCCATGATCACGGCCGGACTGATGAGCCTGTCCTTTATGGGATTCTCCGGGTTGGTCAAATAATGCTCAGCGCATTACTGGTTATGGCGGCCATCGCCATCGCGCTGGGCGCGGTGCTGGGTTTTGCCGCAATCAAATTCCACGTTGAAGGCAACCCGCTGGTCGAAAAAATCGACGCCGTACTGCCGCAAACACAGTGCGGACAATGCGGTTTCCCCGGCTGCAAACCTTATGCGACAGCAATAGCCGAAGGCGTTGCAGACATCAATCTGTGCCCGCCCGGCGGTGAAGAAGGCATACACAAACTCGCCGATCTGCTGGGGGTGGACTTCAAACCCTTCGGCGGTGACACCACGCCCAAACCCAAAGCCGTCGCCTTTATCGACGAAAACAACTGCATCGGTTGCACGTTGTGCATCCAGGCCTGTCCGGTGGACGCGATTGTCGGCGCGGCGAAACAGATGCACACCATCATCGCGGCGGAATGCACCGGTTGCGAGTTGTGCGTCGCGCCCTGCCCGGTGGACTGCATCGACATGGTGAAGATCGCAGAAAACATCAGCAACTGGAAGTGGAAATATCCCGTGTACGCCCTGACTCCGTCAAAATAATGCCTCAATGAGAACACTCTACCCATTTCACGGCGGCATCCATCCAGCCAGCAACAAAGCGCAATCGAACCACAAGCCGATTGCGCAAGCTGCGTTACCCTCCAGGCTGGTCATTCCGCTGCACCAGCATGTCGGCAACAGCGCCAAGCCTGTTGTTGAAATCGGTCAATGCGTGCTCAAGGGCCAGATTATCGGCGCACCCGAAGGACACGTCTCCAGCGCGGTACACGCCCCCACTTCCGGTGTGATTGCCGCCATCGACATGCAGCCCGTCGCCCACCCTTCCGGCATCCCCGACCTGTGCATCACCCTGATTCCCGATGGCAATGACGAATGGATCGCACGCGAACCATGCGATGACTGGAAAGCACTGGCGCACACCGATTTGCGCCACCGCCTGCGCGCCGCCGGTGTAGTCGGCCTGGGCGGAGCAGCATTCCCCAGCGACATGAAGCTATACGCACACAAACACAAGATCAAGACACTGGTATTGAACGGCGCGGAATGCGAGCCTTACATCACCTGCGACGACCTGTTGATGCGCGAACGCGCGGCAGAAATCCTGCAAGGCGCCGAGATCATGTGCGCCCTGCTGTACGCGGAAGAAGTACTGATCGGCATCGAAGACAACAAGCCGGAAGCCATCGCGGCCATGCGTGCCGCTGTACTTGACGGCAAGTATGAGCGCATGGAAGTGGTTGCCGTGCCCACCATTTATCCGGGCGGCGGCGCAAAACAGCTGATCCGTGTGCTCACCGGCATCGAGGTCGCCGCGGGCGTGCGCTCCACCAATCTGGGCGTGCAATGCTTCAATGTCGGCACCGCCTACAGTACCTGGCGCGCCATCCGTCACGGCGAACCGCTGATTTCACGCATCGTCACCGTGACAGGCAACGTCGGCCAGCCACAGAACTTCGAGGCCTTGCTGGGCACACCGGTCAATGAACTGGTCGCCCAGGCTGAACAACTGCCCGACACCCGTGGCTATATCATGGGCGGCCCGATGATGGGCATACGCCTGCCCTCGGCGCAAGTTGGCGTGATCAAGGCGACCAATTGCCTGATTGCCATGTCCGACAGCCTGTTCCCTCCCGCTCTGCCGGCCTTGCCCTGCATACGCTGCACGCGTTGCGTCGATGTCTGCCCCGCAGAGTTGCAGCCACAGGAGCTGTTCTGGTTCGCCCAGTCAAAAAACTTGCTCAAGGCTCAGGAATACCACCTGTTCGACTGTATCGAATGCGGCGCATGCAGCTATGTCTGTCCGAGCAACATTCCGCTGGTAGAGTATTATCGCTTTGCCAAAAGTGAAATCTGGGCACAGGAAACCAGCAAAAAAGCGGCCGATGCGGCACGCGAACGACATGAATATCGCGAACAGCGCATCGAACGCGAAAAGCAGGAAAAGGCCGAAAAACTGGCTGCCAAGGAGAAAGCCGCGCTTGACGCCAAGGCACAGAAATCAGCCTCCCCTCCCCCCACCCCCCTCCCGCCTGCGGGCGAGGGGGCAAGCGTATCGGATGCTCCTGTTGATGCTGATCCTGAAGACACCATGCATCTGAAAATTCAGGCGGCGATAGATCATGCCAAACAACAGGCGGCAGGCAGCAAACCTGGCAACACCGAACAATTGACGCCACAGCAACAGGCGGAAATCGCCGAGATCGATGCGCGACGTACACGCATCCGCGAGCTGGCTCTGTCTTCGGTCAATGAGCACACCAAGGAATAATATGCCCGGATTTTTCTCACCCTTCATTACCAAACCGGACAGCGTGTCGCAGATCATGCTCAAGGTGCTGCTGGCACTGATACCCGGCATCGCGCTGTATGTGTGGCATTTCGGCCCGGCAATTCTGGTTTCGATCACGCTGGCCAGCCTCACCGCGCTCGCCACCGAGGCGCTGATGCTCAGACTGCGCAACCGTCCGATAGCCCCGTTCCTGAAGGACAACAGCGCGCTGCTCACCGGCTGGCTGCTCGCCCTGTCCATCCCGCCCCTCGCGCCCTGGTGGCTGGTGGTGATCGGCACGGCTTTCGCCATCAGCGTCTCCAAACATCTCTATGGCGGCCTGGGCAACAACCCGTTCAATCCGGCGATGATAGGCTACGCGGTGCTGATCATTTCATTTCCAGTACAAATGACGCAATGGCTCAGTCCGCACGGCATGGGATCCGTCGAACTGGGCTTCATCGAGCAGCTGAACTATATATTCCTCGGCGTATTCCCGGAGGGCATCAAGCTGGATGCCCTCACCATGGCCACCCCGCTGGACACGCTCAAGACGCAATTGCATCTGGATGGACAGATCAGGGAAATCCTCGACATGCCCATCTATGGGCGACTGGCGGGACACGGCAGCGAAATGGTGGCCGCCGGATTCCTGCTCGGCGGACTTTATCTGCTCGCCACACGCATCATCAGCTGGCACATCCCGGTCGTATACCTCGGCACATTATTCGCCGTCGCCGGCCTCTTCCATCTGCTAGACCCCGCACACTACGTCGAACCGCTGTTTCACTGGTTCTCCGGTGCGGCCATGATAGGGGCGTTCTTCATACTGACCGACCCGATCACCAGCCCCACCACACATAAGGGAAAATTGATTTTCGCCTTTGGTGCGGGACTGCTCACTTATTTGATTCGCGCCTTCGGCGGCTTCCCGGACGGCATGGCGTTCGCCACCTTGCTGATGAATATCTGCGTGCCGCTGATCGACGCTTACACGCAGCCCAAAGTGTTCGGCAAAAAAGGGCAAAAGTCATGAGGCGCACCATGGCGAGAGCCTCTTTCCACGCCGCGCTCAACCTGCTATTTTTTGCGGTGCTGGCCACGCTGGTGCTGGCTTCGACCTACTACCTCACCCGCGACAACATCGCTCTGAGCGTGGAGAAAGAGAAGCTCAAACTGATCGCCCAGGTTGTGCCGCCGCAACTATACGACAATGCCATCGTACAGGACACGCTGCAACTGCCGCCCAGTGAACTGCTGGGCACCGACGAGACCAGCATTGCCTATCTGGCACGCCTCAAGGGCGAGCCCAGCGCCGTCGTGCTGCAAGTCATCGCACCCGACGGCTACAGCGGCAAGATAGCCCTGATCGTCGCCATAGGTCGCAACGGCGAAATCAGCGGCGTACGCGTGGTATCGCACCGCGAAACACCCGGACTGGGCGATTACATCGAGTTGCCGAAAAGCCCCTGGATCAAGGGATTCGATGACCAGTCGCTGGCAAAACGCAAAAAAACGGACTGGAAAGTGAAGAAGGACGGCGGCCAGTTCGACTACATGGCCGGCGCGACCATCACCCCGCGCGCCGTGGTGAAAGCCGTACACAAGGCCGCATACTATTTTGAACAACACCGCGCAACGCTGCTCGCACGCCCTGCCGAGACATCCGCACCCACCGTCAAGGAGAAAACCAAATGACCTTCCAGGAATTCAGGGACATCTTTTACAACGGTCTGTGGAAGCAGAATACCGGTATCGTGCAACTGCTCGGTCTTTGCCCGCTGCTGGCGGTGAGTTCCACGGTGGTCAACGGCGTCAGCCTGGGGCTGGCGACCACGCTGGTGATGGCAATTTCCAGTGGCGCCGTCGCGCTGATCCGCAACTACGTGCCCAACGAAATCCGCATTCCCGTATTCATCCTGATTATCGCTGTACTGGTCACCGTGGTGCAGTACCTGATGAATGCCTATATGTACCCGCTGTACATCGTGCTGGGCATCTTCATTCCGCTGATCGTCACCAACTGCATCGTACTGGCGCGCATCGAAGCCTTTGCCTCCAAGAACCCCGCGCTGCAATCCGCCGCCGATGGTCTGGCAATGGGACTGGGGCTGACCGCTGTGCTGGCCGTGCTGGGCGGTATGCGTGAACTCTTCGGCCACGGCACCCTGTTGTCCGGCATTGATCTGGCGCTGGGCGAATCCGCCAGGTCGCTGGTGATCACCGTGATACCGGATTATCACGGCTTCCTGTTTGCCGTACTGCCACCCGGCGCGTTCATCGGACTGGGACTGCTGATCGCGGCACGCAACTGGCTTACCTTGCGCGCCGAACGCAAAACCCGTGGCCCCGAGGCGCAAATCACGCCGATAACAGGCGGCTGCAGCCCCGCCTCGCATGCGTAAACAGCCATGCGCCTGAGCGAACAACAGTGTTCCATCATACGCGAGGCAGCTGCTGAAAACTTTGGAGCAACGGCCAATGTCTGGCTGTTTGGCTCAAGGGTAGATGATGCCGCACGGGGCGGTGATATTGATTTGTATATCGAAACCGCCACCGACAATGCCGACGAGATCATCGAAGCCAAACTACGTTTTTTAGTGGCCCTATACAAAAAGCTAGGCGAACAAAAAATTGATGTGGTGATCCGTCGCCCGGGCTTCAAGGAAAACCTGCCTATCTATCAAGTCGCCAAACAAACCGGGGTGAAACTCTCATGAACATGACTTACGCTGCGTCGTTAGAAGTATGTAAACGTCACGCGGATAGATTAGCCTGGGCAAGGTCTCAATTCAGCGGCAAATTCCCGCTCTCAGCCGAAGCAATCACCGCTCTGAACAATACTGAATTGGCGGTGCTGGATCAGTTCTCGACACGCTTTGCCAAGCTGCAAGATGCGATGGGAGCGAAACTTTTCCCCGCTGTTTTAGAATTGACCAAAGAACCAGGAAACTACCCGGCATTTTTGGACAAATTAAATCTTCTGGAAAAAATCGGCGCAATTGAGTCGGCGAATCAGTGGCTGAGATTGCGCGAGATGCGCAACGAATTTGCGCACGATTATCCCGATGATCCCGAGTTGCAAGCGGCCATCCTCAACAAAGCCAACCCGCTAACAAGTGAGCTATTAGCAATTTTGCACAAGGTTGAATTGTTTGCCTCAAACTATAGCGGCACGAACGGGAATGAAAGCGCCAATGGGTAGTAAAAACTTACCGTAAGCGGCAATCTATACCGATGTACATATTGCGTTTCTGTGCGACTGCTGTAGTGTTTCACCCTGATCTTGTCGCGGAATTGATCCAGCAGCTTGGGTGGAGTGGTTTCAGGTGTAATTTCATTGTTCATAACATCGCCTTATTGTGCAAAGTAGTCAAAAACAAACAAGGAGTTAAACTTGAAGCCGAACCGAATTCTACTCTTTTTAAGCACAGGATATACACCGATTTCGGTGCATACATTACGTTAGACATTCACAAAGGAGAGCATCAATGGAAATGCGCCACGCGGCGGTCCCATTCGTAACCGTAATTTTTCTATCAGCCTGCGCCACAGGTCCAAGCACAGAGGAACTCAACCCCAAAGTGCGCGGCATGTCAAAGCAGCAATTGCTGAGTTGCATGGGGCCGCCGAACTCATCAGCAAAAGAAGGCAATATGGAATTTCTGACCTATAGCCATCGAAACTTCTATGACAAATACACCTACCAATGCGACGCCAACTTTATCCTGACAGACGGGCGAGTTTCCAAATTAAACGTGACCGGTGACGCTCCGGGCACACTGGATGTTACTTCGGGTGTATGCCGAGCCATCGTAGCAAAATGTGTTCAGTGACACCATGCCTAACTTCGTTCCAGCGGACGCTGCGCGATAAAGTCGCGCAGCGTCCGCTGGAACGTTAGACGACTATGCCCGTAGTCTCCGAAACACTTTCTAATTGGCAACGATCACTCTGCCCACGGGTCGAAGTAGCAGGGCTTGTCGCGAGGAATCCAGTTGCTCATAAGTGGAAAGCGCCATTTCGAGGCCTTGTCCTTCGGGAAACAACTTTCTGGCGAATTCATGACTTGCTTACGCAGTCCTATGAACTGCACATCAATCATCGTGCACTCGGCGCCCGCATACTCCTTAGAAGTGCCTTTGAAACTCTCGCCGTCTTGATTCACCTGAACCAAATTGCGGCACAGGTACTGGATGGAACACTCAGCTTTCATGCGTTTTCGAAGAAAACCACACTTCTGCTTCTCGGCTCCCGAGATAAGACGACAAAGCATGAAGCAATCAACATCGTGACGGTGCTAACCAAGCACTGTGAAAAGGCTTACCCAGGTATCTCAGGTTTGTACGCATCATTGTGTGAAAGTGCACACCCAAACTTTGAAGGCATGTGTTTTGGGTACTCGCGAGTCGACGACATTAACCACGTCTCGGAGTTTTCCAACAACATGTGCGCTATGTACGAAGAAAAACATGTCTCCGCAATTGAACTCTGTACAGCTGTCTTTGAACACGAGTACAACACGGTATGGCCAGAAATATTCAAACGTCTGGAGTCATGGATCGAGACAAACGACGGCGACTTGGAAGCAACCAAAGATGAAGTCGTCGTCTAACCCGGCAGTCCACACGGACGCTGCGCGATAAAGCCGCGCAGCGCCGGTGACTTCTACGTTAGGTGCTTATGAGCATGTTCGCCGCACTGAAGGCTCAGGCCAAGCAACTTAAGCAGCACACCCTCACGGTGTATTTCGCTGCGCGTGATCCACGCACGCCCCTTCTTGTTCGCGCTCTAGCGGTGTTCGTGGCTGCATATGCCCTCAGCCCCATTGACCTCATTCCAGATTTCATTCCGGTCATCGGCTACCTTGATGATCTATTGTTGGTTCCGCTTGGTTTGGCCTTGGTTGTCCGGCTTACCCCACCCGAGGTTTTAGAATCCGCTCGGGCGCAAGCGAAACAGGCCGCCAGCAGGCCCATCAGCTATACCGCCGCCGCATTCTTCGTGGCGTTGTGGCTTGTCGCGGCATGGGTTGTTGTCCGTTGGGTAGCCGGTGTTGTTCGCACCTAACCTTGCGTTCGAGAGGGACGCGCCAAAAGCGGCGCGCCCCTCAACTTTACGTTAGCCTTCCTCCAATTTTCATGTCATATTATGTCTTGACGCGGACGACAATTGTGCATACACTTCGACAATGAAAATCGATTGGAACCCAGTCAAGGCAAAGGCAAACCTCATCGAGCACGGAGTCAACTTCGGGG
>JAUSAO010000035.1 GCA_030652475.1 Gallionella sp. | reverse complement strand
AAGTTTGCAGGTAAGAAAACTGGGGTCTGGGCGCAAAAGGTTTTGCGATACAGTTCGTTTAGAGCCTGACGTAATTGCTGCGTTTCCGAATGCCGAAGCCGTTAATGAAGCGTTACGTTATTTAATTGAGGTAGCCAAGCGAACGAACAGCCTAACGAAAAAGGCTAAATTATGAGCGCGAAGCGAGCCACAATCTGAGCTGGTTGTTGGATATAGGGTGGGCATGTCAAATGTAAGATCTGACACGAAGAAACTGTGCTTATATCTCAGACAAAATTATGACTTCAAAACATTCATCAGCTCATCGCTTACTAAGCACGGGCCTTTTCGATAGCCTGAATTCCTTTTCCGATCTTGAAGCCAGAATTTCCGCGCTCTCAGGCAACAAGGAACGTGGCGATGCCTTTGAAATATTTGCCGAAGCCTATCTCGCCACCCAGAAAATCACTCTGGCACAGGAGGTATGGCCATTCGAAGCGATTCCGCTGGAACAGCGTCAGGCGCTTTCGCTCGATACTGGGCGTGATATGGGCGTGGACGGAACTTATCTGACTATTGACGGAGAATTGCGGGCCTATCAGGTCAAATTCCGCAGTAACCGTCCCTCGCTCACCTGGGATGAGCTTTCCACCTTCATGGGATTGACTGATCAAGTCAGCCAGCGGGTTTTGTTCACCAATTGCGAAACGCTGCCCAGCCTCATGCAAGACCGCAGCGGGTTCATTCCCATTCGTGGCAGCGACTTCGACCGCCTTGCCGCAGAAGATTTTGAGGCCATGCGGCAATGGTTGTGCAGCGGACAGGTCAAACTGCCGCGTAAGCAATCAAGACCGCACCAGCAGGAAGCATTGACGGCGATTGCTCGCGGTTTGGTAGAAAACGACCGCGCCACCGTTGTTATGGCCTGTGGCACAGGCAAATCACTGGTCGCGCTGTGGGCCGCAGAACAGCACGGCTGCAAAAACTTACTGGTTCTGGTGCCGTCACTGGCGCTGGTGCGCCAACTGTTGCACGAGTGGTTGAAGGAAACCGCCTGGGAGCAACTCACTTTCATGTGCGTTTGTTCCGACCCGACGGTGACCAAAGGAGCGGATGACCTGATCGTGCATCAAGCCGATCTCGACTTTCCGGTAACAACGGAAAGCGCAGCCGTCAGCCGGTTCCTCAGCAAGCCATTCGACGGCGTCAGGATCGTTTTCTCCACTTATCAATCGGCGCAGGTGGTGGCCGATGGTATGCCGGTTGGCGCGGATGGCATGGCGCAGCCCTTCGATCTGGCCGTTTTCGACGAAGCCCACAAAACCGCCAGCAAGGAAGGAACCCGCTTCAGCTTCGCGCTGGCAGATGCCAACCTGCCGATCCGCAAGCGGCTGTTCTTTACCGCCACTCCACGTCATTACGACATCCGCAAGAAAGACAAGGAAGGCGACAACACGCTGGTCTACTCGATGGACAAGCCAGAAATTTATGGGCCAGTTGTTCATGCCCTGAGTTTTGCCGAAGCCGCAAGGCGCGGCATCATCTGCGATTACAAGGTAGTGATCTCGGTGGTAACTTCCGCGATGGTCAACGACCATCTGCTTCAGCACGGTAAAGTCATTGTCGATGGCGATACGGTCAAAGCCCGCCAGGTGGCATTGCAGATTGCCCTGCAAAAAGCTGTCGAGAAATACGGCGTGAGCCGCATCTTCACCTTCCACGGTTCGGTTGCGGCGGCACGTTCATTTACCTCCGGGGACGGCGAAGGCATTCGAAATCACCTGCCCGATTTCACCACGCTGCACGTCAGCGGTGAAATGCGAACTTCTTTGCGTGAAGATCACATGAAATTCTTCCGTCAAGCCAAAAAAGCCGTGATGTCGAATGCCCGCTGCCTGACCGAAGGCGTGGATGTGCCCGCCGTGGATATGGTGGCTTTTATTTCGCCTCGCAAAAGCAAGGTTGATATTGTGCAGGCCACTGGCCGCGCCATGAGAAAATCACCTAGTAAGGAATTCGGTTATGTGATGGTGCCGCTGTTTGTCGAACAAGCTGCCAACGAATCCATCGAAGAAGCGTTGCAGCGCACCGGCTTTGACGACATCTGGGATTTGCTCGGCGCGATGCGGGAACAGGATGATGTGCTCACCGACATCATCCGCCAAATGCGCGAGGACAAAGGCAGGTCGGGCGGCTACGATGAAAGCCGCTTCAATGAGCGCGTGGAAGTGCTGGGGCCGAGTGTGTCGCTGGATATGATACGGGAGTCGATTACGGCGGAGTGTCTGGAGCCCCTTGGTGCTTCTTGGGATGAGTGGTTTGGGGAGTTGCTGGCGTTCGCAGAACGCGAAGGGCATTGTCTAATCCCCAACTATTATTGTACTTCCGCTGGAGATCGACTTGGTAGGTGGGTGGGCGTGCAGCGAGGTGCCCAAAATGATATGTCATCTGTGAGAAAGGAACGGCTTGAAGCAGCGCCAGGCTGGGTATGGGATGTCAGTGCTGACCAGTGGGAAACTGGTTTCCGATACCTCTCGGAATTTGCTAAGTGCGAAGGGCATTGCCGAGTTCCTTATCTTTATCAAACGATCGATGGGTACCGTTTGGGTCAGTGGATAGGGGAGCAGCGCAAGGATAAGAATAATTTGCTGTCGGTGCGGAAAGAACGGCTTGAAGCATTACTTGGCTGGATGTGGGATGTACAAGATGAAAAATGGGAGGTGGGATTTCGTCACCTCAAGAAATTTTCAGATCGTGAAGGAGACTGCCGAATCAATGGAAATTTTCAAACGAGCGATGGGTATAAGTTAGGGATATGGGTAACTAATCAGCGAGCAACTAAGGATGCTTTGGCTGCCGAGCGTAAGGAACGGCTTGAAGCATTAGCTGGTTGGGTATGGGATGTCCGTGCTGACCAGTGGGAAATTGGCTTCCGACACCTCAAAGAATTCGTTGAGCGCGAGAGAAGTAGTTTATTACCTGTGAACTATCGAACGAACGATGGGTATCGTTTAGGTGTGTGGGTAAGCACCCAGCGAAAGGCAAAAGATGGTTTATCCGCCGAGCGGAAGGAACGGCTTGAAGCAGTGTCAGGATGGGTGTGGGATGTCAGTGCTGATCAGTGGGAAATTGGCTTCCGACACTGCACGGAATTCGTTGAGCGCGAGGGAGGTAGTTTATTACCTGTGAACTATCGAACGAACGATGGGTATCGTTTGGGTGTGTGGGTAAGCACCCAGCGAGCCGCGAAAGATAGTTTGCCAGCGGACAAGAAAAAACGCCTTGAGGCGGTCTCAGGCTGGGTGTGGAATGTTTTTACTGAACAGTGGGAGATGGGATTTCGCCACCTCACGGAATTCGCGGATCGCGAGGGGCATTGCCGAGTCCTTCATAATTATCAAATGAGCGATGGATACCGACTAGGCCAGTGGGTGTTGGCGCAGCGATCGGCTAGGGAAAGTTTATCTATTGATCAGAAAGGTAGGCTTGAAGCATTGCCGGGTTGGGTATGGGATGCCGTTGATGAGCGTTGGGAAGAGGGCTTTCGTAATCTTCAAACCTATTCAGTGTCTATGGGACATGCGAATGTTCCAAAAACTTGGGCATCGGAAACAGGATATCGGCTTGGTGAGTGGGTTACAGGACAGAGGAAAAGGCAGGAAAGCATTCCAATTGAGCGAAAACTACGACTAGAAGCACTGAAAGGATGGGTTTGGTACGCTGTTGATGAAAGATGGGAGGAAGGTTTCCGAAATCTCCAGACGTATGTAGCTTCAATGGGGCATGCAAACGTGCCAGGCCTATATAAAATGCCAAACGGCTACCGGCTTGGCGGATGGGTCAGTGAACAAAGGAAAAGGCAGGAAACCATTACATCAGAGCGAAAAATTCGACTTGAGGCATTAGTTGGGTGGGCATGGGATGGTATTTCTGAGCGCTGGTCAACAGGTTTTTCTCTTTTGCAAGAGTATGTGGCGCAGTACGGCAACTCAAAAGTGGTGGGAACTTATAGAACGGAAAGTGGATTCCGACTTGGCGGATGGGTCAGCGAGCAACGAAAATGGCGAGAAAAGCTATCGCCTGAACGAAAGTTACTTCTTGAAACAGTTTCTGGATGGACTTGGGATGTACATGAAGAACAATGGGAAGAGGGTCTGAACTATTTAACTCAATTTGTAGAACAATATGGACATAGTAGGGTTCCGCAGAATTTTCAAACTTCAAACGGATATCGCCTTGGTCAATGGGTAAGTGAGCGTCGCAAGAAGAAAGATCGGCTTAGCTCTGAACGGCGGGCGCAGTTGGAAGCCTTGCCTGAATGGGCTTGGCGCATTAAAGGATAGGCGAAGATGAATAAAGATAAAATCCACAGTCCCTATAGCCTGTCTGCAACTTTCCGGGCCTACGCTTACGATGAAGTTGTTCTCGCATGGGAAACGCAGCGGGTAAACATCATTTCTGCCAAATTTAACAAGAAGACGTTGGAGGATGGCTGCGGATTGTATGTTTTAAGGCTGGACAAGCTGAGTGACGTTCAGCGGCGTGATGAAGGCACTTGGTCGTCAGATGAATTTCTTATTTTCCATAACGATGGAAGAGGCTATGAGTGCTTGTTCAAAAGGCTTCGAGATACGTTTGCGCATGGGCATTATTGGCAAAGCAAGCAGGATTGGATAACCATACGACATCGTTACAAAGGTTCTCGCGATAAGTTGCCAAATACTCGAGTATTTGGCAACTTACGAATCTCTACATTGAAGAGAATGGTCGCATTTCTTGATACAACTAACCTTGCGAGAGAAGTGGCTCGATGAAATCGGATTGATTTGGTAAATAAAATGGCACAAGCAATTCGTGAAAGGACACTCGAAAACATTAATCGAGTAAAGAATCTGATTAAAATTTACGAGCGAATGAAAGACGATAAAGATGAATACAATACTGATATTTTACGAGCGGCTGTTGTATTGCTCCACGCAGCACTTGAAGATTGTCTACGATCACTTTCGTATTCAAAACTTCCATTTGCGTCCTCCAGCGAACTCCACAAAACAGAGCTCAAAGTTCAACTGGGAAAAATTGCCGAGTATCGTAACAAAACGGTAGATGATCTTATTAAAGATGTTGCATTCGAGTATCTTGAGCGAGTAACTTACAATAACTCAGGGGATATTACAAAGGCATTGAAATCGCTGGCTATCACGCTTAAAAACTTCGATTTAGTTAAATTGGATACTGCCATTAAACGGCGGCACGGCATTGTTCATCGTGCTGATAGGATCGACAAGGAGGAGGAAGTTGGTAAGGTAGCATCGATTCAAACTACTCATGTGTTAAAATGGGTTGAAGACGTTGAGCGATTCGTCGAATTGTTATTTGAAACTCAAGAAAGCCAAGATAACGATAAAGGAGTCAGACCCTTAAACCCTAAATAATTAAAAAGCTCGAACAGCACGCACACTGAAGGCGTTGGGCTTAGGGACGTAGTTCTGGTCGCTAAGGCTGAAGTGCTGGTACCACGCGTCGTTGGCATCGAACTCGGTAGAACTCCAATAATTGCCAACGGCAAAACCACCCACAAAGTCTTTATGTTGATATAACAGGTTTAACTCGTACTTGGATGGCAAGTACCAGTCGCCATGACAAATTTCATCGACTGCACCTGTGCATGCGGTTAGACCGTCTTCTTGTACGCTAAAGTCTGCGGCAATCTTGGCGGCAAAATTCCCGCCTGGGGTGTCGTTGCTTAGAACGGCCACTATGATTGCTGTATTCGTTGCACCCGCACCTACTCCATCACCTGTAGCACCAGTAATCTTAATTACGCCGTTAAACCATTGAAGGGGACTAGGGCTTTGATCCGATAGGGAGGCTATTAATCCATGTTGCCCGGTTATATCAACATAAAATATTATCCCGCCCCCAAAATGGTCGCCTATTTTTTTAGCAGTGAGCTTGTCAATCGCTTCTTGTAGTTTAGCAATATCATTTTTTAGTGCAGTGTTTATGGTTGCTTGATTAGCGATAGCGGCATTAAATTCAGCCTGTGTGACCCTGTGCGGCGTCGAATCAGCAGCAAATACATTACCCGACAACATTATTAGCCCAATACTGAATAACAGTGTGCTTAGATTTCGTTTCATGATTTCTCCAGATAAATATACAAAATTGGGTATCCGCTAAATGCAGTGGCTGTACGATTGTGTACTGGAAACAACGAAACTCCAAGCACAATCTAAATCCTTATCAAAATCTTCTGGTTGCGGATACTGATTGCTGGCGATAAGGAAGACATTGGTGACCAAATCCGTTGATTTTATGAAGTTGTAATGGCAAAAATTCAACCTAGAATGCCACAATGCGAACCCGTACACCGCCAAATACATTGAGCGGCGGGCCGGGCTCATAATAACGGCCCAGCGCGGCGTTGATGCGGGTATTGGCGTTGTATTGCGCGTCGAACAGGTTGTTGACACCAAAAAACACTGAACCTTCGATTCCATTGCGCTTCAATTCCCAGCCTGCCAATAACTGCCCGAGGTTATAGGCCGGATTGGTTGCGGTGTTGACGTCGTTGACGTAAAACTCTCCGACACGATGTACATGAATTTGCCCGAAGAAACCGAACGGGTGCGAATAGCGCACCAATCCTTCCCAGCGATGTGCGGGAATGCCGGGAAAAATATTGCCTTTCAGATTGACATCGTTGACCACATATTTCTCAAATTCAAAATTGGAATAGGTGTAGCTGATTTCACCGCGCAAGCCTTTCCATTCCGGCGTGGCGAGACGTGTTTCCACACCGATCCGGCGTGATTGTCCGGCGTTGCGGGAAAACGCCCGGCCTGGCGAGGAAGGCAATTCGAACGGCGTGATTTCATCCCAGGTGCGGATAAAAAATACCGCCGTATCGTATTGGAATCCAGCCGTGTTACCGCGAAAACCCAGTTCGTTGCTTAGCGAGGTTTGCGCATTCAGATTGGGATTGAATCCGCCTCTTCCTGCCGGATTGTTAAGCAGTTCGGTGGTGGTCGGTGCGGCAACTACGGAAGCGACATGCGGATAAATCGGTGGGTGTTCAGTTAGGTGATACACCAGCCCGGCCGAGCCGCTGGCTTGCGATACTGTGCGTGAACCGGATTGATTGCCGTCGGTTTTAAATTGGTCTTTGACTTGATAATTTAGCCAATCCCACCGGCCACCAATGACCAGATCCAGTTTATC
>JAUSAO010000032.1 GCA_030652475.1 Gallionella sp. | reverse complement strand
GGGTGGAGGCTGTGTGAAAACACCGAAGCAGCTTAGATTTCTGTCCATCAGCTTCGGGGGCCGGGATGAAACGGTTTGTCGAGGGGGATGACCGGCGTCAGGGCACGCTGCTCCCGGAATATCTTGAGGACTACGTCTCCGAGGAGAACCCGGTCCGGGTGATCGACGTGTTCGTCGACGCGCTGGATCTGAAGGGGTTGGGGTTTGACGGCGTCGTGCCGGAGGTGACCGGCCGGCCGAGCTACCATCCAGGTCTGCTGCTGAAGATCTACGTCTACGGCTACATCAACCAGGTCGCCTCGACCCGGAAGCTGGAGCGCGAGGCGCAGCGCAACATCGAGATGATGTGGCTGACGCAACGGCTTGCGCCGGACTTCAAGACCATCGCCGACTTCCGGAAGGACAACGGCCCGGCGATCCGCGCGGCCTGCCGCCAGTTCATCTCGCTGTGCCGCCGGCTAGAGCTGTTCACCCATGCGGTGGCGGCGATCGACGGCAGCAAGTTCAAGGCGGTGAACACACGGGACAAGAACTTCACCCGGGCCTCGATCCAGCGGCGGATGGAGCAGGTGGAGGCCAGTATTACTCGGTACATGGCCGCGCTGGAGACCGCCGATCGGCACGACGGCGAGATCGCTCAGACCAAGGCCGGGCGGCTGAAGGAGAAGATCTCCGCGTTGCGCGAGCAGATGAAGGACTTCCAGGCTCTGGAGGTTCAAGTGCACGCCGCGCCAGACCAGCAGATCTCGCTCACCGATCCTGACGCGCGCGCCATGGCGACCAACGGCAAGGGCACGGGCGTGGTCGGCTACAATGTCCAAACGGCGGTGGACGCAAAGCACCACCTGATCGTCGCCCATGAGGTGACGAACGTCGGCCATGACCGCGATCAGCTCGCCAACATGGGCGCGCAGGCCAAGGCGGAGATGGGCGTCGAAAGCCTCGATGTGCTGGCCGACCGCGGCTACTTCTCAGGCGAGGAAGTTCTGGCCTGCGAGACCCTGGGCGTCATCCCCTACGTGCCCAGGCCGCTGACCTCAGGCGCCAAGGCCGACGGCCGCTTCGGCAAGCAGGACTTCGTCTACATCCCCGACCAAGACGTCTACCGCTGCCCGGCCGGCGAGCTGCTCGCACGCCGCATGACGACCGTCGAGAAGGGCCAGACGCTGCATCGCTACTGGAACCTGTCGAGCTGCCGGACCTGCCCGCTGAAGGCCCAGTGCACGCCGAGCAAAGAGCGGCGCGTCACCCGCTGGGAGCACGAGGCGGTGATCGAGGCCATGCAGGCCAGGCTCGATCGGAAGCCCGACGCCATGCGGGTCCGCCGGGCCACCGTCGAGCACCCCTTCGGCACGCTCAAGGCCTGGATGGGCGCGACGCACTTCAGGACCCGGACGCTTGAAAAGGTCCGAACCGAGATGAGCCTGCACGTCCTGGCCTACAATCTGAAGAGAATGATCGCCATCCTCGGTGTCCAGCCGCTCGTGGCGGCCATCAGGGCCTGAGGAGGCCGTCGCTGGCCTCGCGCCGAAACGCCGCCTCCATCGCCCGGCCTCACTGAACGGCCATCGACCAAACTCCCCCATGGGTGCGTCAGCGCGTTTACACACAGCCTCGGTGG
>JAUSAO010000021.1 GCA_030652475.1 Gallionella sp. | reverse complement strand
AGTCACGAAAAACACGAAAAAATTCAATGTGATATTGGCTGCTTAGGCTTCACCTATTCGGTGAGTGATTAAAACCAAACAAGGTTTTGATTTATTTCGTGTTTTTCGTGTTTTTCGTGGATGAAAAGCTTTTTCTAGGATAATGTTTAGTAGTTCCATCAAGACCCTTGCGGTTTTATGGTATTAACTAACGTCTAGCGACTAACGTCTAGCGACTAGCGTCTAACGGCTAGCGTCTAACGGCTATTTTTTCAAATACCTCTGAGCAACTCGTTGATGCCGACCTTGGACAGGGTCTTGGCATCCACCTTTTTTACGATTACCGCACAGTACAGGCTGTAACTGCCATCCTTGGATGGCAGGCTGCCGCTGACCACTACGGAACCGGCGGGCACGCGGCCATAGGTGATAGTGCCGGTTTCACGGTCGTAAATCTTGGTGCTCTGACCGATAAATACGCCCATCGAGATCACCACGTTGTCTTCCAGAATCACGCCTTCGACGATCTCCGAGCGCGCGCCGACGAAGCAGTTGTCGCCGATGATGGTGGGGTTGGCCTGTACCGGTTCCAGTACGCCGCCGATGCCGACGCCGCCGGAGAGGTGCACATTTTTGCCGATCTGCGCGCAGGAACCGACAGTCGCCCAGGTGTCTACCATAGTGCCTTCATCCACATAGGCGCCGATGTTCACATAAGACGGCATCAGCACCACATTTTTGGCGATATAGGCGCCTTTGCGGGCGGCAGCAGGGGGGACAACACGGAAACCACCTTCGCGGAAATCGCGGCTGTTGTAGTCGGCAAATTTGGAGGGTACTTTGTCGTAGTAATTGGTAAATCCACCCTTGATGAAGGCGTTGTCTTCCAGACGGAAGGACAGCAGCACGGCTTTTTTCAGCCATTGGTGCGTGACCCAGTCACCATCGATCTTTTCCGCAACGCGCAGCGTGCCCTGATCGAGTTGGGTGATGACGGCATCAACGGCTTCCTTGAGTTGCGCATCTGCATTGCGCGGGGTGATCTCGGCGCGTCGTTCAAAAGCGGTTTCGATGATTGCTTGTAATGGGTCCATGGTTATTCCTTTTTAAAAAAAATTGGTAGTCGTTAGTCGTTAGACGCTAGTTGGTTTTGTCCGCTGCGCGGTCTTGTTTTAACTAACGACTAGCGACTAGTAACTCGTGACTAAATTTTGCGATTCTGTGTGCGGCTTCCACGGTTTCGGAGGTTTCGGCAACCAGCGCAAGACGCACAAAATTTTCGCCGGGATTGATACCTTGCGCGCTACGCGCCAGATAACTGCCCGGCAATACGGTCACATTATAATCGCGATACAAGGCTTGCGCGTAGGCTGTGTCGGCTATCGGAGTGCGTATCCACAGATAAAAGCTGGCATCGGGCAGGGTGACGGGCAACACGTCCTTGAGTATTTCAACCACTCGAGTGAATTTCTCGGCATACAGGCGACGATTTTCCGCGACATGCGCTTCATCGTTCCACGCAGCAATGCTGGCGGCCTGTATCACCGGATTCATCGCCGAGCCGTGGTAGGTGCGATACAGGGCGAATTTTGCAATGACATCAGCATCGCCTGCGACAAAGCCTGAGCGCATTCCGGGGACGTTGGAGCGTTTCGATAAGCTGGAAAACACGACCAGATTACGGTAGTCGCTGCGTCCCAGTTGCCGGGCAGCTTGCAGGGCACCGAGCGGCGGCGTTTCAAAGTAGATTTCCGAATAGCATTCGTCCGAGGCAATCACGAAACCATAGTGGTCGGACATCTCAAACAGGATTTTCCATTCATCCAGCGGCATCACGCGCCCGGTTGGATTACCCGGCGTACAGACATAAATCAGCTGGGTGCGCTGCCAGACATCTTCCGGTAATTGTGCAAAATTCAGTGCGAAATTGTCTTCCGGCAAGGTGTTGAGGAAGTAAGGTGTTGCGCCCGCCAATAATGCCGCCCCCTCGTAAATCTGGTAAAAGGGATTCGGACAAACCACGGCGGGGTCAGTTTTCGTGCGATCTATAATGGTTTGGGCAAAGGCGAACAGTGCCTCACGGCTGCCGTTTACCGGCAATACCTGCGTTTTTGCATCAGGTGCGGGAATCCCGTAGCGTCGCGCCAGCCAGTCGGCTATCGTGCTGCGCAGCGCGTCCGAACCTGCGGTTGTGGGATAATTCGCCAGCCCTGCCAGGTTGTCGGTCAGCGCATCCTTGATAAATTGCGGCGTATCGTGTTTCGGTTCGCCGATGGACAGGCTGATTGCACGATAATCCTGATTTGGCGTGACTACCTTGAACAGGGCGGCGAGTTTCTGGAACGGGTAGGGCTGCAAACGATTGAGGTCTGGATTCATTACTGTTTTAGCGGCATCGAAAGTGACGGGCATTATAAGGGGCGGACAGGTGTCATCAAAACAAAATGTAATGCCGATAGCAGGAATTTTAAGTGGCGCGCTGGTGTGGGGTTTGATCTGGTATCCCTACCGGGTGCTGCAGGATGCGGGTGTGTCCGGCCCGCTGGCGACACTGATCACCTATTTGCTGGCGATGCTGTGCGGCGGATTCATGTTGCCGCGTGTGTGGCGCGATCTGCGCTCCCAAAATAACGGCGTGTCAGGCTGGTGGGTGGTGCTGCTGGTGTTCAGCGCGGGCTGGGCTAACTTCGGTTATGTGCTGGCGATGCTGCAAGGCGAGGTGATGCGCGTATTGTTGCTGTTCTATCTCGCACCTGTCTGGACTATCCTGTTCTCACAATGGTTGCTGGGTGAACGCCTGAATCGCTACGGTTATCTGGTCATCGCGCTGTCGCTCAGTGGTGCATTTATCATGTTGTGGGAACCCAGCCTCGGTATGCCGCTGCCGCAAAACGTCTCCGAATGGCTGGGTTTATCGGCTGGAATGGGTTTCGCGCTGTCCAATGTGGTGTCGCGGCGTGCCGCGCATCTCAGCGTCGAAGCCAAAGCCTTCAGCATCTGGTTCGGTACGGCATTGCTGACTGCGCCGTTGTTGGTGTGGCAAGGCGGATGGCAGCTTGAGGGGATAGCGCCACAAAGCTGGCTGATACTGGGTGTGCTCGGTATCGTGCTCTGTGCTTGCAGTTTTGCCGTGCAATACGGTGTCACCCATATGCCGGCCAATCGTTCCATGTTATTGTTTTTATTCGAATTAGTTGTTGCTGCATACGCATCTTACTTGCTGGCAGATGAGGCGATGGGGGCGCGCGACTGGCTGGGCGCCATTCTTATTGTTTCCGCCAGTCTGCTGTCGGGGAAATTGTATGCGGAATCAAAGTAGCGGGGGCGCCTGCTGCGGCTGTTAACAACCTGCTTTCTCCGCAAGGCAGTAAGCCGATCCCCCATCACTTTTGGCACGGTACATGGCTTCATCTGCGGCTTTGAGCAACAGGTCTGCGTTGTTCCCGTTATCTGGGTAGATCGCTATTCCCACGCTGACGTCCAGTTGCAAATGGTGTTCATGCACATCAAACGGCTGGGATAACCCGGCAATAATTTTTTTGACGACCATCTCGACATCGTTCTTTCCGGTAATCTGCGGCAAAATGATCGTAAATTCATCCCCGCCGAGTCGCGCCACCATATCGCTTTCACGGATACATTGCCTGAGTCTGTCGGCAACCAGCTTGAGCACCTGATCTCCGACATGGTGGCCATAGGTATCATTCACGGGTTTAAAGTGATCAAGGTCCATAAAAATCAGCGCACAGCAACTATCCCCGCGTTTCGCCAACGCAATCCCCTGATTGAGGCGATCATGGAAGAGAATCCTGTTTGGCAAACCCGTCAGATTGTCGTGGTATGCAACACGGAGCAGGCGCAAGTAATGGCTTATCAGGAAAGGCGTACAGATTAGCGCCAACAGTCCCGCGTTGGTTACGGCACGCAACCAGACAGGAATTCGAGCGGCTTCCAATTCAATGTTTACCGTCATCATGAGAATGGCTTCCGTCACGGCAATCAGAACGAGCAATGAGAAGAATAGTCGTGCCGGAACGAACTTCAACAGATTCATGGTAATCCTTATGCTCACGCGGAAACCTGACCAACTTTGCTTGAGGCATGCTCCGGTCAGGCAAAATAACGCCCGGCTCACTATAGCGCAACACTATAGGTGAAGCAAACTCCGTTGAAGCAAACTCTGCGCTAATAGATTCTGTGCGGCATGCCAAAACGAATATCCAGACCAAAGCAAGAGCAGTTCGAGAAATCCCTGAGGGGAATACTCGCTTACAACATTCGGTTTTTTCGTTTCGAGAATGGCATTTCACAGGAAGAACTGGCGTTTCGTTGCGAACTGGACAGAACCTATATTTCTGCGGTGGAGCGCTGCATATGGAACGTGTCGCTGGGCAATATAGAAAAAATCGCCGGCGCACTCACAGTAGAGCCGTGGCAATTGTTGGTTCCGCCGCAATAAATCGGATGAATTTATCGGGCTGAAAACAGTACGCCGCCTGTCGTTGAACCTGCCGTTC
This sequence comes from Gallionella sp., assembly GCA_030652475.1. GTDB lineage: Bacteria > Pseudomonadota > Gammaproteobacteria > Burkholderiales > Gallionellaceae > Gallionella. The sequence goes on along the minus strand of JAUSAO010000021.1, from coordinate 3,359 downwards.
GTTGCAGTTCACCGGGAGCGCGGGTTTTTCAGGCGTATGTTACTGTCCCGACTCCGAAAAGTAGAGGTAGCGATTTCGTCCCGCGCCTTTAGCCGCATACATCGCCTTGTCCGCACATTTGAGCAAGCCGTCAAAGGTGGTGGTATCCTGTGGGTAAATGGCGATTCCTATGCTGGCCGAGATGTGATGTCCCGTTTCATCGTTCAAAAAGTAAAAGGGTTGCGCCAGTTTTTCAATCATATCTTCCGCTATCCGATTGATTTGCGGAGTATCGCCCAGATCGGGCAGGATAACCGTGAATTCGTCGCCGCCCAGACGCGCGACAGTATCTGCTTCACGCACGCAACTGCTCAAGCGTTGTGCCGCCTCCATCAGTAACGCATCGCCATTGGCGTGCCCGCACTGATCGTTGATTTCCTTGAAGTGATCCAGGTCGATAAATAACAGGGCGAGCGGCAATTCTTTACGGTGCGCCATCTTGATTGCCTGTCCTAAACGGTCATGGAACAGACGGCGGTTGGGAAGATTGGTCAGCGGATCGTAATGGGCCTGCCAGTGGATCATCTCGTCTTTATGTTTCTTTTCGGTAATGTCCGAGAACTGCGCCACATAGCGGTATATGCTGCCGTCCTTGTTGCGCAGGACGATGATATTGGCCAGTTTGGCGAACAGTTCACCATCTTTGCGTTTGTCCCAGATTTCACCCTGCCAATGTCCTTCGCCCAGAATTGCTTGCCACATCGCTTCGTAAAATTCCTTGTCATGGTGCCCGGACTGCATCAGTCTTGGATTTCTCCCCTTCACGTCGTCCAGTGTGTAGCCGGTGATGCGGGTGAAAGCCGGATTGACATCCACGATAAGATTGTTCTCATCCGTTACGACGATGGCATCCGCATTCGACTGGTAGATTGAGGTGGCCAGTCGCATTGATTTTTCAGAATTGTATAAAGTTTCCGACATATGGTTGAAGGCGCCGGCGAGCTTGCCAATTTCATCCTGAGAGCCCGCCCGCAGTTCAATCGGTACAAATTGTTCCATGCTGCCTGTGGTTTGCATGGTTTCCATTCTGGATTGCAATACAACGATGCGTCGCATGAAGCAGGCTATCATGCTGTGGGTTGCGAAAAATAGCAGGATTTGCAGTGCAATCTGTCCAGTCCACAGCAATACCTGGGTGCGTCTGATAGCGTCGAAATCATCGGTCATATCGATGGTGATGCTGGCAGCACCATTAACTGAATCTGCTGCCACCTGATGGCAGTTCAGGCAATTGGTACCGCGATAATCGGTACTCGCGATGAAGGGCACGACAGCACGCAGGGTCGGCGTGGCGCTATCTTCGTTCAGCAGGAATTCAGTCTGTTTCGTCGTCATCACGCGACGATCCATCTCGTCCATGACTTGTTCTTCAGGCAGTCCGGGCCCGTACTGGTCCTGAACCTGTTTGGCGCGAATGATGCGCAACTCCTTCACGTGATCAGAGTCGCCCATCTTTTGTATGAGAATCCGGCGGTTGTCGGGGTCGGAAATCATGCCGGTAAGCATCAGCATATTCATGCCGTTGATGATGCCGTCGGCAGAGACGGCGGCGCGTCTTTCAGCACCGTCAAGGATTTCATCCCTGATGTGTTCCATTACCCAGAAATGAGCAAAAGACAGCACGACGATCAGCATCGCCTGGATGGGGATGTTTAGTTTGTTGCCTATGCCGAGCGATTGCCACCAATTTCTCATAACGTTAAATAGCGTATCAGTCCTGGTATTTTGAGGTTCGCCGGGATTTTACAGGATTTAAATGTCTGCGGTACATCAGTTGGCAGGGGCGCGTCCAATTTACGTCTGCTGAGCCGCTGTTCTTTGCCCGGCGGATGGAGGCTGCCCTCCGGACATGGCGGAGAATCTTCCGGGAAACACCGTTTACGCCACCGTCACATCCTTATTCAGATACACATCCTGAATCGCATTCAGCAGCGTTACGCCGTCCTGCATCGGTTTCTGAAATGCCTTGCGACCGGAGATCAGCCCCATGCCACCCGCGCGTTTATTGATTACTGCGGTGCGCACCGCCTGATGCAAATCGTCCTTGCCCGATGCGCCGCCGGAATTGATCATGCCTGCGCGGCCCATGTAGCAGTTCGCCACCTGATAGCGCACCAGATCAATCGGGTGGTCGGTGGTCAGTTCGCTGTAGACTCTGGCGCTGGTCTTGCCAAATTTCAGGGCGTTGTAGCCGCCGTTGTTTTCGGCCATTTTCTGTTTGACGATATCGGCGTTGATGGTGACAGCGAGGTGGTTGGCCTGGCCGGTCAGGTCGGCAGATACGTGGTAGTCAATGCCTTCCTGTTTGAAGGATGGATTGCGCAAGTAGGCCCATAGCACGGTAACCATGCCGAGACTGTGCGCGTGCTCGAACGCCTCGGAGACTTCCTGTATCTGCCTGCGCGACTGTTCGGAACCATAAAATACCGTTGCACCCACCGCCACGGCACCCATGTCGAAGGCCTGATTCACGCTGGCGAACAGCGTCTGATTGAATGTGTTGGGATAGGTCAGCAACTCGTTATGGTTGATTTTGACGATGAACGGAATCTTGTGTGCATAGCGGCGCGCCACGGAGGACAGCACGCCGAGCGTGGAAGCGACACCGTTGCAACCACCTTCGATGGCGAGCTTGAGGATGTTCTCCGGGTCGAAATAAAGCGGGTTGGGCGCGAACGAGGCACCGCCGGAATGCTCCACGCCCTGATCGACCGGCAACAGCGAAAGATAGCCTGTGCCCGCCAGCCTGCCCTGTCCGTACAAGGCTTGCAGGTTGCGCAATACGCCGGGCTTTCTATCTTTCATTGCCACCACGCGGTCCACATAGTCCGCCCCGGGCAGGTGCAGTGCGTCTCTGGTAATACCGAGACAACGATGTTGCAGCAGATGCTCAGCTTCATCACCCAATAGTTGCACGATGTTGGTCATGATCTCGCTCCTTGTGGTTGGAAATGAGCGTGTATGTTACTCCAGTTTTTTTATCCGATTGATATGTATTGATATTTTGTAGATATATTCCTATGATTAATCCGGAAGTTCTGTTGATCCCAAATAATCCATTAGCTTTGTCATTCTCGCGAAAGCGGGAATCCAGCAAGAAAAAGTGCCAGCGAAGCTGACAAAACGAGCCTGTAACCCATTACGGCGAGTTCCGAGGAACGGCCAAACCATGATGTTGCCCCGCTTTGCGGGGGATTTTTCTATCATCTGGATTCCCGCTTTCGCGGGATAACCAGCGACTTGCCAGCTTGCTGGCTTAGTCGAATGGCTATCAATGATGGCTTGGGCTTTAGCCCTTAGCCAGAATTAATGGAGTGGTT
>JAUSAO010000012.1 GCA_030652475.1 Gallionella sp. | reverse complement strand
CGCCATATGAGAAAGGTGTAAAGGTTTGTGGCAACGAAAAAACAGAACTTGAACAGCGGCTGCAACGCTCCACTGTTTTAAACTGGTGGGATATAACAATACATCCTAAAGTGGTATGTTTGTAATTTCCTTATCCCTTAGTGGAATGGCTAGGGAAGCGCTGATTTATTCACTATAACTGTCATTGCGAAAAAGCCTTTAGCTGCGAACGAAGTGTGGCAGGAAGCGTGGCAATCCAGTATGTTGATTATAAAATAAATTCTGGATTTCCACGTCGCTGCGCTCCTCGCAAAGACGATTTAATCAGCGTTTCCTTAGTTGTTTCACCAGGTGGGAACCCAGCTAGATAAATGCACTGGATCCCCGCTTTTGCGGAGATGACGAATAAATCAGCATCACCTTAACTCATCGCAGGCCGGAAGTGCTTCGCGAAGCTGCTGTGTAACCAATATTTATCCAAAATTGTTCATTAGCTGAATTTAACCCATCCCCACCCCAGCCCTCCCCTTGAAGGGGAGGGAGAAGTGAATTGGCAGCACTGCACGCATACAGTATCCCACCCTAGCCCTCCCCTTGAAGGGGAGAGAGAAGGGCAGGCGCAGTGGCATGCTAGGGGTGCTGACGTTCCCGCGCTCAAAATCCACACTCTCCCCCCTTCAAGGGGGGAGTTGGAGGGGGGATGGGGGAAGAGTTTTCCAATGGATAATTTGGGTTTATCCTACTGCTGCTTTATAGCAGGTGGTTTGTGAGTATGTAGGAACGCTGTGTGCCAGCTGCGGCCCTTCAAGTCTGTGAATTCGTAGCCAGAAACCAGCCGTTCGTGGGTGGAAACAAGGCACCAATCGCCCTTCGTGTAGTCAATAAAATTTCAGGCATACTCAAAATTTCACGGCTGCAATTGATTTATAGGTGGTGGCGAATATAATACCAACCCATGGATATCGTTCTCGACACCAACGTACTTGTTTCAGCGATGAAATCGTCTCTCGGCGCATCTCACCGCCTGCTGAAAATCATAGACCGGTCGCCGCTTCGATTGCATATATCAACGCCATTGGTGCTTGAATACGAGGATGTATTAAAGCGTGACGGGGTGATGAGCTATTCGGATGTGGACGCGGTGGTCGATTATCTTTGCAGCATCGCTGAAAAACACGGAATATTTTATTTGTGGCGGCCCGTCCTGCGAGACCCACAGGATGATCATGTTCTGGAACTTGCGGTGAAAGCAAATGCCACGATCGTTACCTGGAATCTGAAGGATTTCGTACCTGCGGTTACACGATTTGGACTTGCGGTTGAAACGCCGCGTGATTTTTTAAGAAGATTGGATAAATTATGAGTGTACTCAGTGTTCGTTTGCCAGAATCTTTGCATAAAATGGCACGGAATGTTGCCGAAGAAGATAAAGTCTCGCTCAATCAGTTTATTGCCACGGCAGTTGCTGAAAAGGTGGCAGCACTAACAACGGAAAAATATCTCGCATCCCGTGCGCAAAGAGGTTCAAGAAACGCTTTTGATCTGGCATTGTCCAAAGTTCCCGCTGTTTTGCCGGAAGAATTCGACAGTCTGGGCTAATGTCCCATTTTGGGTTCATGCCGATAAGGTTTCTGAAGTGAATCAAGAATATGTGCAGGTTTGAAATTATTTTGAAGGCGTGAGCCTCCGCTTCACGGCAAGCAATATAACAACATGAATCGCGGCAAGGTGCCAATAACCGCTACTCAAATATCGAAACTCAATAACCGCTTGTTTGAGTAAAGCAGATATTGGGGAAATTCCGGCAGGCCCACTCGATTGTCTTTGGATCTATCGTGGTGGTAGTGCCAAGTTTGATGGGGTCGAGAATAGTACCATCACGGCACAAATTCCGGCGACCTGCATTTCAATATAGCTGGAGCCAGTAGATTGCTGGTTTCGCAGCTAACTTCAAATTTCACCCCGCTACAATTGCGCTCGCAATAATAAAAATACAGTAATTGAATTACAGATGTTGACATAGCTATTTTTGTCGCGTATTGTTTGGCTATTGGTTAATAAAACACAAAAAGCGATTTTCTGTAAAAATGAATAAACGACTGGTTGATGTGGCGGAAGTGCGGATGGGCTACTCGTTTCGGAGTCGGCTTGAGATCGATGCTGCTGGGGATGTTGCTGTGATCCAAATGAAAGATATTGATGAATTGAATTCACTTCATTTGGAGAGCTTCGTGCGGATTGAGATGCCGGAGTTGCGAGAGAAGCATCTCGTTCAAGTGGGAGATCTCTTGTTTCGTTCGCGCGGAAATTCCTACGCTGCTGTTGTCGTTGAGGATTGCTTGGGGCGGACGGTGCTTGCCGCGCCAATGATGTTGATCAGGACTCAGGTTTCATGCATCGAATCTGCGTACTTGCAGTGGTTTATCAACCAGCCGACAACGCAAAAAATTCTCACGGCTCAAGCCGCCGGAACGGCGGTGAAGATGATCAGTAAAGCGGCGCTAGAACAGTTGGTGATTGCAGTCCCGCCGTTAGAAATTCAGCGGCGAATTGTCGAGATTGGACGCCTTGCCAGTTTGGAGGCGAGAATTACAGATCAGTTAATGGATCGACGTAAGATGTTGGTCGAAAAATTTTTGATGCATCAAGCTCAGAATACCTGCTGATGTTTGGCGGGTTAAGAAGCTGACCCAGGCACTCGTAATACCCGGGCCGTCATGTTATGCAACACAACACAACGAATGGAGTATACACCATGGCAAATAAGCCTTCATCAAGCAACACCCGTTTTGTTCAGCCTAACCCTCAAGGTGGCTGGGATAATAAAAAGGCCGGTGCAAGCCGCGCAGCATCGCATCATGACACCAAGCAGGAAGCGATCAACACCGCTCGGCCAATGAGCCAGCGCGAAGGCTCTGAACTGAAAATCAAGAACCTTGATGGAAAAATTGCCCAGGCTGACAGTCACGGTCACGATCCGCGCAATATTCCCGGCTAAGCTCAACGGCGGAAGGAATTTCTTCCGCCCCTCCAAAATTTTGAAAGAATTAGGCATGAACGACAAAATCACACAACAAGAAGTCAACTCGGTCGCATGGGCTGCATGCGATACGTTCCGTGGTGTGGTCGATCCCGCACAGTACAAGGACTACATTCTGGTGATGCTGTTTCTTAAGTACATCAGCGATTTGTGGAATGATCACTACGAAGAATACAAGAAGCAGTATGGAGATGATGACGAGCGCATTCGCCGCAAGCTGGAGCGCGAGCGCTTCTTGTTACCCTTTGTCGAATTGAAGGACAGCGAGACGGGCGAAATCCAGGATCGATTCCTAGCTGATTTCAACAGTCTCTACGAGCGTCGGAGCGATTCAAATATCGGCGAGCTTATCAATATCGTGCTTGACCACATTGAAGAAGCGAACAAAAGCAAGCTCGAAGGCGTATTTCGCAACATTGACTTTAATAGTGAGGCCAACCTTGGCAAGGCAAAGGATCGCAATCGGCGCTTGAAAAATTTGTTGGAAGATTATAACAAGCTCGATTTGCGTCCGGTGCGGGTGTCTGAAGATGTGATTGGTGATACTTATATTTACCTGATCGAACGTTTCGCATCGGATGCAGGAAAAAAGGCGGGGGAATTCTACACGCCGAAGCAAGTATCCAGGCTTCTGGCTCGTCTCGCCAAACCTAAGGCGGGGGATCGAATTTGTGATCCAACTTGTGGTTCGGCTGGTTTACTTATAGAAGCTGCGAGCCTTGTTGAAAAAACGGGTAGCCGTGACTTCGCACTGTTCGGACAGGAGGTCAACGGCAGTACTTGGGCATTGGCACGAATGAACATGTTCCTGCATGGCAAGGATTCCGCTCGCGTTGAGTGGGGGGATACTTTGAACAGCCCGGCACTAGTCGAGGCCGACCGGCTGATTAAGTTCAACGTAGTCGTCGCCAACCCGCCTTTCAGTCTCGACAAGTGGGGCTCCGAACACGCCGACAACGACCGTTTCAAACGTTTCTGGCGGGGTGTTCCACCAAAATCCAAGGGCGACTACGCCTTCATCAGTCATATGATCGAGACCGCTTTGCCGCAGGAAGGCCGGGTGGCCGTGGTCGTGCCGCATGGTGTGTTATTCCGGGGTGGAGCAGAGGGGCGCATACGCCAAAAACTGATTGAGGAGAACATGCTGGACGCCGTCATTGGCCTACCTTCTAATCTGTTCCCAACTACTTCCATTCCAGTGGCGATTTTGCTGTTCGACCGGTCGCGGGAAAAAGGTGGTGTCCGTGAGGCTGTGCGCGATGTCATGTTCGTGGATGCCAGCCGTGACTTTGAACCCGGCAAGAACCAGAACAGCCTTACCGATGCGAACTTCGAGAAAATTATCGCCACGGTCGAAGCCCGGCGGTCGGTCGATAAATACGCCTACGTTGCCTCTGTTGGCGAACTTGCCGAAAAAGATTTCAACTTGAACATTCCGCGTTACGTCGATACGTTCGAGGAAGAGGAAGAAATCGACATTGCTGCCGTTCAACAGGACATCGATCGGCTGGAAGGTGAGTTGGCAGAAGTGCGTGCCAAGATGAAAACTTACTTGCAGGAGTTGGGCGTATGACTGACAAGCGCATTGCCGATCAGCATCACAAGACCTTCGAAAGCATCCGGCAATTTGATGACGAAGGAAACGAGTTTTGGCTTGCACGTCAGCTTGCCAAGGTGTTGGAATATTCGGAATACCGACACTTTCAACCCGTTATCGAGCGCGCCAAGGAAGCTTGTCGTAATAGCGGCCAACCGGTGGATGACCATTTCGAGGATGTCCTCGATATGGTCGATATTGGGTCGGGTGCGAAGCGCAAGATCGCAGACATCCGTCTTTCTCGTTATTCCTGTTACCTGATTGTCCAAAATGGCGATCCATCCAAGCCAGTTATCGCCAACGGTCAAACCTACTTCGCCATACAGACCCGCCGCCAGGAGCAGCGCGACGATGAAGTCTTCGCTCGACTATCTGAAAACGACAAGCGGTTGGCTATTCGCAACGAACTCGCCGAGCACAACAAGCACCTGGCTGCTGCTGCAAAAGATGCAGGCGTTGAAACGCCACTTGACTATGCCATCTTTCAAGACCATGGCTACAAGGGACTCTACGGCGGGCGTGGTGCGAAAGACATCCACGCCATCAAAGGATTGAAGAAAAGCCAAAAAATTCTCGACCACATGGGCAGTACCGAACTAGCGGCCAACCTGTTCCGCGCCACGCAGACGGAAGAGAAGTTGCGTCGCGATAAAGTGCGTGGCAAGCAAAAGGCCAACCAGACCCATTACGAGGTCGGCAAGAAAGTGCGCGAGACCATCGACGAACTCGGTGGAACCATGCCCGAGGCACTGCCGACACCGGAAAAGAGCATTCAACAGATCGAGAGCGCCAAGAAGAAGCTGGAAGACCAGGGGCGGGGGAAGAAATAATGAGCAAACCTATGTTGCAAGGCTGGCGAGAAGTTGGTTTGCTTGAAGTAGCTCTAATTAAGGCCCGTTTGGTCGATCCGAGAAAACCAGAACTAAATGACATGATATTGATAGCTCCAGACCATATCCAATCTGGCGTTGGTCGCATCGGTGAAAAAGCGACTGCCAGAGAGCAAGGGGCTATTAGCGGCAAGTTCTATGTCAAAAAGAATAGCGTTATTTATTCAAAAATTCGTCCATATTTGATGAAAGCAGCTATTGCCGATGAGGAGGTGCTTTGTAGTGCTGATATGTATCCATTCGAATGCACTGGTGACATCACATCAACCTATCTTCTAAACGTGCTTCTAAGCAAGCGATTCACGGACTTTGCTATTTCTTGCTCTAGTAGAACTGGTATCCCTAAAATAAACCGGGAAGAGATTTCTGGGTTTCGATTTTTTCTTCCACCCATTAGCGACCAAATAAACATTTCTTCGGTCGCATTCCTATGGGACGCTGCCATCGAAAAAACCGAGCAGCTGATTACGGCGAAACTGCGCGCAAAAGATTCCTATGCAATCTTCCTGTTAGCAGCAAAGCATCCTGATTTCAAGCGTGCGGATGAGCTATTCACGCCTGTCAGTGAAAAAGGCCGCGATGATTTGCAAATCCTGTCGGTAACGCAAGACCAAGGTGTTATTCCTCGTAGCATGCTGGATAAGCAAATCTTGATGGAAGCCTCTAGTGTTTCATCCTTTAAGGTAGTGAGAGAAGGTGATTTTGTTATTAGCCTTCGATCGTTTCAGGGAGGGCTGGAGTATTCGCCTTATAAAGGAGTGGTCAGTCCTGCGTACACCGTATTGCGACCGCGAGAAGACGTTTGTCCTGAATTCTTCCGACATTACTTAAAGTCCAAAGATTTTCTTCAGCGACTTTCGGTTGCCGTTATTGGCATTCGCGACGGAAAACAAATCAATTTTTCTGACTTTGCTTCAATAAAGTTGCCCGTTCCTCCGCGTGATGCACAGGTTCAATACGCAGAGTTTTTTGATGCTATGGAGTGTGAAGTTGTTTTGCTGAAGAGACAAAAAGATAGTCTGCAAAAACAAAAACGCGGCCTGATGCAAAAGCTGCTTACAGGCCAGTGGCGGATGGCTAAACCAGTATCCAAGGAGTTATGAGATGGCGAAGAAACTGATTTCTATGGCAATTTCCTATGATTTCGATGGCACTTTAGCACCGGGAAATATGCAGGAGTACGACTTCATTCCAGCACCGAATATGCACTCCAAGCAATTTTGGGAATCAGTTAACGATCTCGCTAAAAAACACGAGATGGATCAGATACTGGCTTATATGCACACCATGCTTGAAGAGGCACGGAAGGCCAAAGTCGCTGTTCAAAAGGCGGACTTTAAGACCTTCGGCGCGCACATCGAGTTGTTCCCCGGTGTGAAAGACTGGTTCAAGCGGATTAATGCCTATGCCAAAAGTAAAGGGGTGCGGCTGGAGCACTTTATTATTTCCTCGGGCATCCGGGAAATGGTGGAAGGCACGCCGATCTTCAAGGAATTCAAAAAGGTCTACGCATCAGGGTTCATGTTTGATCATAACGGCGTCGCCTGCTGGCCGGCACTCGCGGTGAATTACACGACCAAGACCCAATACCTGTTCCGCATCAACAAGGGCAGCCTGGATGTTCACGATAATTCCATCATCAACAAATATGTGCCGAAAGAGCAGCGCCCCATTCCTTTCGAACACATGGTTTTCGTTGGCGACGGTGAAACTGATATTCCTTGCATGCGTCTGGTCAAGGATCAAGGCGGTCATTCCATCGCGGTCTATAACCCAGGTATGCATGGTGCAAAAAAGCATGCGCAGCAGTTGGTCAAGGACGGGCGCGCAACCTTGTTTGCCACAGCTGACTATCAGGAAGGCTGCGCTATTGACCTAGCTGTGAAGGCTATCATCGACAAAATCGAAGCGTCTTCACGAGTCGCATAGGGGATGCTATGAACAGCTTCCATTTCAACGAAAAATACCTGTCGCAGATTCCTGCTCTGCAACTGCTGATTAACCTCGGCTTTACCTACCTGACACCCGAGCAGGCACTGAGTCAGCGCGGTGGTAAGCAGGGCAATGTGCTGCTGGAAGACATCCTGCGCGAGCGGCTGAAGAAGAATAACCGTATTCAGTACCGGGGACAGGCTTACCTGTTCTCGGAGGAGAATATCCAGACAGCCATTCAGCGGTTGAAGAATGTGAAATACGACGGGCTGCTGAAGACTAACGAGGCTATCTACGATCTGCTGACGCTGGGCGTGGCGTTGGAGCAAACGATTGAGGGCGACAACAAAAGTTTTTCTCTGAATTATATAGACTGGAAAAATCCGGCGAACAATGACTTCCACATCAGTGCCGAATTTTCTGTGGAACGTACCCGTAGCCATGAAACATGCAGACCTGACATTGTGTTGTTCGTGAACGGCATCCCGTTTGCTGTGATTGAGTGCAAATCTCCCAAGGTGGAAGTCGGACAGGCAGTGTCGCAGACGATACGAAACCAGCGCGATGAGTACATCCCCAGGTTGTTTGCCTATGCGCAAATGGTCATTGGGGTGAATAAGAATGAGGCGCTGTACGCCACGGTGGCTACACCCGCAAAATTCTGGGCGGTGTGGAAGGAAGATACTCCAGATACCCCGTTGCGGGAGGTGTTGGATAAACCGCTTTCCACCGAAGCCAAGGCTGGTTTGTATGAATTGCTGGCAGAAGGCTTCGGCGTAAGGGAGCCGAGTGGCGAATATCTGGTGAGGCGTGCCATTACAGGTCAAGACCGCACGCTTTTCCAGCTGTGCCGCCCGGAGCGGCTGCTGGAATTGGTTCTGCAATTCTCTGTTTTCGATGGCGGCGTGCGCAAGATCGCCCGTTACCAGCAATATTTTGCAATCAAACGCATCATCCTACGCGTGAAAAATCGTGATGAGATCGGTCGTCGCCAAGGCGGAATTGTCTGGCACACGCAAGGCTCGGGCAAGTCACTCACGATGGTGATGCTCGCCCGTGCCCTTGCCCTTGATCCTGACATTCGCAATCCGCGCATCGTGTTGGTGACGGATCGCGTCGATCTGGACAAGCAGCTTGGCAATACCTTTGCGGCATGTGGACTACATCCTGAAACGGCCCGTAACGCGAATCATTTGGTAGAACTATTGAGAGGGGATCAGGCGGCGATTGTCACGACACTGGTACACAAGTTTGGTCGAGTTCCCCGCGATTTCTGCGACCGCTCGCCGGATGTGTTCGTGCTCGTGGACGAAAGTCACCGCACGCAATTGGGCGGATTCGCGTCCGAGATGCGCAGACTTTTCCCGGAAGCTTGCTATCTTGGCTTCACGGGTACGCCGCTCATGAAAAAAGAAAAGCGGGCGTTAACGGATAAGAAATTCGGCACGATCATTGATATTTACGCCATTGATCAAGCGGTGAAAGACGGTGCCGTGGTGCCGCTGCTGTATGAAGCCCGGCACGTTGATTTGGAGCAGAACGAGAAGGCCATCGATACCTGGTTCGAGCGACATACACAGGGGCTGACCGTCGCGCAGAAGGCTGACCTGAAAAAGAAATATAGCCGCGCTGAGATGTTGAACAAGGCTGATCAGGTTATCTACATGCGCTCATTCGACATCAGTGAGCATTTTCGCCAGAACTGGCAAGGCACCGGCTTCAAGGCGCAGTTGGTCGCCCCGAGCAAGGTTGCGGCGTTGATGTACAAAAAATGCCTGGACGATATTGGTCATGTGACATCCGAGGTGGTGATGTCCCAGCCGGACACGCGCGAGGGCAATGAAAATACCGACGATGCGCCATCTGATGTGGTGGTAGCTTTCTGGGAAAAGATGCTCAAGCGTTACGGCTCAGAGGAGGAATATAACAAACAGGTCATCAATCAATTCAAGTATGGCGATGAGCTGGAAATACTGATTGTCGTGGACAAGTTGCTGACTGGATTTGATGCGCCGCGCAATACCGTACTGTACCTGACGCGCACGCTTCGCGAACATACGTTATTGCAGGCGATCGCTCGTGTGAACCGGCTGTATGACGATGAAGAAGGGACGCAGCCCAAGGACTTCGGCTACATCATTGATTACGCTGGAGTGCTGGGTGAACTGGATCATGCAATGACCACCTACAGTGCTCTTGAGGGATTTGACGAACAGGATCTCGCCGGGGCGCTAACCAGCATCAACGAAGAGGTTGCCAAGTTGCCACAGCGACATGGCGACTTGCGGGATTTATTCAAGGAAATCAAGAATCAGCAGGATGAGGAAGAGTATGAGCTTCTGCTGGCGGACGAAAAACTGCGCAATCAGTTTTATGAACGTTTGTCAGACTTTGCCAAGACGCTTTCGATTGCGATGTCTTCAGATCAGTTCATTGCCACCACCCCTGAGAAAAAGCTCAAGGCTTACAAGAATGACCTCAAAACATTTTCAAATCTGCGCGCCTCGGTGAAGCTGCGCTATGCGGAAGCGATAGACTATCGTGACTTTGAACCCAAGATCAAAAAATTGCTGGATACTCATATCACGGCCAGCGAAGTGATTCGACTTAACGAACCCGTGAATATCTTCGACGAGCACGCCTTCAAGCGGGTTATTGAAGAACAAGGCGGGACGAAGTCAACGGCGGCTAAAGCGGACATGATTGCACACGCCACCAAGAAAGCCATATCGGAACGGCTGGAGCAGGACCCGGCTTTCTATGAAAAGTTTTCCAAAATGATTCAGCAAGCAATCGATGACTTCCGTGCCAAGCGCATCTCGGATCTGGAATATCTGAGCAAGGTCACGGAAATTAAGGATTCTGTTGTGAACCGTCGCACGGACGACATACCTGGGCAGCTTGTTGGTAATGACAATGCTGTGGCGGTGTTCGGTGTTCTGAAGCCCTATGTGGACAGCCATGTGTCGGAGGAAGAAAAGGCAGCAGAGATTGCTGCTGATGCCGCCATCGATATTTGGTCCATCATTCAGACCAATAGAAAAGTTGGCTTTTGGGATGATTTGGATGCGCAACGTCGTGCGATGAACGAAATTGATGATTATCTCTATGACGTGGTCAAGGGCAGTAAAGGGATAACGCTCAACACAGTTCAGATGGATGAAATCATAGCTCGGTGTATGCAGCTCGCCCGGCACAGGATGGTGGGTTAGTGGTGGAGTCCGGGAGTGTCCTGTATGGCGACGAATTGATTTCATACGAGGTGGTTGAACGACCTGCGCGCAAGTCATTGGGAATCGAAGTGCATCCGGACGGGAGAGTTTTAGTGCTGGCGCCAAGTCAATGCGATGATGTGACTATCGAAGACAAGGTGCGACTTCGTGCGAGCTGGATCAGTCGCCAGCTCGCTATGTTCTCTCGATACGAGCGACACACGGCTCCTCGTCAGTATCTGAGTGGGGAGTCTCATCGATATCTCGGGCGTCAATACAGATTGAAGGTGGTGGGGAGCGATGTTACGGCCGCAAAAGAACAGGTGAAGCTGACGCGTGGAGAGATTCTTATCACAGGTTCCAACAAACTCCCACCTGAGAAAGTTAAGGAACTGCTGCGGTGCTGGTATCTAAGTCGAGCACGTGACCTGTTTGAAGTTGTGCTGTCCGAGGTATTCGACAGCTTTGGGCGAAGCGGCTTTGAAAAACCACGAATCTCGGTTCGGGAAATGCGCAGCCGATGGGGTAGCCTGTCGCGCGGTGGGCAGATGACATTGAACTCACGCCTGATCCAAGCCCCTCGGCCATGCGTTGAGTATGTGATTGTCCATGAGTTGTGTCACCTCAATCATCGTGACCATAGTCCAGAATTCTTTGCGCTACTAGAAAAAATGCTACCGGATTGGCAAGCCAGGAAGCATAGACTCGAAGAAGCCTTGCTTTAAATACTATGTTTATTGAAGGGGTGCTGTAATTTTCACATGCAGCAGTCGATCTGCCATTAGCGGAATTTCTCATCGTAATTTTACGCAGGATACGGTGGCGGCGGGCTGGTCATCAGGTTGAAAGATTTTCAGTCGATTCTACGCCCGCTTACGATCACATTGCGGACGCTTACAGTTCTTTGGTCTATGGCAGGTTTGTCTCGTTGAACTAAACCGCTGACGCGGTGGCTGGGGTGCCCTGTCGCCGCATTCTGCTTTGGACCAGACTTGCATTTGATGTTGTTGAGGTGAAACCTTGTCGGTGGGGAATTTCCCCTTCTTTCAAGGAGAGTTATCATGACACCCTTACGCCAGAGCATGCTTGATGCCATGCTGCAACGCGGCTTTGCCAAGCGCACTCAAAAGTCCTATGTCGAGGCCATTTACCGGATGGCCAAATACTACCGACGTGACCCGGCTACTTACAGCGCCGAAGAAGTCCAAGCCTACCTGCTGCACATGGTCAAGGACGACCACCTTTCCTACAGCACCATGAATCAGGCCGCGTGCGCAGCCCGTTTTCTATTTGAGTCCGTGCTGGGTAAAGGGCGCTCCGTTTTTCAAATACCCATGGCCAAAGTGCCGGCCAAACAACCCGAACTGCTGGCACGCGAAGAAATCGCCCGGCTGTTTGCATCCTGTGAATCCCTGCTGCACCGCGTATTGCTGCAAACGGTCTATGCCACCGGCCTGCGTGTATCCGAGGTCTGCGCCCTGCGTGTAAAGGACATCGACAGCGCACCTGACCGCATGTGCGTGCGGGTAGAATGCGGCAAAGGGGGTAAAACCCGCTACACCTTGCTCTCTCCTACGCTGCTTGCGCAACTGCGGCGCTATGCACAGACTTATCACCCGCGCGATTGGCTGTTCGGCAGTCAGGGTGGCACAAAGAGCCTGTATATCGAAACCGCCCAGCGTGCCTACCAGGGCGCCCGATACCGGGCGGGAATCACCAAGCTCGGCGGCATTCATACCTTGCGCCATTGTTTTGCCACCCATCTGCTCGAAGGCGGTGTTGATTTGTACACCATCCAAAAGTTGCTGGGCCACGGCCACATCAGCACCACCAGTCGCTACCTGCATCTGATCAGCCCGCAGTTTCGCCCGCCCAAGGAGATAGATCCACTGGATCTGCTGGCCGGGCTGCCAGGAGCATAGGACGGAACCGGTCATGCAGCCATGGCCAACCTGGCCGATGTGCTGCGCCAATTTGGCTCCATCTACCTGGATCAGCACACCCTGAGTGTCGCGCAGGCCAAAGCGTGGCGCGCCATTGTTGCCTGTCGCACCTCCGCGCTGGGCGGGCAGCACTTGAGCTGCGATTCCTGCGGACACAGTCACTGGCAATACCACTCATGTCGCAACCGGCATTGCCCACAATGCGGCACACGCGCCAAGGATGCCTGGCTGCAAGGGCGACTGGCCGAGGTGCTGCCGGTGCCTTACGCGCATCTGGTGTTTACCTTGCCTCACAGTCTGAATGCCCTGTATGGCGTTCATTCCCGCTGGGTGATCGATACGCTGTTTGACAGTGCCGCACAAACCCTGTCCGAATTTGCCGCCAACCCGAAGTGGATGGGTTGCAAGAATGGCTCACCGGCATTCAGTCTGGTACTGCACACCTGGACGCAGGACTTGCAGCGTCACCTCCACGTTCACGCAGTGATGGCGTGTGGTGTGCTAAACCAGCAAGGGCAATGGTCAACCCCCGCGCGCAAGCCGGATTTCCTGTTTCCCGTGCATGCGCTGTCACGCGTGTTTCGCGGCAAGTTCATGGCGGCATTGGCGATCGCACACCGAGAGGGCGAGATTGAACAAGACCCGCAAAGCACGAACATCGCATGGTGCGAACGGCAAAAGGCGCTGTACCGCCATGACTGGGTGGTTTATGCCAAAACTCCGTTGGGCGGTGCTGCACACGTGTTGGAATATTTAAGCCGGTATACGCATCGCACGGCCATCAGCAATGAACGCATCCGCTCGCTCGACGCAGAGCAAGTGGTCTTCACGGTACGCGCTGACGACAAAGGGGGCAAACGCATCCGCAAGCTTGAGGGCACAGAGTTTGTGCGGCGTTTCCTGTTGCATGTGCTGCCCAAGGGCATCAAGCGCCTGCGCCACTACGGGGTGCTGGCCTCCGCCTGCAAAGGGGTTAAGCTGGGCGCGGCGCGGCAGGCATTGCAAATGCCCGCCCTCAATCCTCGGGCCGTGGAATCGGCTCGGGACTTCATGATGCGTGTGGCAAAAGTCGATGTGATGTTGTGCCCCTACTGCAAGACAGGGAGGCTGCGGGTGATCGACGTGCTGGCGGGGAATCGCCGTTTGAGTGCGCCAGGCGGCGTGCTCATACAACAAAGTCGGGGGCCGCCGTGATGCGAAACCCAAATAACAACCGACGCGACCTTCCTGCACCGAAATCGGTGTGGATGGGAGGAATTGGCTATGAGTGCCAGGCCTTTCACTACGGCAAGCAAAATGCGCACATAATCATCGGCCAATCAGATACTTATTTACGCTGGTGAGATCGTTTACACCGCCGGGTACAAATTCCCCGCTATAATTTGTTCCATCGGGTGGAAAGAAACAGATCAATCCCCTATACCGGCCTCTCACTCTTTCCGGGAGGCGGTTCAGTCCAACAAGGTTTATCTGCCGCGTATGCGTTCATCGCCATGTTCAAGTTGCGCTGCGCGGCAGATAAACGCTATACGTTAGCTGAACGTTGTGAGTGACTGCTGTCTGGCGGAGTGATTATGAGGTTGAATTATCACAATGGGGCAGTAAGTCGGGGTCGCCTGTTTTCTGTCTGCGATACAAAAGAAATTAGTCAGGCTATTTTTGGCAAGATTGAGTAGGAGGTTTCATTGGGAGATTCAAATACAAAAATAGTTGAAGTTTCTGCTGCCGTATTGCAGCGCTTAGACGGTACATTTCTGCTGGCGCAGCGTCCGTCTGACAAAATATGGGCGGGCTACTGGGAATTTCCGGGTGGCAAGATTGAGGCGGGTGAATTGGCGCACGATGCGCTGGTGCGCGAATTGCGCGAAGAACTGGGCATAGATGTCGTGACTGCGTATCCGTGGATTACTCGTGTATTCACTTATCCCCATGCGACCGTGTGCCTGAATTTTTTCCGGGTCACTGAATGGTCAGGTGAAATGCATCCGCATGAAGGGCAGCAGTTTTCATGGCAGCGTGCGACGGAGGTGAACATCGCCCCTGTGCTGCCGGCTAATGCACCTGTCCTGCGCGCGCTGGAATTGCCGGTGCTGTATGCCATCAGCAATGCCGCCGAGCTGGGAGGAGAAGAATTTATGCGGCGGCTGCAAATTGCGCTGCGTAACGGTCTGCGCTTGCTGCAATTGCGTGAAAAAAATTTACCGCGCGCGGTGTTGCGTGCGTTGGCGCTACGCGTAGTCGCGCTGGCGCATGCCAACGGTGCGAAGGTGCTGCTCAACGGTGATGTAGCTCTGGCGCAGGAGGTGGGCGCGGATGGCGTGCAGTTGACTGCCGCGCAGCTCGCCGCATGTACTGAGCGTCCAGCTGTGGATTGGTGTTCGGCTTCGTGCCATTCAGCGGAAGAGCTGAGGCTTGCAGAAAAACTGGGCTGTGATTTTGCGGTACTGAGTCCGGTGTTGCCGACACAGAGCCATCCGGGTGCGGCGCATCTTGGCTGGGAGCGCTTCGCGGCTATCGCAGCGGGTTCATCCATTCCGGTGTATGCGCTGGGGGGGCTGAAGCATGCTGACATGCATACCGCCTGGCAGCATGGGGCGCATGGTATCGCCTTGTTGCGTCAGGCCTGGTGAGGCGGAGAGGTGAATTCCTGCTCTTCTTGCGGTAGGGCTACGCGAAATTCTTCGTCTGCCCATTTTCCCAGATCAATCATCTTGCAGCGCTCGCAGCAAAACGGGCGGAAACGGTTGTTGGTATCCCAGGGGGATTCCTTGCCGCAGTGCGGACAGGCGGCAACAGGAGGTGTTTTGGAGGTGTTCACGAGGTCAGTGCACAGAAAGTCATGTCAAACGGGACGTCCTGTTCAAACAGGGAGGATTTTGCCGCGTAATTTGCGATAATGAAGCGAATGTTGATGGCGTACTTGTTTGCGCCCAGCTCAGGTATGCACGCCAGGTCAGGGCTTAAACTGACGCGTAACAATTGCGCGGCCCGCCCGCCTTGCATTTGCTGAAAAGTGCCCTGATGTGCGGTAAAGCTGATTTTTCTGCCGTTCTCACGCAACAGCTTCATCAAGATGTTGATCGCCTCGCTCACGGGCAGCAGGGGCGCCAGCCATTCCTGCAGATTGTCGCGACGCGCATCGGCCGACTGATTTTGCCAGTAATGATAGGAAGGCAAATCAAACTGACACGTTCCGCCTGGTATGCAGGCACGTTGCTTGATTCCCATCAGCCATTCGTTTTCGCGCAAATTAAGACCGACTTTGCCTGTCATTGCGAGTAACGCTGCCGCAGCCTCTTCAATCTCATTCAACACGTAGTCCAGGGCCTGCTCAGAAATGGCAGGATTGTTGTGCAGGCTGGAAAGGGCGCGCTTCTGGCGTTCAAGCTCATGAAATAATTCGGATTTTAGGTCGGGTCGGCTGGCGACTTCGTACATCTCAAAGAGCGTAATGAGCGCGACATGGTGTTCCATGCTGAGATCACGAGCCAGAAAATAATTTACGCGCTTGAACAAGTCCTCAAGGCGTAACCATGTTCGTACTTTTTCATTGAGCGGGAATTCGTAGCTGATCACGTCATTAGGGCCTGATATTCGTTTGAAATAAAATGAATGCGGAAAGATATATTGAATATCCGCTTGTCGTCAAATGGTGTTTTCATGGCCCAGACGTAAATAGCAATTGTGCATGGCGGCAACCTGATTTGCCAATTCGTCACGCGTGCCGTCATTCTGGATGATGTCATCAGCGCGCGCAATACGTATTTCCGAGGGAACCTGTTGGGCGATAATCGCACGGATTTCTGTTTCGTCAAGCTGGCTGCGCTGTTTGACACGTTCGATCTGTTTTTTTTCGGTGCAATCTACCAGTAATACGCGTTGAACTAATGCTATGAAATCCGGATTTTCCAGCAGCAATGGCACCATCAGGATGACGTAGGGTGCCTGGGAAAATGTTTGCAGTCGGGACAGGCTGATGGCCAGTATCTGCGGATGTAATATATTTTCCAGTTTGTGCCTGGCATTCACATCGGAAAATATCAGCTGACGCATTCTGGTGCGATCCAGCGCACCCGTGTCCGTGAGGTAATCCGCGCCGAAAGCGGTGCGGATAGATGAAATGGCGAGTCCGTCGGGTTGCGTTAACTGGTGGGCAATCGCATCTGTATCTATGATACCTGCGCCGTGTGATTCAAATAAGCGTGCGACGGTGCTTTTTCCGCAACCTATCCCGCCGGTCAGGCCGATGCAAAGCCTATCATGTGCATGTTGAAGTGGCATGGCCGGGTGTTCAGACGCACTCATGGTGCCAGCAGTTGCAGATAATTTTGCGTCAGTGTTTGACCCCAGAACAGTGCAATCAGGCCGCCGCCCGCCAGATAAGGGCCAAACGGGATGGGAATGTCGCGCCCCTGTTTGACGACGACAATCAGGGCGATACCGACTACTGCACCGACCAGCGATGACAGGATGATGATCAGCGGCAGCAGTTGCCAGCCCAGCCAGGCACCGAGCGCGGCGAGCAGCTTGAAGTCGCCATAACCCATGCCTTCCTTGCCGGTGACCAGTTTGAACAGCCAGTATACGGACCAGAGGGCGAGGTAGCCGAAGACGGCGCCCAGCAGGGCGTCGGGCAGCGTGGCGAATCCCCCGACCAGATTGAACAGCAGTCCGGCCCAGACGAGCGGGAGGGTGATGTCGTCCGGCAGCAATTGCGTGTCAAAATCGATCACGGTAAGCACCAGCAAGGCCCAAATCAGCAGGAGGGCGCCTGCAGTTGCCAGCCCAAAGCCGAAATGCAAGGCCGCAAACCCGCACATCAGGCCGCTGATGGCTTCGATGATGGGATAGCGTGGTGAAATGGCTGCCTTGCAATCACGGCATTTCCCCTTCAACAGCAGATAACTGACGACTGGAATGTTTTCCCACGCGCTGATGGCGTGATTGCAATGCGGACAGGCGGAACGGGGCGTGATCAGATTGTAAGGCTCGCCGGGGGTGAGTTGTTTGCCATGCAGTTCGGCGCATTGCTGCTGCCAGCCCAGCTCCATCATTTTCGGAAAACGATGTATCACCACGTTCAGGAAACTGCCGACCAGCAGGCCAAGTACAGTGCAAACACCGATAAACAGCGGCGGTGACGATTGGAGTAAGTCGAGTAGATTCATATTTGAGAGAGGTAAGTGGTGAGTAGTAAGTAGTGAGTGGGAAAAGCCGCACATTTTTCTTGAGTCTGTATCAGGTTTTTACCACTCGCCACTCGCTATTTTCCATTCACTACTATCTGCAATTAACCCAAATAATCCATTAGGCCGTCATTCCGGCGAAGGCCGGAATCCAGTTATAAAAAATATGCCGCGAAGCGGACAAAACCTTAATGTTGTCCCACTGACGTGGGCATTTGTTAATCATCTGGATACCGGCCTGCGCCGGTATGACACCGTTTTTGCTAATGGACAATCTGGGATTAAACCACCTGTCCCATTTTGAAGATAGGCAGATACATAGCGACGACCATGCCACCGATCAGGGTGCCGAGTACTACCATGATGATCGGTTCCATCAGGCTGGACAGGGCTTCAACGGCATCATCCACTTCAGCTTCGTAAAAGTCGGCAACCTTGCTCAGCATGGCATCCAGCGAGCCGGCTTCTTCGCCTATAGAGACCATTTGCAACACCATGCTGGGAAAAACCTCGGTGTTTTGCATGGAGACGGTCAGGCTGTTGCCCGTGCTGACCTCGCGCTGAATATTTTTGGTGGCTTCAAAATAAACGGCATTGCCTGCCGCACCCGCCACCGAATTCAATGCCTCGACCAGTGGTACGCCGGCCGCAAACATGGTGGCCAGCGTACGCGTCCAGCGTGCGATTGTGGCTTTGCGTACCAGCGCGCCAAATACGGGCACTTTAAGCAATATTCGGTCCATGAGCGCTTGCATGGGTTTGCTGCGTTTCCAGAAATAGAAGAAAGTATAAAATCCGCCACCTATGCCGCCAAAAATCGCCCACCAGTAGGTCACGAAGAAGTCAGAAATGGCCATGATGAATAACGTCGGTGCGGGCAAATCTGCGCCGAATCCGGAAAATAATTCCTTGAACGCGGGAATAACAAAAATCATGATCACGGCGGTGATGATGAAAGCCACGACGAGAATGGAAATCGGGTAAAACAAGGCGGACTTGATTTTGCCCTTAATGGCCAGAATTTTTTCCTTGTAGGAAGCCAGGCGATCCAGCAAAGTGTCCAGAATACCTGCTGCTTCTCCCGCGCCAATCAGATTGCAGTACAGATCATCGAAATACAGAGGGTGTTTTTTAAAGGCCTGTTGCAAGCTGCTGCCGGTTTCAATATCGGTTTTGATCGCAAACAGTAATTTTGATACGGAAGGATTGTTATGCCCCTTGCCGACAATATCAAACGCTTGTAACAGCGGCACGCCCGCACGCAACATGGTGGCAAGTTGCCGGGTAAACAATGCAATATCTTTTTCAGTGATCGCTTTGGCGCTGCTGCGTACACGTTTGATCTTGCTGACGTTGACCCCCTGTCGGCGCAGATGGGCGGCCAGGTTGGCTTCACCAACCGAGCGTGTTTCCCCCCTGATTAACTTGCCGGACTTATCTTTGCCTTCCCAGGAAAAGGTGAATTCTTTTGCTTTCGTAGCTGCGACAGCCATAACGTGTCCTTTGATTTGCTATCTGACCTTGGTGGGCATGATGCCGAGCTTTGAGTGTCTTGTAAAGCCGGTGGGGCAGAGAGTGGTAAGTTGGAAGTAGAAAGTGGGAAAATCTGCCACACTCACCACTGAGCGTAGCGGTCGCAGCTTTAGCTGCGGGTACCGCACGGCCCATCCCTTGCGGGTGTACGACTCGCCACTCACGGTTTTTTAATTATTTGTGCCGGGAACAGGCGCACCACTTTGACGATGCGATCCTGCGTCTGAATGATTTCGATGGGGTAGCCGGCAATTTTCAGGCTGGTGCCGGTTTCCGGAATGTCTTCCAGATGTTCAAGTATCAGCCCGTTGAGTGTCTTGGCGCTGTCCAGCGGCAGATGCAAGCCCAGTTTTCGGTTCAGTTCACGCAGGCTGTTGCTCCCTTCCAGCAGTATGCTGCCATCCTCCTGGCGCATAAATTTTCCGGTTTGTGCGGGCGACTGGGTAGTGAATTCACCAACGATTTCTTCCAGAATGTTTTCCAGTGTGACCAGACCCAGCAACTCGCCGTACTCGTCCACTACCAGTCCCAGGCGTGCGTGACGTTGCTGAAACTGTTGAAGTTGCTGAAGCAGCGGCGTGCCGGAGGGGATGAAGTACGGTTCGCTGAGCACTTCCCGCAGTTGCTCCACATCCAGCACAGTCTCCTGCATCAGGGCGGGTACGCGTTTGATGTGCAGGATGCCGATGATGTTGCTGGGCGTATCGGCAAAAACCGGCAGCAGGGTGTGGTGGCAGGTGATAATTTGCTGGCGCAGCGCATCGTATTTGGCATTGATGTCGAGCGCTTCGATCTGGTTGCGTGTGACCATCACGTCATTGACCGTGATGCGTTCCAGATCCACCAGATTCAGCAGCATTTTCTGATGTTTGCGCGGCAGGAAATGCTCGGCATCCAGCACCAGTCCGCGCAGCTCCTCCAGCGTCATTTTCTGTTTGCTCTGGTCGGTTTCTATTTTGATGCGCATCATCCACAGCATGGCTTTGACCATGCCACCGGCGATCGCGACGATGGGCTGAAACAGGGTAATCAACGGGGTGAGTATATAACTGGACGGAAGCGCTACACGCTCTGGATAGCTGGCCGCAATGATCTTGGGCATGATTTCACTGAATACCAGCAGTACAAATGTGATGAGCAGCGTGCCGATCAACAGTGCCAGTTCGCTGGCACCGAACAGGCGCATGATAACGATGTTGGTGACCGCTGCCGCAGCGACATTGAGCAGGGTGTTGCCGAACAGAATCGAACCCAGCAGCCTGTCAATCTGGGATAGCAATCGCCCAGTTAATTTTGCGCTGCGGTTGCCCTTGCGTATCAGGTGATTTAGTCGGTGACGGTTGATCGCCATCATGCTGGTTTCTGCCGCAGAGAACCATGCACCGAATACCAGCAGCAACAGCAGAATGCCAAACAACGCGCTTAAAGAGATGTCTTCCAAGGTGATCCTGCGATTAGGTTGATAGCGCGGACAGTGTGCGAGAGGTCAACACGGGTGTCAAGTTGCTCGCCGTACAGCCAAAATCATCATCAATACGCCAACGATGACCATGGGCAGGCTGAGCCATTGCCCCATGCTGATACCGAAGGTCATCAGCCCGAAGATGCCATCGTCGGGGTTGCGAGTGAATTCGGCGAGAAAACGGAAACTGCCGTAGCCGATCAGGAACAAACCGGAGATTGCGCCCGCAGGGCGCGGCTTCTTGGCGTATAGCCAGAGCAGCACGAACAGCAGTACGCCTTCCAGTGCGAATTCATAGAGTTGCGAAGGGTGGCGCGGCAAGGCGTCCACGTGGGGGAAAACCATGCCCCACGGTCCATCGGTGGGACGCCCCCACAATTCGCCGTTGATGAAATTGCCCAGACGGCCAAACGCCAGTCCCGGCGGTACCAGAGGTGCGATGAAATCCATGAGTTCCAGCCAGCGCAATTTATGCTGGTAAGCGAACAGGGCCATTGCTATCAGAACACCGATGAATCCGCCGTGAAAAGACATGCCGCCTTCCCAGACGGCGAGGATTTTGAGCGGATTTGAAAAATAGTAGGCGGGGTTGTAGAACAGCACTTCACCCAGACGACCGCCTAAAATGACGCCAAGCACGCCATGGAACAACAGGTCATCGAGCTGCTTGTTGTTGATGATGAATGGGTTTGACGAGGAGGTGGATATGGCGGGCTTCTTCGCCATTTTTGCCAGCGCAACGATGCGTTTGCGCCCCAGCCAGATGAAGCACATGAAGCCAGCCAGATACATCAGACCGTACCAGTGTATGGCGAGCGGGCCGAGTTGCAGGGCGATGGGGTTGATATGTGGATAAACGAACATGTAAGACCTCTGCACAACTACTGATAAAACAACTAGCCACTGACTAAGTTGGCAAACTGCGCCAACCAAGTCATTGGTTATGCGCTTGCTGATGCGGCGTTAAAAAATAGTTCAAAATCCTCATGTGCAAACGCACATTCCGGCTTCTCACCATTTTTTGCCTTGCCTCAACTGCGCTCGCTACGTTGTGTAGAGGTCTTGTGGTGGAATCGGGTAGAATCGGTCGCTTGATTATAGCTTACCCAAGAGAGACATCATGCCAGTTTACCGTTCCCGTACTTCCACTCATGGTCGCAACATGGCCGGCGCACGCTCATTGTGGCGCGCGACTGGCATGTCTGAAGGCGACTTCGGCAAGCCTATCATTGCCATTGCCAACTCATTTACCCAATTTGTACCTGGCCATGTGCACCTCAAGGATATGGGGCAGCTGGTTGCGCGCGAGATCGAAAGGGCGGGCGGTGTTGCCAAGGAATTCAACACCATAGCCGTGGATGACGGTATTGCGATGGGGCACAGCGGCATGCTGTACTCATTGCCCAGCCGCGATTTGATCGCCGATAGCGTCGAGTATATGGTCAATGCCCATTGTGCCGATGCGCTGGTGTGCATCTCAAATTGCGACAAAATCACGCCCGGCATGCTGATGGCGGCGATGCGCCTGAATATCCCTGTGGTGTTCGTCTCCGGCGGGCCGATGGAAGCGGGTAAGGTGACCTGGGGCGGCAAGACAAGAGGTCTGGATCTGGTGGACGCGATGGTTTCGGCTGCGGACAGCAGTTGCAGTGACGAAGAAGTTGATGCCATTGAACGTTCAGCCTGCCCTACCTGTGGTTCCTGCTCAGGCATGTTCACGGCCAATTCGATGAACTGCCTGACTGAAGCGCTGGGGCTGTCACTGCCCGGCAACGGTACGATGCTGGCGACACACGCCGAGCGCAAGCAGTTGTTTCTGCGTGCAGGTCACGTGATCGTCGATCTGTGCAAACGCTATTACGAGCAGGACGATGAATCAGTATTGCCGCGTAATATCGCCAATTTCAATGCCTTCGAGAATGCGATGACGCTGGATATCGCCATGGGTGGTTCGACCAACACCGTGCTGCATCTGTTGGCCATCGCACGCGAGGCAGAGGTGGACTTCACCATGAAAGACATGGACAGGCTTTCACGCCATGTGCCCACTTTGTGCAAGGTTGCGCCCTCTTCCGAATATCACATGGAAGACGTGCATCGCGCGGGTGGTATTCCCGCGATTCTGGGCGAGCTGGATCGCGCCGGTTTATTGCATGGAGAAGTGAGTTCGGTGTACGGCAATACCCTGCGTGCGGGCCTTGCTCAGTGGGATATCGTACAAAGCGCTGACGAGGCGACACAGAAATTCTTCCGTGCCGCCCCCGGCGGTATCGTGACGACAATCGCGTTTTCGCAATCCATGTTGTATCCGGATGTCGATGCGGATCGCGCGACCGGCTGCATACGCGACAAGGCGCACGCCTATTCGCAGGACGGCGGGCTGGCGGTGCTGCATGGCAACATCGCGGTGGACGGTTGCATCGTCAAGACCGCAGGGGTAGATGAGAGTATTTTGAAGTTTACCGGGCGGGCGCGCGTGTTCGAGAGCCAGGACGACGCAGTGGCTGCGATTCTGGCCGATCAGGTCGTGGCGGGTGACGTAGTGGTGATACGTTATGAAGGGCCCAAGGGCGGACCGGGCATGCAGGAGATGTTGTATCCGACGGCTTACCTGAAATCCAAAGGGCTGGGCAAGGTATGTGCGTTGCTCACTGACGGGCGCTTCTCGGGCGGCACATCGGGGCTATCCATCGGGCACGTCTCGCCGGAAGCGGCAGCAGGCGGTGCGATCGGTCTGGTGGAAGAAGGGGACACGATAGTAATCGACATCCCGGAGCGCAGTATTGCGCTGGCGGTGAGCGATGAAAAGATGAAGGATCGTCGTGCCGCGATGGAAGCGCGCGGTAAACAGGCATGGAAGCCCGCCAGTCGCGAGCGGCATGTGTCTGTCGCGCTCAGAGCGTATGCAGCCATGACCACCTCAGCCGACAAGGGTGCGGTGCGTGATGTGACACAAATAGAAAAATAAACAGGGAGAAAAGCATGGCTACAGCACTGAATACACAATTCGGTATCAACGGGCAACTCAAGTTTCGTGAAGATGCCCCCGTAAAGGGGACGCCGCCAGACACTCGCCCTGTGGGCGGTCTTGGCGCTGCCAGCGGCCTGATCGTCGCGGAAATCAACAACGCGCTGGGCAGCGCATCAGTCTGTTTGCAGGGCGCGCATCTGATGAGCTGGCAGCCGAAAAGCCAGCCCGTTCCGGTGGTGTGGTTGTCGCGCGATACCCAACCTGCAGTCGGTAAGTCGATACGCGGCGGTGCGCCGGTGTGCTGGCCGTGGTTTGGTGCGCATGCGACGGAAAGCAGCTTTTCAGGGCACGGCTATGCACGGACAGTGCCATGGCAGGTGATCGAATCGGGTACGGAGCCGAATGGCGCGACACGCCTGACCCTGCGTCTGGTAGAGAGCGACAAGACGCGTGCGCAGTGGCCGCATGACTGCAATGTGGATCTGACGGTGATCGTCGGAGAAACGCTGCGCATGGAATTGACTACTGAAAATACCGGATCCACCGATTTCGTGATCGGCGAAGCCTTGCATACCTATTTTCAGATCGGTGACATTGGCGCAGTGCGCGTGACCGGTCTGGAAGGATGCGACTACTGGGACAAGGTTGGCGGCTCCAGTTTGCGTACGCAGGACGGTGCAATCAGCTTTTCCGGTGAGACCGACCGCGTGTATATCAACAGTGCAGCAGAATGTGTGATTCACGACGACAAGCTCAAGCGTCGCATCCATATTGCCAAGTCCGGCAGCTTTTCTACTGTGGTGTGGACGCCGTGGGTCGAAAAAGCCAACAAGATGGGCGACATGGGGCAGCCGGACGGCTGGCGTGAGATGGTGTGTGTGGAATCGGCGAATGCGATTGAGAATGTAGTGAAAATTGCGGCGGGAACACGGCATACCCTGATTGTTGAATACCGTGCGGAATCGGCGTAGTCTGCCACTTCGTATTTAAACAAGGGGGCATCATGCATATCCAGAAAATTTTGTTGGTATCGTTGCTAGTGGCACTATACGGCTGCCAGCCTGAAACACCGGTACAACAGGAGGCGGTGCTTGCGGTGCAGCCGGCCAGTGCATCCGTCAATGTAGCAGTCGAACAGGAAGCGACAGTAGCGGAGTCGGCTGTCGTAGCGCCGTCTGTGGAGACGTCTGTAACGCCTCCCGCGAAGACTGAGTCAGTCGCTAAAAAAGCAGTAGCGTCCGCACCGGTCGAGACGACCGTCCAACCGCTTGCCAAGGCAAAAATTGCCGCAGTGAAAGAACAGGTGGTTGCGCCGGTCAAGGAGATGGCGGTTCAGGCGATAGCCGCACCCGTTGTTGCGGCCGCAACAGCACCTGTTGCCAAGCCTGCTGTTGTGGTGTCCGAGGCCGATGCGCTGGCGCTGGCGAAAAAGAACAATTGCCTGGCTTGCCATGCAATTGACAGAAAGATGGTTGGACCCGCCTGGAAAGCTGTGGCAGTTAAATATCGCGGTGATGCGGGCGCAGAAGCGCATTTGGTGAACAAGATAGCCAAGGGCGGTAGCGGCGTGTGGGGTAGCATGGCCATGCCGGGTAATTCGAAAATCAGTGAAGCGGATCGGACGATGCTGGCAAGGTTCGTGCTGAATCTGCAATGAGTTGTCAACCGGAGAGAGATCGCCCGCGTTAGTCGCTCACGGTCAGAGAAGTAGGTAGGCAAACTGAGCGGAGTTGTTTAGAATCACCAGCGGAGGCTAAGCCTTCACGATTTTTAGTTTTTTGATCATAAAACGGAGAGAATATATGAAATCTATCGTCGTAAGCATGACCGTAGCAGCAGGTTTGATGATTGCAGGTTCCGCAATGGCAGCTGACATGCCTGACGTGGCCAAGAAAAATAACTGCACAGCTTGTCACGCAATTGACAAGAAAGTAGTTGGCCCATCTTTCATGGATGTTTCCAAGAAGTACAAGGGCGACGCTACAGCTGAAGCCAAGCTGATTGCTAAAGTATCCAAGGGCGGCGCTGGCGTATGGGGTTCCATGCCTATGCCTGCTAACGACGCTGCTGGCAAGAAGCAAGACCAGATGAAAGAAGTGGTTCAATTCGTTCTGGGTCTGGCCAAGTAAATTTGCCTTGTGCAATATGCAAAAAAGCCGGCGCAAGTCGGCTTTTTTGTTGCCCATCAAATTGACAAGCAGTGCGCCTGCTCCGCATAATCCGCGCAATAGTCGTTCACGCAACAACTTGGGGCTTCGCCCCCTTCATTCAGGAGCAGGAGATTTATTTCCGTAGCTCCGTGGGAAGCCCCTTGCGGGCTTAGTTGTGCGGGGAAGCCCCCTGCGGGTTTAGTCGTTAGCTGGTAGGGGCGAATTCACTTGTACCCTTTGGGCATTCGCCCTAACAATCGGGAATTAATATGTCATTTCGTTCTGCACTCTCGTTATCACTCGCAGTTCTTGCATTGGCGCTGTCCGCATGCGGCAAATCTTCTTCAGATGAAGCCGCTGCTTCAGGTGATCGGGTGGTACGTATCGGTGCGGCTGCCCCGCTCACCGGGCCGCAGGCGCATCTGGGAAAAGACAATGAAAACGGCACGCGTATGGCGATCGATGAGGCCAATGCCAAGGGCATCGTGATCGGCGGACGCAAGATACATTTCGAGTTGATCAGCGAAGACGATCAGGCGGATCCCAAGACCGCGACCATCGTCGCGCAGAAGCTGGTGGATAATGAAGTCAGCGGCGTAATCGGCCACCTCAATTCTGGCACGACTATTCCGGCTGCAAAAATTTACAGCGATAACGGCATTGCCCAGATTTCACCTTCGGCCACGGCGGTCAGCTATACCCAGCAGGGTTTCAAGACGGCGTTCCGCGTGATGGCGAACGATGCGCAGCAGGGGCGGGCACTGGGCGAGTATGCGGTGAAAAATCTGGGTGCAAAAAAGATCGCCATCATTGACGATCGCACAGCCTATGGACAGGGACTGGCAGATGAATTCATCAAGGCGGCAGAGGCGGCCGGTGCGCAAATTGTCGCGCACGAATACACCAGCGACAAGTCAGTGGATTTTACCGCGGTGCTGACTGCGGTAAAAGGCAAGCAGCCCGAGTTGTTGTTTTACGGTGGCATGGATGCGCAAGGCGGGCCTATGGCCAGGCAGATCAAGGCGCTCGCCCTGAAGGTGAAATTCATGATGGGCGATGGTGGTTATACCCCGGAATTCGTCAAGCTGGCCGGCGATGCGGCGCAAGGGGCTTACGCCTCGTTGCCCGGCGTGCCATTGGACAAGATGCCCGGCGGCAAGGAATTTTCGGAGCGCTTCGTCGCCAAATATCAGCCTATTCAGCTTTATGCGCCTTATTGCTATGATGCGGTGAACGTGATGATTGCGGCGATGCAAAAAGCCGATTCAGTTGAACCCGCCAAATATTTGCCTGCTCTCGCTAATATTTCCCATGAAGGCATTACGGCACGCATTCAGTTTGACGGCAATGGCGACCTCAAGGGTGGGGCTGTTACGCTGTATCAGGTCAAACAGGGCAAGTGGCAGGCGCTGGAAACGGTCGGCGCGGCGCAATAGAGAACATCCACTAAAACCACAAAATCCTTCTGTCCACGAAAGACACGAACAAAACTAAAGAAAAAACAAACAACATGTGTGGAGCAAGGAATCGAACTGTATTGTTGAATATTTACAATTGCGTAATGATGAGTTTGATATTTTGCGAGTTATCGCCAATGGCGATATGCCTGCTTACCCCGTTTCGTGATTTTCGTGTTTTTCGTGGACAATGTTTTTTCATCATGTCGATGCCTAATATTCGTCAGTAAATGGAAATCTTCCTACAGCAAATCATCAACGGTCTGGTGCAAGGCAGCGTATATGCGCTGGTCGCCTTGGGCTACACCATGGTCTATGGCATCTTAGGACTGATCAACTTCGCGCACGGCGAGGTGGTGATGGTTGGCGCGATGCTGGCACTCTCTGCGCTGACAGCGCTGATCGGTTGGGATGTTTCGCCGTTGCTGGCCTTGCCGCTAAGTTTGATACTGGCGATGGCGGGTTGCATGGCCCTGGGTTACGGGATTGAGCGTGTCGCCTACCGTCCCTTGCGCCACGCGCCGCGTCTGGCGCCGCTGATTACCGCAATCGGCGTCTCCATTGTGCTGCAAAATTTGGCGATGATGATCTGGGGGCGCGAGTATCACGCCTTTCCGCAATTGATAAACAATCAGCCACATCACATCGGTGGTGCAATCATCAACGATATCCAGATCATCATCGTCATCATGGCCGTGATGATAATGACCGGCCTGATGTTGGTGGTGCACCGCACTCGTCTGGGGCGCGCGATGCGTGCCGTGGCCGAAAACCAGCATGCCGCGCAACTGATGGGCGTCGATATCAATCGCGTGATTTCCATCACATTCATGCTGGGCTCGGCGCTGGCCGCCATAGCCGGGCTGATGGTCAGTGCCAACTACGGTCTCGCACATTACTACATGGGATTCATGCTCGGGCTTAAAGCCTTCACTGCGGCGGTGCTGGGCGGGATAGGCAATCTGCGCGGGGCGATGTTGGGCGGATTGTTGCTGGGCCTGATCGAAAGCCTGGGGGCGGGCTACATCGGTGACCTGACCGGCGGATTTCTGGGTAGCCAATACCAGGACGTGTTTGCCTTCTTTGTGCTGATCGCGGTGCTGGTATTCAGGCCGTCAGGATTGTTGGGGGAACGGCTTGCCGAACGTGCCTAAAAATCTTCACTATGCGTTGGGTTGCGTGATGAAACAGCTCTTGTCCCCGGGAGGGGGAACCCAACCTACGAAATTCACGCTCTGCCTGATGTTCGCGGCGGTGTTGCTGTTGCCGTTCGCAACCGATGCCCTGCTCGGACGCGGCTGGGTGCGCATCATGGACTTTGCGATGCTCTACATCATGCTGGCCCTGGGGCTGAACATCGTGGTCGGCTACGCGGGCCTGCTGGATCTGGGGTATATCGCGTTCTTCGCGGTGGGGGCGTATTGCTATGCGCTGACCGGTTCGCCGCATCTGGCGCTGGCGTTTCCGCTGTTGTTCCCCGATGGATTGCATTTGTCATTCTGGCTGGTCGTGCCATTGGCGGCGTTGCTGGCGGGCGGCTTCGGTGTATTGCTGGGTGCGCCGACCTTGCGCCTGCGCGGCGATTATCTGGCCATCGTGACCTTGGGTTTCGGTGAAATCATTCGTATTTTCATGAACAATCTGAATGCGCCGATCAATCTGACCAACGGCCCACAAGGCATCAGCCGGATCGATCCGATCAGTATGGCGGGCGTGTCGCTCAATGCCACGCAGGAGATATTCGGCATCGTGCTGCCTTCGGTACACCTGTATTTCTACCTGTTTTTAGGCTTTGCCGCGCTGGTGGTGTTTGTCTCGCAACGTCTGGAAAAATCGCGCATCGGACGAGCCTGGATGGCGATACGCGAGGACGAAATCGCCGCCTCTTCCATGGGCATCAATACCCGCAACCTCAAGTTGCTGGCCTTCGCGATGGGCGCGATGTTCGGCGGTGTGTCCGGCACCTTGTTTGCGGGGTTTCAGGGTTTTGTCAGCCCGGAAAGCTTCAGCCTGATGGAATCCATCATGGTGCTGTGTATGGTGGTATTGGGTGGAATGGGCAACATCTACGGGGTGATCCTGGGCGGATTGCTGCTGGCCCTGTTGCCGGAAGTGTTGCGCCATAGCGTCGTGCCGCTGCAACAGGCGCTGTTCGGCAAAACCCTCATTGACCCGGAAAGCTTGCGCATGTTGCTGTTTGGCACGGCGTTGATTGTGGTGATGCTGTACCGTCCGGCAGGTATATGGCCGTCCAGGGTGCGCCGCCGCGAGCTTGAAACCGACGAGGCAGCGGAAATAGTATGACTGTCCCCTTGTTGGAACTTTCTGGTGTGGGCAAACAGTTCGGCGGATTGAGCGCGTTGAGCGAGGTGTCCTTGCATATCAAACGCGGCGAAATTTACGGCCTGATCGGTCCGAACGGCGCGGGCAAGACCACGCTGTTCAACGTCATCACCGGTCTGTATCAGTTGAACGCGGGAGAATTTAATTTTAACGGGCGCAGCTATCAAACACCCAAACCACATTTTCTGGCGCAGGCGGGTATTGCGCGCACTTTTCAGAACATCCGCCTGTTTGCCAATCTCACCGCGCTGGAAAATGTGATGATAGGACGCCATGTGCGAACAAAGGCCGGCGTGTTTGGTGCGTTGTTGCGCAATAAATCTACCCGTAATGAGGAACGCGCCTCAACGGAACGTGCGCGCGAATTGCTGCGCTACGTCGGTATCGTGAAAGCACACCAGACGCTGGCCAAAAATCTGTCTTACGGCGAACAGCGCCGTCTGGAAATCGCCCGCGCGCTGGCCACCGATCCGTTGTTGCTGGCGCTGGACGAACCCGCTGCCGGAATGAATGCCACCGAAACGGAAAGCCTTAAAGTGCTGCTGCAGGATATACGTTCCACCGGCATCACGGTGATGCTGATCGAACACGATGTGAAGTTGATCATGGGGCTGTGCGATCGTGTGGCGGTGCTGGATTACGGCAGAAAGATCGCCGAAGGCGTGCCGGATGAAGTGCGTCAAAATCCCGCCGTGATTGCCGCTTATCTGGGGGTGGACGATGCTGCTTAAAACCTTTTTAATCCACGAAAAGCACGAAAGTCACGAAACGGTTCAAGCAGGCAATCCGCACAGAAAATGCTCTCAAATAAATCAACAGGTTGTTTAAATTTGGTAGCGCACCTATTAGGTGATTCAGTTGATCTTTTCATCTATTTGAATTCGTTCGTGTTTTTTTGTGTCTTTCGTGGATAAATGGGTTTTTTGGATGAATAACATACTAGATGTGCGTGACCTGCAAGTCGGTTATGGCGGTATACAGGCAGTCAAAGGCATTGATCTTTGTATCGCGCCCGGCGAGCTGGTTGCGCTGATCGGCAGCAACGGCGCGGGCAAGACCACCACATTGAAGACCCTGGCGGGTCTGCTGGTGCCCGGTTCGGGACAAATTTGCTTCGATGGGCAAAATTTGCATAAGGTGGCGGCGCATCAGCGCGTGTCTATGGGGATTGCGTTGGTGCCGGAAGGGCGCGGCGTGTTTGCCCGCCTCTCCGTGGCCGAAAACTTGCTGATGGGTGCTTACAGTCGCTGCGATCAAGACGAAATTGCCGCCGATCTGGCGCGCATGTATGTCTTGTTCCCACGCCTGATCGAACGAAAAGATCAGCTGGCTGGAACGCTGTCCGGCGGCGAACAGCAGATGCTGGCGATGGCGCGTGCCTTGATGAGCCGTCCGCGCCTTTTGATGCTGGACGAACCCAGCATGGGTCTGGCGCCGTTGATGGTGAAAAAGATTTTTGAAACCATACGCGAAGTTGCCGCTCAGGGCATGAGCATATTGCTGGTCGAACAGAACGCCAGACTCGCCTTGCAGGTGGCCGGGCGCGGCTATGTGATGGAGAGCGGCGCGGTCACCTTGTCAGGCGCGGCCTGCGACTTGCTCGGCAGCGATGCCGTACAGCGCGCTTACCTGGGCGCATAGCAGAGGGGGGTTCATGCATTTTCATCCAGATTCCGATTCGGTTTGAAACCCCGGCCTTGAGGCCGTCTAAATCCACCGGCCTGAAGGCCGGTGACAAGTTGTTCGCCCCTTAGCTGCGCCTCGAATTGTGCTATCGGCACAGGTCTGCTGAACAGATAGCCCTGAAAGTGGGTGCAGCCTTTATTGATCAGGAGATGCTGCTGATCTTCCGTTTCCACCCCCTCGGCAATCACATCCAGATTCAGGCTGTGTGCCATCGCAATAATGGTGCGCACTATCGCTTTATCGCTGCTATCGGTGGCAATATCGCGCACGAATGACTGGTCAATCTTGAGCTGTGTCAGCGACAGTCGCTTCAGGTATTGCAAGGATGAATAGCCGGTACCGAAATCGTCCAGTGAAAACTGAATGCCGATCTCGTTCAATGCATTCATCTTGGCTATCGTTTCTTCGATGTTCTCCAGCAACAGGCTTTCAGTCAGTTCCAGTTTGAGCCGCACCGGGTTGACGGCGTGGCGTTGCACGGTTGTCTGTACTTGAGTCACAAAATCCGCCTGGCGGAATTGTCTGGCGCTGACGTTCACCGCCAGCACCAGATCGCGGGTAAAAGTGTTTTGTTCCCATGTCTTGAGTTGGGCGCATGCCGTTTCCAGCACCCATAACCCTATCGGCAGGATCAATCCGGTTTCTTCCGCCAACGGAATGAATTGTGCGGGGGATACCATGCCGCGTCCGGGGTGGAACCAGCGGATCAAAGCCTCTGCCCCCAGCGGGCGGTTCGCGCTGTCCACCTGGATCTGGTAATGCAAGCGGAATTGATGATGCTCAAGCGCCATGTGTAATTCGCTTTCCAACGTGGCGCGCGCATTGATGGTGTCTTGCATCATCGGGTCGAAGAAGCGCAAGGTGTTGCGCCCGGCTTTCTTGGCCTGATACATGGCGATGTCGGCCTGTTTCATCAGCTCTTCTATCGCCAGTTCCTGGTTGTTGAACAAGGTGGCGCCAATGCTGGGGCTGCTGCGGCATTCATACGAGGCAAGCTGGTAAGGCTGGTTGAGCGTGGCGAGGATCTTTTCACAGACAATTTCCGTCTGCGCCGCCGCATCCAGCACCTGTCCGTTCAGATCTTCCAGCATCACCACGAATTCGTCGCCGCCCAGACGCGCCACGGTGTCGCCTTCGCGCACGCAGGATGCCAGCCTGAAGGCTACCTGTTGCAGCAGCAGATCGCCGATGTTGTGGCCGAGGGTATCGTTGAGGGTTTTGAAATTGTCCAGATCAATGAACAGCAGCGCACCTTGCCGACCGTTGCGGGTGCCGGAAGCCAGTGCATGATTGAGTCTGTCCATCAGCAGACGCCGGTTGGGCAGATGAGTAAGCGGGTCGTAGTACGCCAGGTTCTGGATTTCATCTTCTGCCGCCTTTCTCACGGTGATGTCGGAGAGTGAAGCCACGTAATTCGTGATGTTGCCGCTTTTATCCTTCACTGCGGTGATGGTGAGATATTCCGGGTAGATTTCGCCATTCTTGCGCCGGTTCCAGATTTCGCCTTCCCACGAACCTGACTGGTTAATTTCCCCCCACATGGCCGCGTAAAAGTCTGCTGTTTGCAGCCCGGAGTTGAGCAGGCGCGGATTCTTGCCTATCACTTCTTCCGGCGTGTAACCGGTGATTTGGGTGAAAGTGCTGTTTACCCGCAGTATGATGCTGTCGGCATCGGTGATCAGCATGCCTTCACGAGACTCAAAGGCGGTGGCGGCGATGCGCAGGTCATGCTCTGCCTGCTTCTGCTCGGAAATGTCTCTCAGCGACGTGACACGAACGGTTTTGCCTTTGTAATGCATCATTCTTCCGCAAATAGACGCGGGAAAGGTTGAGCCATCCTTGCGTAATGCCGTGACTTCATAGGGCAACTCGTAACCGGATATCATGTTCTTCAGCACCAGGTCACGATCCTTTGGCGCCACCCATTCCGTGCCTGGCTTGCCGATGGCTTCTGCTGCCGTATAGCCGAACATTTCCTGTGCACGTGAATTCTGTTCCAGGCACACTCCCTTTTCAGAAATGAAAATAGCTTCAAATGCGGCTTCGCTCAAGGCGTGAAATTTCTCCCGATTCTCCTCAATGGATTCCTCGATTTGTTTGCGTATGGTGATGTCCTCAACGATGGCAATCCCGCCGGTGATCTTGCCGCTGTCATCCCGTGAAGCGGCGCAAGTCATGGCTATCGATCCATCTGCTTCGCTGAAGGTGGCGCGATAATAACCTTCGTAATAGCCAATTTCGCCTGTCAGCGCACGATGCAAAGCGGGCAGTAAGGACGGGTCCTTGAGCAGGTTCATATCCAGTCCGGCGATGCGCTCTGTCGAACTGCGCAGAATATCGGCAAGGCGGTCGTTGCAATAGGTGATGATGAGGCGGGTGTCGTAATGAAAAATGCCAACCGGCGAATGACTCAGCAATAAACGGTAGCGTTCCTCACTGGCACGCACGGTGCTTTCTCGGGCGGCGGCCTCAAGGCGCAAGGCGATGTTCTCGCACAGGTTGCGGTTTATGTGTCGCAGGCTCATGAGCATGAAGCCGAGATATAACAGTGCAGCCATGGCCATGGCGATAGACAGGTTGTCTCCGGCAACGAACAGGCGGACGACCAGCGGCGCGATAACCAATACGGCAAACAGGATGCCACTGAGCAGATCGGCTGAATAGGAAACGACGCCGCCCGCCGTTAAACCGGTCAGCATAAAGATCAGAAATATTTGATGCTGTGGATGGTCGTCAGGAAACAGTAAAAAACCGGCTGAGCCCCACACCACTCCGGCCGCCAGTACGCCCAGACGAAACCGGGTCAACCAGACCGGGGTAGCCGTATCGTCATCCGGCGGAGTCTGCCGGTAAGCAAAAATGAGAGCGACGCGTGCAACTGCGACCAGCACAATCAGGGAAAGCCAGGCAAAAACGATGACATGATCAATAGCATCTCGCTGTATGAATGCCAAAATCGCCGCAAGCAATGTGCTGGTAAACAGCGATATCGCACTTGCAGCGAACATCTGCCTTGTCTGCACGGACTGTATGGCTGTCTGGTTGTTCATGGCGGATGGCTTAATGTACGCTCTGTCGTAGTTGCCTGTTGGAACTGGCATTTAGATTTGGAATGTCTCCGCGTCTCCGCGTGAACATCATCTTTTAGTGCGGCAGGATTATAGGGGTAACTATGAAGTCCGCGCCGACTATTCGCTCCACGTTGCGCCGAGCAAACGATCATGCCGGGTTTCTGCCAGACGTTGTATGAAAGTGCAGTCCTGGCGATGTATCGTTATGCCCCGGTCACGCGTGATATAGCCAACAATGGCATCGGGTGGCGCAGGATTGCAGCACAGGGCTGATCGGGTCATCAGATTGCCGAGGCCTTCTATCAGGATGCCGGTAGCGGAGCTTTGCTCCGGCGCGGCTCTATGGGCCACGGGTTTTGTTATATCCAGCGCCTTGCTGGGCAATTCTTCCTGGATGGCGAGTGCGATGCGTCGCAGTGTGATGGTGTTGCGCCCGATGGCTGCCAACAGGTCCTCCAGTTTGTTGAAATGCAATCGTTGTGCAATCTTTTCCTGATTGACGGAGATCACGCCGAGACGGTGTAATTCGCGATCCAGTTGTATTCTGCCTTGTGCGACGTTTTCATCGAAGTTCTGGCTCAAAAACCAGGCGCGCACCTTGGCGCGCGCACGCGCACTTTGCAAAAATCCCAGGGACGGGTTGATCCAGTCACGACTGGGCGCCCCCTGTTTGGTGGTGAGAATCTCCACACGCTGACCGTTCTGTAATTGATAATTGAGCGGAACGATGCTGCCGTCCACTTTGGCGCCACGGGTGCGGTGCCCCAGGTCGGTATGCAGGGTATAGGCGAAATCAACCGGGGTGGCGCCTTTGGGCAAGGCGATCACCTTGCCTAGGGGGGTGAGCACATAAACCTGATCCTGGAGCAATTCGTTCTTGAGTGGCTCCTGCAAATCACTCTTGTCGGCGATGTCTTCTTTCCACTCCAGTATCTGGCGCAGCCAGACAATTTTCTCATTGAGCCTGTCATCGGATTTGCCGCCTTCCTTGTAGCGCCAGTGCGCGGCGACGCCCAGTTCCGAATGATGGTGCATCTCGCGGGTGCGTATTTGTACCTCAAAAGGCAGCTCGCGCGGACCGATCACGGCGGTATGCAGCGAGCGGTAATTGTTGCTCTTGGGATGCGCGATGTAATCGTCGAATTCGCTGGCTATGGGCTGCCACAGATCCTGCACCAGACTCAGTGCCGCATAACAGCTTTGTACATCTTCAACCAGAATCCGCACGGCGCGCACGTCGTATAGCTCGTCAAAATCCAGATGCTTGCGCTTCATTTTGTTGATGATGCTGTAGATGTGTTTGGGTCGGCCAGTCACTTCGGCGGCTATTCCGGCCTGAGCCAGTAAT
This sequence comes from Gallionella sp., assembly GCA_030652475.1. Taxonomy (GTDB): domain Bacteria; phylum Pseudomonadota; class Gammaproteobacteria; order Burkholderiales; family Gallionellaceae; genus Gallionella. Next base: position 14,956 of record JAUSAO010000012.1, on the reverse strand, counting down.
TGCTTTAGCTGGGAGACCACCTCGGCGATGTAGCGTTCACGATCAACCCTGCGTTCATCCAGCAAGCGGGCTACTTTTTTGTAGAGTTCCGGTTCCAGATAGCGCACGGAGAGGTCTTCCATCTCCCACTTGATTTGCCACACGCCGAGACGATTGGCCAGTGGCGCGAACAGGCTTTGTGTCTCCTGTGCAATCAGTTTTTGCTGTTCCGCGCTGGCCCCTGACAGATGACGCAGGGTCTGCGTGCGCTCGGCCAGCTTGATCAGCACCACGCGGATGTCCTCTACCATGGCCAGTAACATCTTGCGCAGGGTTTCGATCTGCTGGTTATTTTCGCCCTTTCTGCTCAGATGGGGCATCTCGCTGAATTGCTGGATTTGCTCCATGCGAGAAATGCCTTCGACCAACGCCATGACATTGGCGCCGAATTCCATTTCCAGTTTGGCGGCCCAGTCATCCAGATAGTCGGGCACCGCATGCAGGATGGTGGCGATAACCGTTTCAAAATCCATATTCATGCTGACCAGAATGTCTGCCGAACCCAGTGCGTGCTGTATCAACGGCGCACCTGTCAGTTCGGTTTGTCCGGCGTACAGCGGCTCAGCCAGTACACAAGCACGCCGAATTATCTCCAGTTCGGCGGGCACGAAAGCCGGTGTCAGGGCAGTAAGCCAAGACGGGATGCCTTCGAACTTGTCGGTAGTTTTTGTATGAATGGAAACCATGTTTTTTGGAATTAGCCCAACATTTTCAGCAGTAAATTGCTTGCAAGTGCCAACAATAGCACGGCAAATAATTTGCGCAACAATCCGATCTTCAGGTGGTGCGTGGCTTTCGCACCCAGCGGCGCGGTGATGACGCTGGCCAGGGCGACCCAGCATAGTGCGGGCAGGTAGACAAAACCCAGACTAGGTTGCGGCAGTGTATGAACTGCCAGGCCGGTGATGATATAGCCCAGTGTGCCGCCGACCGCGACCGGAAAGCCGATGGCGGCGGAGGTGCCGATGGCATTGCGTAGCGGCACGTTGCACCAGAGTAGGAAAGGGATGATGAGCGTACCGCCGCCTATGGATACCAGACTGCTCAGGCCGCCGGTGAGTGTGCCGGTGAGGGTCATGCCTGCCATGCCGGGTAACGGGCGTGCGGCATGGGGACGCTTGTTGATCAGGATTTGCAGCGCTGCGAAATACAGGAAAAGCGCGAAAAACAGACCGAGGCCACGCGTCGGAATGGCGGCGGCGAGTAACGCGCCTAGCACTGCGCCTGACAGAATGCCGGGGGTAATGTTGCGCACGATGCGCCAGTTCACCGCGTTGTGCTGGTGATGCTTGCGCAAGCTGGCGAGCGAGGTAAACAGGATGACCGCCATCGAAGTGCCCAATGCCAGGTGCATGGCGTGTTCGGCGGGGAAGTGCTGCGCATCGAACAGCAGCAACAATACAGGTACGAGTACGGTGCCGCCGCCGACACCGAACAGCCCGGCCATAAACCCGGCACAGGCACCGAGCAACAGATAGGCTGCCAGCCACTCCATCAGGCGCGAGCCAGTTGTGTGGTGATGAATTGCCACTCTGCAGGGTCTAGCGGGGTGATGGACAGGCGATTGCCCTGTTGCAGAGTGCGCATCCGCGCCAGTTCAGGATGCAGGCGCAATTCGGCCAGCGGAATCAGATCGATTTTCCTGACCAGTTGCACATCCACATTGAACCAGCGAGGCTGCTCCTGTGTGGCTTTGGCGTCGAAGTATTTGCTGTCTTTATCGAATTGCTTGGCATCGGGATAGGCGGTGCTGGAAACCCGTGCAATCCCCGCAATGCCGGGTATCTTGCAGTTCGAATGGTAGAACAGTACGCCATCACCGACCGTCATCTGGTCGCGCATGAAATTGCGCGCCTGATAATTGCGCACGCCGTACCAGGCGACACTCTGTTCGGGGAAGGAGGCCAAGTCGTCAATGCTGACGTCAGCGGGTTCGGATTTCATTAACCAGTAGCGCATAGTGTGTCCAGTATGATTCAGTGAGTTTAAAATTGTCAGGCGTATGGCCTAATGGTAACCGAACGGCGGGTAAGGATTCTACGTTCAATGGCGTGAGGCCGAAAGTTACGATACCCTTGATAGCGCATCATTTTAATGACACTTCCCAAAGCAAACCATGACAGATATTACGCAACGCGCCATTCAGGCAGAAACCACACTCAGGCAACGCGATCTTGCCAAAATGAAATGGATCGCAGCAGGATTGCTGGGCGCGGCAGCCTGTCTTTATGTCATCGGCAAGCTGTTTGAGGGGCAGCATCCGGCATGGGGCTATCTGGTGGCTTTTGCCGAGGCCGCGATGATAGGTGCAATGGCGGACTGGTTTGCGGTCGTGGCGTTGTTTCGTCACCCGCTGGGCGTGCCCATTCCCCATACGGCCATCATCCCCAGAAAAAAACGCGCTATCGGCAACAGTCTGGCGGATTTTGTGGTGGGGCAATTTCTGAGCACCGAGGTTATCGAACAGCGGCTCAGGCGTTATGACGCCGCCCGGCACTTCTCGCAGTGGCTGAGCCTGTCGGAGAACAGGAATAAAGTTGCAGGCTATCTCAATCAGGCCATCAGCTATGGGGTCAAGGTGCTGGATGACAGGCGCATTCACGACTTTATCGCCGAAGCCGCCCGCAACAAGTTGCGGGTCATCGACCTTTCCGAACTCATGGTTAACGGGTTGGAACTGATCAACCGCAACAATAGTCATCGCAAAATTCTGCATGGCGGGCTGCACCGCTTCGCCGATTATGTGGAAAGCCCGGACAATACCGACAAGATTGCCGAATTCATCAAGGGCTGGAGCGAGAGTGCCTGGATACAGAGCATGATAGAGCCGTTTATCCCGACTATACGCAGCGCCGTGATCAAGAAGCTGCGCGCGGTTGCCGAGGATGACAGCAGCGCTCTGTACCTGGAATTTGATGAGCAAGTACGCAACTATGTGCTTCGTCTGCAACAAGACCCCGAACTGCGGGCATGGGTCAATCAGCAGAAAAACGCTGTGCTCAATCGCCCTGAATTCGGCAATCAGATTGAATCGCTGTGGAGCCAATTACGCGACTGGGTAGTGCTCGACCTGTCGCGTCCCGATTCCGTACTCGCCGCCAAACTTGCCGGACTGCTTGAGGAGCTCGAACAACATCTGGTCACACACGAAGAAATGCGTTCCTGGCTCAATGATCAAATTCGCGCGTCGCTGACCAGTGCCGCCCATGCCAACAAGGGTGTGATCGGGGATTTGATTCGAGAAGAAGTGGTTCGATGGGACGACAAATACATGGTCAACCGGCTGGAACTGTTTCTGGGCAAGGACCTGCAGTACATCCGCATCAACGGTACGCTGGTCGGCGGGCTATTTGGACTGGCGATTTACGCGGCAACACGGCTGGTTGGCATTTAACCGGTTGGTGTCAAATCGATGTTTGTATGGAAAATACGGAGTGATATAGACCATGATTTATCTGTTGTCTGCAGCGATGGTTCTGATCGGTTTGCTGGTTCACGTGGCGACGCTTGTCCCGTTGCGAAAGATGATGGGGATGCTCCCCGCGGGCACGCTGCGCAATCGCTGGCGTGTCATGATGGGGCTGATCCTTATTTTCATCGCGGGCTATCTGGGTTATATCGTGATGTTCTGGGGGCAGCAGAGCGACTGGAGCGAACTCCTCATTCCCGGCATATTTCTGTTCGGATCGCTGTTTGTGCGGATGACGATCCGCCTTTCGCTACAAACCGCAGCCGATCTGCGCAGGATGGATTTGCTTGAGGCTGAAAACATCACTGACCCTTTGACTAAAGTGTGCAATCGCCGCTATCTGGATCGTCGTCTTGAGGATGAGGTTGCACGATCAAAGCGATACGCCCACGATCTTTCCGTTTTGATGCTCGATATCGACCATTTCAAGCGGGTTAATGACACGTATGGCCATCAGGCGGGCGATGTTACTCTGGCTACACTGTGCAGTCTGGTCAAGGACAGCTTGCGCGACTCGGATGTTATTGCGCGTTATGGCGGCGAGGAGTTCGTCGTGATTTGCACCAACACCGCTGTTGGCGGTGCCACGCTGGTGGCCGAACGCATCAGGCAGCTGGTTGAATCGCAAACTATCAGTATTGCTGATGATTCTGGCGCGAGTAAAACCATATCGATCACCGTCAGCATCGGTGTGTCAGGGCTGAGTGGGAGTGTTGACAGCAAGGATGCGCTGGTGAATGCCGCAGATAAGGCCCTGTATTGTGCAAAGGAGGAGGGGCGGAATCGTGTTGTTGTCGCGACGGAGCCAGTACTAGCTGTTGCCGGCAGGGGTGACAGGTAGCATCGAGACGCTCCTGATGGCGATTTTCCAATGAAAAGTGCGACCCGAAAGTCGCACTGAGCCCCCCGCCTGTGCCGTTGACCCAGCATCTCGAACCGATAGGTTCAAGAGGGTCACTTCCCTGCCGCATCAGGATCATCCGCGAGGGACATTCACAACAGCGGCGTGTGAGTCGCGACCTGTAAAGTTACTTGGTTCAAAGAATATATGGGTCTGACGAACACCGCAGGGGACAATTTGAAAAACTGGATTTTCAGACTTGCCGAGACTAAAACAGATTATCTTGCTCGGCTAATGCCTGATCTATTGCCGACTGCATGGATTTCATTCTACGCGTTAAGTCGGAGAGGTCAACACCCTTTCCGACTTTCATGGAAAGTAATTCATGGGCAATATTGAGCGCGGCCATGATGGCAATGCGTTCGACATTGGCGATTTTTCCGGCATCGCGAATTTCGACCATTTTCCGGTTCAAATAGGCGACGGCATCCTGTAAATCTTCGCGTTCCTCGTCCGGACAGGCGACACGCAGTTCGCGATCGAGAATTTTGACGTCCAGCGTTTTGGTGCTCATGATTGCTCTTCGGGTAAGGTGGGCAGCAATTTTTCCAGGCGTGCTTTCGCGCTGTTTATCTTGTCGTTGCAAAGACGGTTGCTGCTGAGAGCCTGTGCCAGTTCCTGGCGTAGCTGGTGATTTTCTGTACGCAATTTGCCGCTGACCTGTATCAGCTGGGCGAGTTTGCTTTCCAGTGCGCTTAATTCATTTTCCATGTAGCTAATATAGTTTGAAAAGTGCTGGAAAGTCAAACGCTAAGAGTGGCTTGTGCATGCGATTTGTAAATCATGGTTTTATGACGTTTAGCGCGCCTGTGTTAAAGTGCGCACTGCTTTGAGGTGCCAGGCTGCATTGTAGTCTGGTTAAACGGGAAGCAGGTGCGTTGTCAGTGGTCGTAAACGGATAGCTTTGTGTCCGGTTCGGAGTCACTCAACCAAGCCTGCGCTGCCCCCGCAACGGTAAGCGAGTGTGGGTTTTTCAACAGGCCACTGTGAGCAATCATGGGAAGGCGAAAAATCAAAACTTGTGAGCCCGGATACCGGCCTGAAAGCACAGTTCGGGAAATGCTGCGGGAGGCGCATGGACAGCGGAGCGTTCGTCATCCGCTATCTTTTCTCTGCTTCGGTATTTCCTGTCTTTATAACGTTCCAGCGGGGTCGCTTGGAACTTTAATCAGGAAATCAAAATGAAACAATCAGTTCTTTGCGTTGCACTATTCGGTGTGATCGCATTACCTTTGCACACTTATGCGGAAACTCTGGATGAAGTGGTCGTAACGGCCACGCGCTTCAAGGATGTATCCGTCGATAAACCGATTAACGTGATGGTGATCAGCCAGTCAGACATTCAGCAGAGTAGTGCGCGGACATTGCCGGAATTGCTGTCTGGGGAAGCGGGTATCTCGATGCGTGATTTATTTGGCAATAATGCGGCTGCTACGACAGTGGATATGCGCGGCTTCGGCGCGGCTGCAGGGCAGAATACGCTGATCTTGCTGGACGGGCGTCGCATAACGGATCCCGATCTGTCTGGTGTCCAATGGGCGGCAATCCCTTTTTCGGCTATCGAACGCATCGAAATCCTGCGTGGCAGCGGTGCTGTTCTGTATGGCGGCGGAACGACCGGTGGCGTTATCAATATCATTACCCGAACGTCCGAAGCATCAGGCAATAGCGCGCATGCCAGCGTGCGTGGCGGTAGCTATGGCTTGTCTGAGGTACAGGCGGGCGGCAGCTATTTTTCTGGTAAAGCCGGTTTGGATTTGACTGCCAGCAAGCTGAATTCGCAAGGCTACCGCGCCAATAACCGCAATGAGCAAACGAATGCTCAGGCCAATTTTCGCTGGCTGACAGAAGCGGGCGAATTGTCTGCCAGATTGGGCATGGATAGCCAAAATATTCAGTTGCCGGGAGGGCGCACAGTACAAACAGCGGTGGGTATCGATCAGGTGAGGACAGACCCGCGCGGCGCTGCAACGCCGCTGGATTATGCCAGTCGTGATGGAAATCAGCTGGCGCTGGATTGGCAGCAGACGCTGGGCGCTGTTGATCTCAATATCGGTTTGGCGACCCGTAACAAAAATCAGAAATCCTATTTTGATTGGGGTGGTTTTCCCGCCTACCGGGATGGTGATCTCAATGTGACTTCGTTTACGCCGCGCGCCCGGATTCCGCATGATCTGGGTGGTGATAGTTCGCTGGTGGTTGGTGTGGATATGCATCGCTGGCGCTACGGCCAGCGTGTTTCCAACGCGGTGGCGAATATCGGACAGCCTATCAACAGAATCGGCATGCAGCAGCAGAACGATGCCCTGTATCTGCAAAACACGACACATCTGGGTAAGGCCACTACGCTGCTGGCAGGGGTGCGTAACGAGCGCATTTCCATGGCAGGTAACGATACTTATAATGCGGCCGCCCCGGGTGCATTTTTCGGTTCGGCTGCCCCTGCGGCTTCGTTTGCCGCTACCGGGAATGCTTATGAGCTCGCCTTGCGTCATCAGCTCGATTCAGGCTTGGCATTCAACGGTAAAATCGGCAGCAGTTTTCGTTTTGCCAACGTGGATGAGATATATGAATCCGGTGCAGCCTTTACCAATCAGTTTCAGTTTTTGCGTCCGCAGACATCGAGTGGCATAGAGTTCGGCGTTGACCAGCGGACACAGGCAGGCAGCTGGCGCGCCACTGTGTTCAATAGCAGAGTGAATGATGAAATTCATCTGGATCCATTTACTACAGGCACCGGTAATACCAATTTGCCACCTTCGCGGCGTCAAGGCGTGGAGTTGGAGGGTAAATGGCAGGCGCTGCAGAAGCTGGTGCTGAATGCCAACTATAGCTATACCGATGCGAGATTTCTATCCGGCGTGATGCCGGGCGGTGCGTTTACTCAGTTGAACGTGAATATTGCCGGTAAGCGAGTGCCCCTGGTGGCGAATCAAAAGGCTAATCTGGGTGCTTCATGGCTGGCGAGTGAACAGACCCGATTGAATGCTGCGCTGACTTATGTTGGTTCACAGTTTATGGAAAATGACGAAGCTAATACTTTGGGCATAAAAATCCCGTCTTACTCGCTGTTTGACATCAAGCTGGTGCATGAAATGAAGGGCTGGCAGGTCAATGCTGCGGTAAATAACCTGTTTGACCGCCGTTATTTTACCTACGCAGTCAGTAGTCAGTTCACGCCGGGCAGATACAATGCCTACACCTTGCCGGGTCGTACCCTGTTCGTGGGGTTGAGTTACCAGCAATAACGGGAGCAAAGGCGGCTTGTCTGCCTTTGTTTTTTCTCGGACGGCTGCGCGGTTTGGTATGATTGCGCAGCTACTCAAATTAAGGAGATGTAATGAACACTATTCATATTAAAAAAATCGCTATTCTGGCCACGCTGATTGCCTTGATGGCTGCCACGCGTATGCACCATTTCGGCAGTGCGCTGCATTTGCCGGATGCCTCGCTGGCGGTGTTCCTGCTGGCGGGATTCCTGATTTCCAGCCCGCTGCTGCTGGGTGCATTGATTCTGGAGGCGGGCGCACTGGATTATGTTGCGATCAGCTATCTGGGCGTGGATGATTTTTGCGTGACCCCGGCCTACTGGTTTCTGATTCCAACCTATGCGGCTCTGTGGTTTGCGGGCCGTTATTATGCGCGCATCCATAACAACAGCCTGCGCAGTCTGGCGGTATTTGCCGGCGTAGCATTCGCGGCGCTCAACGTGGCCTTTATCTTGTCCAACGGTTCCTTCTACCTGTTTTCGGGGCGCTATGCTGATATGGGCGTCGCCCAATATGCGGCACAGATCGCGCAATACTACCTGCCGTATGTCAGCGGCGCAGTCGTATACCTGATCCCTGCTGCCATTCTGTATGCGCTGTCCACACGCCACACGAATACGCAAACAGCCTCTTAAACGATGACCGATAGCCGCGCCCAGCACCAGAAACGCATGGTGCGCAAAAAGGCCGTGGTGGACGCGGCGATTGCACATGCTACGCAGGACAAAGGGCTGTTGCTGGTGCTGACCGGCAATGGCAAGGGTAAATCCAGTTCGGCGTTTGGCATGGTGGCGCGCACGCTGGGCTACGGTTACAAGGCGGGCGTGGCGCAATTTCTTAAGAGCCGTCGTGATACCGGCGAAGAGCGTTTCTTAGGCGATCAGCCCGGCGTGCAGTGGCATGTGCTGGGCGATGGCTTTACCTGGGATACCCAGAATCGCGAGGCGGATGTGTCCAGCGCACAGCGTGGCTGGGTGGTGGCGCAGCAGATGTTGCGTGACGCTTCGCTGCATCTCGTAGTGCTGGATGAGCTGACTTATCTGCTCAATTACGGTTATCTGGATGCGCAGCAGGTGTGCGCCGATCTGGCATCGCGCCCGGGCAATCAACATGTGGTGATAACCGGGCGCGCTGCGCCGCAATGTCTGCTGGACATGGCGGACACCGTGAGCGAAATTCAGGATATCAAACACGCTTTCCGTGCCGGCATGCGTGCTCAGCCGGGCATCGATCTTTAACGGCGCTGGGGGCTTTACGAACGCTCTGTCGCAATTAGCTGTTGAAACTCAGTCAGAAAAATTTCAAAAGCATACTCACGCGGAGACGCGGAGAACGCGGAGGAAACCGAAACAAGAACTTACTTTGTAACAAACTAGACAGGTTTGAACTCGGGATTTGAATTCAATATCTGAATTTAGCTAGGATTTAGATTTGGTTTGCATTTGTCTTTCTCCGCGACCTCCGCGTCTCCGCGTGAAATCGATTTTTATGTTAATAGTCATTATCAACAACCAACTACGACATAGCCTTTACGAAGCAGGTTGCTGCAGAATGATCGTCTGACTTGCCGAATGCGGCATCACATCCGTACGACTGACAGCCCTTCTTTTTCCCACGCGAGCGTGCCGCCTTTGACGTTGCTGACCTGGCTGTAACCTGCTTCCTTCAACATGGCAACAGCCTGTGCCGAACGGCGGCCGGAACGACATATCACTACGACGGGCTGATCTTTATAGGTCGCGATTTCCTGCAGGCGTGACTCCAGTTGCCCCAGGGGGATCAATTTCGCATTCGTTGCATGGACTGCCGAATATTCGTCAGGTTCGCGCACATCCAGCAGCAGTGCGCCTTGCATGTTCATGCTTTGCGCTAACTTTACGTCCACGCCATCCGCTGCTTGCAATTGCTGCATGCCAAAAACCGTGGCCACTATGATGGCCAGCGCCCAGAATATTTTGTTTGATTTCATGCTGTTTCCCGTCTGAATTGCTGAAGAATTATGCTGTGCGCGGTGCTCAGCCCGGCTGACAGGCGGATAAACCGCTCTGCATCCAGCCCATCATCCCGCCACGCAGGTTGTACACATTTGAAAATCCCTGTTGCTGGAGAAACAGGCAGGCCTGTGCCGAACGGGCGCCGCTGCGGCACACCATAACCAGCTTTTCCTCAGGGGATAACTCGTGCAGCCTGGCGGGCAGTATGTGCAGCGGCAGTGGCTCGGCGCTGGGCACGGTGCCCGTGGAAATTTCTTGCATCTGACGCACATCGATCACGCGCAGTTTATGGTTTGCATCATTCACCCAGTGGGCGAGTTCGGATGCTTCTACTTCCTTGAGGGTATTGGTAAACATGGGCAACTCCAGAATTAATAGCGATGCATATTAGCATATGCTAATATTTTAGCAAGTCATTGATGCGGGTTGTGCTCCGTGTGCCGGAAAAGGCGCTTTTCTGATAGAGTGCGGCCTATGAATTTATCCAGCACCCAACTCTATTTCCGCCTCCTGAAATACGTCAAACCCTACTGGCGCACCTTCGCAATCTCATTGTTGGGGATGATCGTGGTGGCTTCTACCGAGCCGCTGGTGCCCGCGCTGATGAAACCGATGCTGGACGGCACGTTTGTCCACAAGGATCAGGAGATGATGCGCATCGTGCCGCTGGTCATTATCCTGATTTTTCTGGTGCGCGGCATTGCGACGTTTGTCGGCACGCTGGCGATCAGCTGGGTGGGAAACAAGCTGGTGATGGATTTGCGCGAGGAGATGTTCCGCAAGCTGCTCTGCCTGCCAACTAACTACTACGACGAACATGCCACTGGTTTGCTGCTTTCCAAGCTGACTTTCGATGTTACTCAGGTGACCACGGCGGCAACGACAGTGGTGACCATTACGGTGCGCGACAGTATCGTCATGGCGGGTTTGCTGGGCTGGCTGTTCTATCTCAACTGGAAACTGACGCTGCTAACACTGTTGATGGCGCCGGTCATCGCCCTGATCATCAGCACTATTAGCAAACGCATGCGTCTTTCCAGTCGCGATTCCCAGCAGTCCATGGGCGACATGACGCAAGTGATCGAAGAAAGCGTTTCCGCGCACAAGGTGGTCAAGTTGTTCGGTGGTCAGCAGTATGAACGCGATCGCTTTCATCAGCAGGCTAACTGGGTGCGCCGCCATGCGATGAAACAGGCTTCTGCCGCTGCCGCCAACGTACCCATCGTGCAGATGGTCGCGGCAATCGCGCTTGCTGTCGTGGTGTATCTGGCTACTTTGCAGTCCAACGCGGATGAAGTCACGGTAGGTGGTTTTGTTTCCTTCATCATGGCGATGCTGATGCTGACCGCGCCGCTCAAGCGCCTGACGGGTGTGAGTGAATATTTGCAGCGCGGACTGGCGGCGGCGGAAAGTGTGTTTACCCTGTTGGACACGCTGGGCGAAACGGATGAAGGCAAGGTGGTGGCCGGCCGGGTGCGCGGCGAGTTGCATTTCGATAAGGTGCAGTTTGCCTATACGACCGATGCGCGCCCGGTGCTGAAAAATATCAGCCTGGATATTCGCGCCGGAGAAAATGTCGCCTTTGTCGGTGCGTCCGGCAGCGGCAAGACTACGCTGGACAATCTGGTGCCGCGTTTTTATACCGCAACGGACGGTGAGATACGCCTGGATGGATATAACATTACCGATCTGACGCTGGCCAGCCTGCGCGCCAATATCGCGCTGGTGAGTCAGGAAGTGGTGCTGTTCAACGATACGATTTCGGCGAATATCGCCTACGGGCAGATGAGGGAAGTCTCCGAGACAGAAATCATCGCCGCAGCCACTGCCGCACATGCGATGGAATTCATCCGCGAATGGCCGGAAGGCATGAACACTCTGGTTGGCGAACGCGGCGTGAAACTCTCAGGCGGCCAGCGCCAGCGCATCGCGATTGCCCGCGCGATACTCAAGGATGCGCCGGTGTTAATCCTGGATGAAGCGACTTCCGCGCTGGATTCCGAATCCGAACGTCATGTGCAGGCCGCGCTGGAAACCCTGATGCAGGGCCGCACCACGCTGGTCATCGCGCATCGCCTGTCCACCATAGAAAAAGCCGACCGTATCGTCGTGCTGCAAAAAGGCGAAATCGCCGAAATCGGCACCCATGCCGAATTGCTGGAGAAAAACGGCGTGTATGCGCAGTTGCACCGTGTGCAGTTTGCGGGCCATGGAAAATATATCCCACAAAACGCGCAAGGTTGACGTGACGGGACGAATGCCCTAAATTGCGCCACCCAATTCATTCAATCTTCAGGAGATAAACATGGCAGTTCTCGTCGGTCAGGCAGCACCAGATTTCACCGCCGCAGCAGTAATGGGCAATAACGAAATCAACGAATCATTCAATCTGAAGAGCTACACTGCCGGTAAAGCAGCGGTAGTTTTCTTCTATCCTCTTGATTTTACTTTTGTTTGTCCTTCTGAGCTGATCGCTTTCGATCACCGTCTGGCTGAATTCAAGAGCCGCAACGTGGAAGTTATCGGTGTTTCCATCGATTCACAGTTTACTCATCTGGCCTGGAAAAATACGCCGATTAACAAGGGTGGTATCGGCCAGGTTGGCTATCCGCTGGTGGCTGACATCAAGCATGAAATCTGCAAGGCATACGACGTGGAAGCAGCAGGCGGCGTGGCATTCCGTGGTTCCTTCCTGATCGATACGCACGGCGTGGTGCGCCATCAGGTGGTGAATGATCTGCCGCTGGGTCGCGATATCGACGAAATGCTGCGCATGGTAGATGCCTTGCAATTCCACGAAGCGCATGGTGAAGTTTGCCCCGCCGGCTGGAACAAAGGCAAGGCGGGCATGAATGCTTCCACTGAAGGCGTAGCCAAATATCTGGCGGATCACGCTCAGGAGCTGTAAGCGTTATTAGCTGGTAACTGGTAGGGGCCACCGCAGGGTGGCCTTTTTCATTGTGCGGCTGTTAAAATTCGCACCACTTACCACTTACCACTTACCACTTACCACTCACCACTCACCACTCACCACTATGCTTATCAGTTTCGTCATCCTGTATTTGCTGTTTTCCATCGGTATCGGCATTTATGCCTCGACGCGCGTGCATAATTCCCGTGATTTCGTGGTGGCGGGGCGCAATCTGCCTTTGCCTGTGGTTACGGCGACGGTGTTCGCTACCTGGTTTGGCGCGGAAACGGTACTGGGGATTCCGGCTACCTTTGTCACAGAAGGACTGAGCGGAGTCGTAGCCGACCCATTCGGCGCGAGCATGTGTCTGATTATCGCCGGGCTGTTTTTTGCCGGGCGTCTGTATCGCATGGACTTGCTGACGATAGGTGATTATTACCGGGCGCGCTACAACCGCACAGTGGAACTGATCATGACCGTATGCATCATGATTTCCTACCTCGGCTGGGTTGCGGCGCAGGTGACGGCCTTGGGTCTGGTGTTCAACATGGTCAGCGGCGGTGCGATTGAACAGTCAACCGGCATGGTGATAGGCACGGCTATCGTGCTGGCCTATACCGTGTTCGGTGGCATGTGGTCTATCGCTCTGCTGGATTTTGTGCAGATGACTGTCATCATGGCGGCTCTGCTGCTGATCGGCGTGCTGGTCAGCGGCGAGGCGGGTGGGGTGAACCACGTTGTCAGCCATGCGCAGACGGCAGGAAAACTGCAATTTTTCCCGCAGGGGGGCTATGAAGTATGGATACCTTTCATCGGCGCGGCACTGACCATGATGCTGGGTTCCATCCCGCAACAGGACGTATTCCAGCGCATCACTTCGGCAAAGAATGAGAAAACAGCGGTACGCGGCGCGGTGCTGGGCGGTGTGCTGTATTTCGGCTTTGCTTTTGTGCCGATGTTTCTGGTCTATGCCGCGACCCTGATCGACCCCAAAGTGTTTGGTGACCTGATAGAAACGGACACGCAGATGGTGTTGCACAGTCTGATACTGCTGCATACCCCGCTGGTCGCACAGGTATTCTTCTTCGGCGCATTGCTGTCGGCGATTATGAGCACGGCTTCTGCAACCTTGTTGGCGCCTTCGGTGATGTTTACCGAGAACATCCTCAAACATTTCGTGTTCCCGCACATGAGCGACAAACAAATGCTGCGCACCATACGCATCATCATGCTGACGTTCGGCTGCATCGTGTTGTGGTTCGCGCTGGATTCCAATGAGAGCATCTTCAAGATGGTGGAGAATGCCTACAAAATTACCCTGGTGGGCGCATTCGTGCCGCTGGTGTTCGGGCTTTACTGGAAACGCGCCAATAATCAGGGGGCCATGCTTTCCATTGTGCTGGGCCTGATTTCCTGGTTGCTGATGGAACGGTTTTATAGCGGTGATATCTGGCCGCCACAGTTGGTGGGGCTGCTATTGAGCGTGACTGGCATGCTGGCAGGTTCATTGTTGCCAGTACGGACGCGTCGCCATCATGCTGTACATGCAAAAACATAAAAGTTGTCATCTTCCTGTCACAAATTCTTCATACTCTGACAACCTCAACAGAAGGAGTAATGATGAGCGCGAAAATTTTGATTGTCGAAGACGAACCGGCGATACAGGAATTGCTGGTTTTTAATGTCAACCAGGCCGGATTTGTGGCCTTGCGTGCCGGTGATGCGGAAGAAGCATGGCAGCAGATACGCGATCATGCGCCCGATTTGATCCTGCTGGACTGGATGCTGCCTTCCACCAGTGGCGTCGTTCTTGCAAAACAACTGCGCAGCGAAGCGCGTACCCGCGACATTCCGATTATCATGCTGACCGCACGCGGCGACGAACGCGACAAGGTGCTGGGTCTGGAGTCGGGTGCGGATGATTACATTACCAAGCCTTTCTCGCCGCGTGAGCTGATGGCGCGGATACGCGCCGTGATGCGTCGCCATATTTCTGTTCTGGCAGACGAAACCGTGGCAGCAGGAGGATTGGAGTTGTCGCCGGATTCGCATCGCGTGACGGCTAAGGGGCAGGCTATAGAGCTGGGGCCGACCGAGTTCAGGCTGCTGCATTTTTTCATGACGCACGCGGAGCGGGTGTATAGTCGCACGCAATTGCTGGATCAGGTGTGGGGGACGCAAGTATTTGTCGAGGAACGCACGGTGGATGTGCACATTCGCCGGCTACGTGCTTCACTCGAAACCACAGGGCTGGATAGCCTGATTCAGACTGTGCGCGGTAGCGGTTACCGGTTTTCGGTCAAGTAGGCACAAGGCGATTTCTTCCACGAAACGATGAAAATACCTTAGTTGTCTTTGTGGATTTTCTGGCCT
>JAUSAO010000009.1 GCA_030652475.1 Gallionella sp. | reverse complement strand
AGTCACGAAAAACACGAAAAAATTCAATGTGATATTGGCTGCTTAGGCTTCACCTATTCGGTGAGTGATTAAAACCAAACAAGGTTTTGATTTATTTCGTGTTTTTCGTGTTTTTCGTGGATGAAAAGCTTTTTCTAGGATCAAACACACTAAAAAGCAATGACTCCTTTTCTCAATCACCCGCGCCTTCCCGCGTTAGAATAACCACCCTCCACAGGCTAACTGCCCAACTTTTAGAGACGCCTCATGATTGAAGAACGTTTAGTAAACATAGAAACAAAAATCTCCTTTCAGGAAGACCTGATAGAAGAACTGAATAAGGTTGTTTATCAGCAACAACAAAAATTGAGCCAACTTGAAGCGGTTTGTAAATCGCTCACAAGACACATCCAGTCGCTGGCTGAAGCGGGGGGTGAGAGCAAGGCCGTAACCGAAATGCCGCCACACTATTAAGTGCACAGAAATAAAAAAGCACCCTTCCGGGTGCCTTTTTATTACATGTGCATTTTGAACTGCCGCGTACTAATTTTCAAAAAACGCTGGCAGGCAATGCTGATGCTCAAACTATAAACCGCGCCTTAAGCGAAGTTTTGCGCGACGAAGTCCCAGTTCACCAGATTGTTCATATAGGTTTCGACGAACTTGGGACGCACGTTGCGGTAATCGATGTAATACGCGTGTTCCCACACATCCACACACAGCAGCGCTTTGTCGCCGGTGGTCAGCGGTGTACCCGCAGCGCCCATATTAACGATATCGACAGAACCGTCAGTCTTCTTCACCAGCCATGTCCAGCCGGAACCGAAGTTACCTACGGCTGAAGCCTGAAAGGCTTTCTTGAATTCGTCCAGACCGCCCCATTTTGCGTTGATGGCATCCGCCAGCGCGCCAGTCGGTGCACCACCGCCAGCAGGCTTCATGCAATTCCAGAAGAAGGAGTGGTTCCACACCTGTGCTGCATTGTTATAAATGCCGCCGACAGGCGCTTTCTTGACGATCGCTTCCAGATCTAGCGCCTCGTATTCAGTACCTTTGATCAAGTTATTCAAGTTAGTCACATACGCCTGATGATGTTTGGCATAGTGATATTCAAATGTCTCCTTGGACATGTGAGGTTGCAGTGCATCCATCGCGTAAGGCAGGGCGGGTAAGGTATGTTCCATGTTATTTCCTTCCAATAAAGTTAATCGTGGTGGCTAAATAATACCACAGCTTTTTAGTCAGACTTCGGCCAATTTGCCATCGGCGAAGATCAGTGCGCAGCGTACAGTCTTATGCGGATAAATGGCCTGCATCGCCACACGGTATTCATCAAGCTGAACCGAATAATCCTGCGAGCTAATCTTTTCGCCTGTTTTATAGTCCAGCACCCACACCTCATCGTCGAACTCGACCAGACGGTCGATACGTCGCAACTGACCTTGCGCATTGACATACGCCAGCTCATTGCTGGCTGCCAGATGCTGTCGCGCATCGAAGAAGTGCGACAGTGCCGGGGTGTTCAGCAAGTCCTGCGCATGTTGCCAGAGTGCGTCCATCCGCCCGGATGGGATGTTCAGTTTGCGCTGTAGCGCGCCCTTCAGCACATCGTCAATTTCTGCCGAGCCGGGTAGATGCTCCATCAGTCCGTGCAACCAGATGCCGTAGCGTTGTGCATCGCTCATCACGGGTTTGCGCGTACCGACCGGCAGCGCCTGACACAACCGTGCGTCCACGCCGTCCGCAACGCCGACTTGACTCTCACTCTCCTCAACGACGCGATGTTCACCCGACAGCGGATTTTCCGTTATTTCGGCAAGCACAGTGGCAATGCGCTGATACCACATACCTTCAAGCTGCGCACCATTGCCACTGACCAGCAGCGCCTGTTTCGCACGGGTCATCGCGACATACAGCAGGTTCAGGTCTTCGCGCCGGGCGAGTGCGGCCTCCTGCTCAAAATAATGTTCGCGTACCTGTCCGTGACTGGCACGATCAGCATACAGCGAAAAATGTGCCGGTCTTTTTTCACCGGTCGGCCAGTCTACCAGCACGTCATACCCTCTGTCGGCAGGCGGCTTGGCATTGGCATCCAGCAGCCAGACGATCGGCGCTTCCAGCCCCTTGGCCTCATGCACCGTGTAGATGCGTAGCGCGTTACCCGTCTGCGCAACCTTGCCTTCATCGGGCGATTCGTTATCGTCAGCCTTGCGCAGCTCGGTCAGTTCGCGTAAAAAACCCGGCAGACTGGGATAACGTCCGGCATCCACATTCAGCGCAATTTCCAGAAACGCCTGTAAATTGGCCAGTACCGTGGCACGCATCACCTCCGGCACGGCGCTGGCATAACGGTGCTGCGCATCACCCTCGAAATAGATGCGGTCGAGCAGATCATGAACCGGCAATTTATCAGCCAGCAGCAACCAGTCTTGCAACAAGTGATGCGCGCGTTGCAAAGCAGGCGTAGCCGTTTCATTCTCAACGAGGTATCTCAGGCGTTGCCACCATGAAATTTGAGGCGCAAGACGCAAGGCGCAAGCTGCAAGTTCGACTGCACCCGGCTCATCACAACGTGTTCCTTGTCCCTTGTTACTTGTTCCTGCCATCCTCATCAGATCATCATCGCTGCATGAAAATAGCGGTGCGCGCAACGCATGCGCCAGCGCCAGATCGGCAAACGGGGTGATCAAAAATGTCAGCAGCGCCTGTATGTCCGAGGCTTCCAGCGTATCCAGCAATCCGCCCCGGCGCGAGGTCAGAAAGGGAATATTCCGTCTGCGCAAGGCATGCTCATAGACCTTGAGATGGGTGCGACGGCGCACCAGCACCATGATGTCCGAGTAGCGTGCCGTACGCACCTTCCCTGCATCGTGTACCTGCCAGTGCCCCACAATTTGAGTGATTTTCTCGGCAAAGCGCTGCGCTTCCAGTTCACGCGCCCCCTCTTCATGCTCGGGATACGCCTCCAGCAGCGGATTGCGCAAATGCATATTTGCTGTTTCGGCAGATACCGCTGGTGTGTCCGTCAGTTCGGCCAGCGGCAACGCCTCGACATGACCCGGCAAGGCCTGCTGATGAGACAGATGCGTCTCGAAGCCATCGTATTCGATCAGGCCGTCGAACACCCCGTTCACCGCAGCCAATACGACGGGCGCGTTGCGGCGCGTCTCGTTCTTCTTCAGATGCTTCGCGCCATAATGATCTTCCAGAAACTGCCGTACCACGCCGAACAGCCGTGCATCGGCACGGCGAAAGCGATAGATGGATTGCTTGGGGTCGCCCACCACAAACACGGTCGGCGCGCTGTCCACCGCAGCCGAAGCGGAAAACCAGGCTTGCAATATCTGCCATTGCAGTGGATTGGTGTCCTGAAATTCATCCAGCAATACATGGCGATAGCGGCTGTCCAGCTTGTATTGCAGATACTCGGCATGATCGCTGTCGTTGAGCAACTGACACACCCGCCATTCCAGATCGCCAAAATCCAGCAATTGCTGGCGCTGCTTCAATTGTTGATAAGCATCCAGCAAGGCCACGCCGCAGCGCAGCGCGTGGCAGTTGGTCCGGTAAATCCCCTGAGCCTGCAATGCGTCGTAAACGGCCTGCATCTGCCCGCGCAGCACGTCGACCGACTGCCCCAGTTGCGCCTCGTCCTGCCCCTGATTCGCCTTGATGACGCGCGGGGTATTCTGTTTGGTAAACAATTCGTCCCAAAGCAGCGCATAACGCTCGGCGACAGGCAACATGCCGTCCAGCGGCGCGAGCAGCCGTATCGCCTTATTCTTCTGCGCCGCGCTGGCCTTCAGCAAGCCGTTCAGGCATCCCGCCAGCGCCCGGACATCACCGGCAAAATGCGCGCTGTCAAATAGCTCGGCAATCGGGTCGCTGTCCATCTCCACGTTGAATTCGTCGCGCAAGTTCTCCAGCGCGAAATCCAGCGCACCTGAACCCTCTCCCCCTCTCACGCCTGCGGGGGAGGGGAGATTACTGGTGTACGCCCACCACTCGCTGCGTTTGTCGGCAAATTTACGCAGCAATGTCTGCGTATTGGCAAGCCCCAGCTCCTTGAATAGCACCATCATGGACTGAGCCGTTGCACTGTCCTGCTGACCATGCAGGCCATCCAGAAAAGTCTGCCAGGCTTCCTGCCACAATTCGGCGGTCTGCTCGACCAGTTGCACCCCGCCCGCGCTGCCGGAATTGAGCGGCGCGCGTTGCAGTATCTGCATAAACCAGCCGTGGAAGGTGCTGATGGTGACGGGGGGTGTCGCATGCAAAAACTGCTGATACAGCAGCCGCGCACGCGGCAGCATACGCTCTACATCCGACTCCCCCACCGCCCGCTGGCGCAGAAATTCGCGCACATAGTCATCGTCTTTCGAGGCCAGTTCATACAGCCAGTCGCGCAGTCGCGCCTGCATTTCCTGCGCGGCGCGACGCGTGAAAGTAATCGCCAGTATCTCGCCGGGCGGCACGCCTTCGAGCAACAGACGCACCACACGCGAGACCAGCAGCCAGGTCTTGCCACTGCCCGCACAAGCCTCGACCACCACGCTATTTTTCGGGTCAAGCGCCTGTCGGTTATCCATGATTTTCCCATTTCAACTTAAGCACAACAGCAAGAAACCCCCTCCCCTTCAAGGGGAGGGTTGGGGTGGGGATGGGGAATAGTGTGACAAATAAACCCACCCCCATCCTAGCCTTCCCCCTGAAGGGGAAGGGACGATAGCTCCCCGTCTTGCCACTCCCCGCGCCTGCATAACCCCTTCATCTCGCAATAACTGCATACTTTTTCTGCACCGTGGGCGGGCAAGCCTGTCCCATCGCGCATCTGGGCGAACACCGTTTGCAAGCGTTCGAGATTGAGTTGCGCCAACTCCCCGATATCCTGCGGAGGAGCGACCGCCAGCACCTTGTCGTCCTCCAGACTGACAAATGCCGCCACACCGGCACCTGCAGCCTGCGCATAACACGCCAGCTGCACATCCTCACCCGGCTCTTTCAGCTTGTTTTTCAGCACATTCACCGCTTGTGTCTTGTAGTCCAGCACGGCTGACATCGTCGCATCATCAACACGCACATCGATGCGGTCTATGCGTCCGCTCAGCAGCAGATTTTCAGCCACTTCCAGTCTGATGGGCTGCTCGGCGGCCTGATAGCGCCAGCCTGCATCCTCGTTGTCACGCTGCCAGTCCAGATAGGCTGGAATCTGTGCCTGCCAGCGCAGCAGCCAGGCTTGCGCCAGATAATCATGTGCCAGCGCACCGGCAAACACCTCATCACTGATGCGCCGCAAAACCTGCTCCGCATCCGCCTGATCGTGATTGTTCAGCAGCGGAATCTCCGCGTGGAAACGTTGCAGCACCTCATGCACCCAGGTGCCGTAATCACGCTTGTCCAATTCCTCACGCACCTCATCCAGTTCGTTCAGGCGCAACACATGCCGCGCAAAATACTGGTATGGACAGGCCATCAGCGAGTTGTAGCCGGAAGGCGAGATGCGCGACGGCAGCATCTCCGGTGCCACCACAGGCCGCGGCATCGCACTCGGGTGCTGAGTGCTGAATCCCGAGTCCTTCACGCTACAACTTGGGGCTTTGCCCCTTAGTTGTGCGGGGAAGACCCCTGCGGTCTGAGTCCTGACTTTCGCCCCCTCCAGCATCCCGCTCAGTTCGGTATCCATCAGATCATCGCCAAACGCCAGCAGGTGCAAGGCGCGCAACATTTCAAGATGCGGGCTGAGCAGATTCGGTTCGCCGTCCCGGCGATCCTGCCAGGTCACCAGCACGTTGTCGTTCATCGCCAGCAGCCCCAGCAAGTCGTCGCGCACCTGCGCCTGTTGCCTGCTGGAGAGCGGCAACCCCAGCGTGGCGCGTACCGCGTCGTTGAACCACTGCCCGGCATTCGCGGGGGCAGGCAGATGCATGGCATCACAGCCCAGCAGCAACACCGCATCAAAGCTGCGCCAGCGTGTGGCCGGAAGATGCGTAAACAGCACCGGGCTGTCCACCGAAACATCGCGAAAGGTATTCAGGTCGAGTTGTTGCGACAGCCAGCGGCGCCATTCCGCGAAGCTGCACAGCGTCGTGTTAGATTGCAACTCATCCCGCCACAGCGCCAACAACTGCAACAACTGTTGTCCCGCCGCGTCCTGTTGCCAGCCCTGCACCACGCCGAGTATCTCAAGGCTGGTATGCAGGGCGTGCAGCCAGTCAGCAATCGGCGCACTCTTGACGGGCATGGCCAGTTTTGCCTGGCGCAGGCGTACCAGCGGCTGTATCAGTTCGGGTGCATGAAGCTCGGCGACCGCGATGAAATCCTGTAAATGTGCGACCACGCCATGCTTGCGCACCAGTTGCTCGAACTGGTAAGCGGCCCGTTTTCGCTGCGCCGGGTTTTCGGCAAACAAAAACGGCGATTTGAGCAAGTCGAGCACATCCTGATAGTAGCAATCACCCTGCACCGCCTCCAGCCAGCGCATCAGCACCGTGCTGACCGACAGCGTGGCAAACGTCCAGCCGGTCTCATCCTGCACCGTTACCCGCGCGCGTTCCAACAGCGCGCGCAGACGGCGCGCCACTAATCTATCCTGCACCACCACCGCGATGGATTGCCTGCCCTCCAGCAACCAGCGTCGTACTTGCACATCGGCGGCCTGCGCCTCCTGTTCCATGCCATGCGCCCCGAACAGTCGCAAGCGACCGCCCAGCGCGGCGTCAGGCTTAAATCCTGCCGCCGTACTGAGCAGATCCGCGCTGTGCATATCCTGTTGCAGGGCGCATGCCAACAGCGCGCAGTCGGGCTCAACCGCAACCATTGCGCGTAAATCGAACACGGTCACCTCGACACGCTCGCGGCAGGCATCCAGAAAACGCGCTTCAGCTTCGTCCAGATCACAAATTTGCAGCACATACACCGGGCTATCCACCTGCTGAGCCAGTTGCGCCAGACGCTGCTGACAGGCGCGCGAGACATCCATATCATCAGATGCGGCCATCGCATACCACAACTCATGCACGACTCTGGCCTCAAACTGCATGGCCTGCCCGCTACGCGCCTGATAGGCCTCGGCCAGTTGCCGGGCAAATTCTTCAGCTGTTTCAGGGAGGGCAACATAATGTCGCGTCAACTCATCCATCAGCGTCAACAATTCACGCGACAGACTCCATAAATCCGCATCGGGGAACCAGCGACGCTCACGCAGAGCCTGATAAAGTGCGGCAATACGCTGGGAATCAGGCTGAATGGGAACAGTAAGGGGAACCGACTGCGCCCAGTCGGTAAGCGTGAGCATCTGCGGCAACAGCAGTGCCGGAGAACCTGAAGCAGAACTTAATGCCTGCGCCAGCGGCAGCGCGGCATGGTAATTTTGCAACAGCACCACCGCCGCGCGCAAATCGGGTGGTCCCTGACGTGACAGGATACGCCGGGCGACAGAACGATAAAAGCGCATCCCTGACCGCCGGGTGTCTGGCAATGTTAGCGTTCGAGTAGATGCAGTTTTTCTTTGACGCTCAGCCACTCATCCGCGTCGACAGGCGCTTCCTGCTTTTCGACGATGACCGGCCACAACTTGGAAAGCTCCGCGTTCAAGGCAACGAAATGAAGCTGTTCTTCAGGCAAATCATCCTCGGCAAAAATCGCCTCAGCGGGACATTCAGCCACGCACAGCGTGCAATCAATGCACTCGTCCGGATCAATCACCAGAAAGTTCGGGCCGACATGAAAGCAGTCCACCGGGCACACATCCACACAATCGGTATATTTACATTTGATACAATTTTCCGAAACGACATAGGTCATGACACTACTCCACATAAGCAAAAGTTTCGGCATTTTAGCAGAGCCTCCGCAGAAAAAAGCAGTCAATTTCCTGTGGCTATTCGACACTCGAACAATTTGAATGCATTAGCAAATACTGTTATTCTGCAGACACTGTCGATTTGTCGTTGTGCTGGCGATATCGCAACAGAGCAGACCACCTGCGCGAATTGTCCGATATCTGCTTTGTCCGCACTGTTACAATACGCACTCTTCCCAGCGCAACGTTTTTTAGATAGGATGCGCACTACGCATTAAAAATCTTATCCGAGTTCCACCGCATCACATTTTTTGACCCATCCAATTCAAAGCGAGATTCAATCATGAGCGAACATATCATTTACGTTACCGATGCCACTTTTGATGCCGAAGTTACTCAGGCCGCACTCCCCGTGCTGGTAGATTACTGGGCTGAATGGTGCGGCCCCTGCCGCATGATCGCCCCTATCCTGGACGAAATCGCCAAGGAATATACAGGCCGTCTGACAGTCGCAAAACTGAACGTGGATGAAAACCAGCAAACGCCGCAAAAATTCGGTGTGCGCGGCATTCCAACGCTGATGTTATTCAAAAACGGCAACATCGAAGCCACCAAGGTCGGCGCACTTTCCAAGTCACAATTGACAGCTTTTATTGACAGCCACATCTAAAGCGTTTACTGTCTCACCCGCATCGCCTTTCTGGGGCGCTCTTCCAGACGCAATAATAAACAAAAAACACGTCCAGGCCATGCGGGTGGCCACTCCACCCCGACTCAGCCTACCTCCATCTATTCAATCACCCTTCGCGCATCGCCATGCATCTATCTGACATAAAAACCAAACATATCACCGAACTCGTTGAAATGGCTGCGGCCAATCAAATCGAGAATGCCAACCGTATGCGCAAGCAAGACCTGATGTTCGCACTGCTGAAAAGTCACGCGAAAAAAGGCGAAAGCATCTACGGCGACGGCACACTGGAAATTTTGCCAGACGGATTCGGCTTTCTGCGCTCACCGGATACCTCGTACCTGGCCGGTCCGGATGACATTTATGTCAGCCCCAGTCAGATACGCCGCTTCAACCTGCACACCGGCGATTCGATCGAGGGCGAGATACGCACCCCGAAAGACGGTGAACGTTATGTCGCGCTGGTCAAGGTGGACAAGGTCAACGATGAGCCTCCCGAAAATGCCAAGAACAAGATTCTGTTTGAAAATCTCACCCCGCTATTTCCGACCCAGCCGCTGATACTGGAGCGCGATATTCGCGCCGAAGAAAACATCACCGGCCGCATCATTGATATCGTCGCGCCGATCGGCAAGGGCCAGCGCGGCCTGCTGGTGGCATCGCCGAAATCCGGCAAGACCGTGATGCTGCAACACATCGCGCACTCCATCTCGGCGAACAATCCCGATGCCACGCTGATCGTGCTGCTGATCGACGAGCGCCCCGAAGAAGTAACTGAAATGACGCGCACCGTGCGCGGCGAAGTGGTGGCCTCGACCTTCGACGAACCTGCCAGCCGTCATGTACAGGTCGCAGAAATGGTGCTGGAGAAAGCCAAGCGTCTGGTCGAACACAAGAAGGATGTCATCATCCTGCTCGACTCCATCACCCGTCTGGCGCGCGCCTACAATACCGTCATCCCGTCATCCGGCAAGGTATTGACCGGCGGCGTGGACGCCAATGCGCTGCATCGCCCAAAGCGTTTCTTCGGCGCGGCACGCAACATCGAAGAAGGCGGCAGCCTGACCATTATCGCAACCGCGCTGGTCGATACCGGCTCGCGCATGGACGATGTGATTTACGAGGAATTCAAGGGCACCGGCAACATGGAGATCCACCTGGACAGACGCATGGCTGAAAAGCGCATCTATCCTGCGATCAATATCAACCGTTCCGGCACCCGCAAGGAAGAATTGCTGCTCAAACCGGACGTGCTGCAACGCATCTGGCTGCTGCGCAAATTGCTCTACCCTATGGACGAACTGGAATCCATGGAATTCCTGCTCGGCAAGATCAAGGCGACGAAGAACAATGCCGAGTTCTTCGATTCCATGCGCCGATAAAGCATCCGAAATCAATTTTTATAACAAAAGGCTTTTGACGGGGCAGGATTTTTCTGTATAATCCTCGCTTTCGCAAAATCCGCAATCAATCGAGGTTGTTATGTACGCAGTCATTAAAACCGGTGGTAAGCAATATCGCGTCATTACCGGTGAAACTTTAAAAGTTGAAATCATTCCCGGCGACATCGGCTCAGCAATTGTGCTGGACAAGGTGTTATTGGTCTCTGACGGCGAGAAGCTGTCGGTTGGCAAGCCATTGCTGCTCGGCGCGACCGTTGCAGCAACCATCGTTTCCCACGGTCGTGGCGACAAGGTTCGTATTTTCAAAATGCGCCGTCGTAAGCACTACCAGAAGAATCAAGGTCATCGTCAAAACTACACAGAAATCCGCATCGACGGCATTTCCGCGTAATACTTGTAAGGAGCAGATAACATGGCATCAAAAAAAGGCGGCGGCAGTACCAGTAACGGACGCGACTCACACTCAAAACGACTGGGAGTCAAGCGTTACGGCGGCGAACTGATCAGCGCAGGCAGCATCATCATTCGCCAGCGCGGCACTGAATTTCATCGCGGCGAAAACGTCGGCATGGGCAAGGATCACACCCTGTTTGCCAAGATTACCGGCAAGGTGGTGTTCGCCATCAAGGGCGCGCAAAAGCGTAGAACCGTTTCCATCGTTGCAGCGTAATCCCTCTCCACAATCCTCTGGTAAAACTACTAGCCAATCGACTAAGCCATCAAAATACGATGGCCAAGTCGCTGGTTATCCCGCTTGCGGGCGAGGAGGCAATCGAACCTTCGTCACTTGCTATGAAAATTGCGTCGAAGGTGGTTCTTGGAATTACGAAGCAAATCAGCCCTATCGCAAGGTAGGGCTTTTTTTATTGGCGGTACAACATGAAGTTTATTGACGAATCCAAAATCGAAGTCTTTGCAGGCAATGGCGGTAACGGCATCGCCAGCTTTCGCCGTGAAAAATATATTGAAAAAGGCGGGCCCGATGGCGGTGATGGCGGACGTGGCGGCAGCGTGTTTGTCCAGGCGGACCGCAACATCAATACTTTGGTAGATTTTCGCTTTGCGCGCACCCATAAAGCACGCAACGGTGAATCCGGTCGCGGTTCGGATTGCTATGGCAAGGGGGCCGATGACGTTATTCTGCACATGCCGGTCGGTACGGTCATCACTGACATCAACAGCGGCGAAGTGATTGCCGATCTTACCCACGACGGGGAAAAGGTTTTGCTAGCCGAAGGCGGTAAAGGCGGACTGGGTAATATCCATTTCAAATCGAGCACCAACCGCGCACCCCGCCAATGCACACCTGGCACCGAGGGTGAAACGCGCGAATTACAACTCGAACTGAAAGTACTGGCCGATGTGGGTCTGCTCGGCATGCCGAATGCGGGAAAATCCACCTTCATCCGTTCGGTGTCTGCCGCCCGCCCCAAGGTGGCCGACTATCCGTTTACCACGCTGCATCCAAATCTGGGCGTAGTGCGCGTATCACACGAGAAAAGCTTCGTCATCGCCGATATTCCCGGCCTGATCGAAGGCGCAGCCGAAGGTGCGGGTCTGGGCCACCAGTTCCTGCGTCATCTGGCACGCACCAGTTTGCTGCTGCATCTGGTCGATGTCGCACCGCTCTACGAAGGCACCAGCCCGATTGCAGAAGCACGCGCCATTCTCAACGAGCTGAAAAAATACGATCAGGCATTGTATGAAAAGCCGCGCTGGCTGCTGCTGAACAAGGTCGATCTGCTGGAAGACCGCGATACCACCGTTGCCGAATTCCTCAAAGAATTTTTCGACTTCGACCGCTACTTCGTCATTTCCGCGATCAGCGGCGAGGGTTGCCGCGAACTGACCTTTGCCATCATGGAGCATTTGCTGGAAGTAAAAGAACAGGAACAGGAAACGGCGGCCAACAGCGCACAGGAAACAGACGCCAGCACGCTTTAATAGGATTGTGGATTAGATGGAAAACACGTCATTCCCGCGCAGGCGGGAATCCAGTTAATTAAAAAAATCCCGCGCAGCGGGTCAACATCAATGTTTTGTCCGCTTCGCAGGCTTTTTATCTCGCTGGATTCCCGCCTGCGCGGGAATGACGAGGCTAATGGATTATTTGGGTTTAATAGGATTGAGGGATGCTGGAATCAACGATGAAAACCGTACTGACTGACTGCCGCCGTATCGTCGTCAAAGTGGGCAGTTCTCTGGTGACCAATCAGGGCGCGGGGCTGGACCTGGACGCGCTGGACAACTGGGCCAGACAGATTGCCGCGCTCAACGCAAGTGGGCATGAAGTCTTGCTGGTCTCTTCCGGCGCGATAGCCGAAGGGATGCAACGCCTGGGATGGCGCACCCGCCCGACATCGATACACGATTTGCAGGCTGCGGCCGCAGTGGGCCAAATGGGTCTGGTGCAGGCCTATGAAAGCTGCTTCCGAAAACACGACCTGCATGCCGCGCAAGTGCTGCTGACGCATGATGATCTGGCCGACCGGGAACGCTACCTCAATGCCCGCACCACGTTGACTACCCTGCTTGCGCTGCGCGTGATCCCCATCATCAACGAGAACGATACGGTGGTGACCGATGAAATCAAGTTCGGCGACAATGACACCCTGGGCGCACTGGTCACCAATCTGATTGATGCCGATGCGCTGGTGATACTCACCGACCAGAGCGGTTTATACACCGCCGATCCACGCAAAGATCCCCATGCTGCACTGGTCAGTTCGGCCCAGGCCGGGGATGCTCAACTGGAAAGTATGGCGGGCGGGGCGGGCAGCGCAATCGGTCGGGGCGGCATGCTCACCAAAATACTGGCTGCAAAACGCGCTGCACACAGCGGCGCGCATACCGCCATCGCTTCCGGGCACGAAACGGATGTGCTATTGCGCCTGTTCCGGGGAGAACCCATCGGCACGCTGCTCACTGCTCCTGCCCTCCCCCTCGCGGCTCGCAAGCAATGGCTGGCCGGCCATCTGCAAGTCGTTGGCCAACTGGTTCTGGATGAGGGTGCAATCAGGGCGCTGCGTTCAGATGGCAAGAGTCTGCTGCCGATAGGTGTGAAACAGGTGTTAGGGGAATTCCAGCGCGGCGCAGTCGTTGCCTGCATCAGCGAACAGGGTGAGGACATCGCGCGCGGCCTGGTCAATTACAATAGCGAAGAAGCCCGCTGCATCGCAGGTCACGCCAGCCAGCAGATCGTTACCTTGCTCGGCTACGGTGGCGATGACGAAATCATCCACCGGGACAACCTCGTTTTATTATAAATAAGACGAGGTTTCGGCGAAACAACTAGGGAGATGCTGATTTATTCAGCAAAACCGTCATTGCGAGCGAAGCGTGGCAATCCAGTATGTTGATATAAACCCGGATTGTTCATTAGCTGAATTTAACCCATCCCCACCCCAGCCCTCCCCTTGAAGGGGAGGGAGAAGGGCAGGCGCAGTGGCATGCCAGGGGGTGGGGAGGGGGTTGGCTGACATTCCCGCGCTCAAAATCCATACTCTCCCCCCTTCAAGGGGGGAGTTGGAGGGGGGATGGGGGAAGAATTTCCCAATGGATAATTTGGGATAAAACGAATTCTGGATTGCCACGTCGCTACGCTCCTCGCAAAGACGATTTAATCAGCGCTTCCCTAGCATTTAGACACAACCTGGTGGTGCTGTAGTAACCCCAGCACTCAGCCCTCAGAGCTGTCCGTAGTTCAGAAAGGTGACGGTATTGCGCCCCTGATTCTTGGACAGATAGAGCGCGTTATCAGCCGATTTGACCAGCATATCAACGGATAACTCAGCGCTGGGCATGACGCTGGCCACACCACAACTTGCCGTCACATGCCCGAATGGCGAACCCTCATGCGGCCTATTCAATTCAGCCACATGCTGACGAATGCGGTTGGCCACCCAGTGTGCGCCGCCTTCATCCGTATCACCGAGTATCATGACGAACTCTTCACCCCCGTAGCGGGCCACCAGATCGCCGGCACGCGGCGCCGAACGCACCATTTCCTGCGCCACAGACCTGAGACAATCATCGCCTTCCTGATGACCGTATCGGTCGTTATATTTCTTGAAATAATCCACATCCAGCATCACGATGGACATCGGTTTTTTAAGTCGCAAACACCGTCGCCATTCCCTGGCCAGCGACTCGTCAAACATGCGGCGGTTGGCAATACCCGTCAACCCATCCGTCATCGATAGCCGTTGCAATTCCTGATTAGCGTCATGCAACTGCCCGGCCACTTTAACCAGAGCGCGCTGCATTTGCACCAATCTGTACATCGCACGCACCTTGGCCTGAACCACCACGCTGCCCACCGGCTTCATGATGTAGTCATCGCCACCCACTTCGATGCCACGCGCCAGATCTTCGTCCTTGGACATGACGCTCAGGAAAATAATGGCCGTCCAGTCATCCTTGCCCTGCAGCCTGCGTACCTCTTTTGCCACATCATAGCCGCTCATGTCAGGCAAAATAATATCGAGCAGGACGATGTCCGGACGTTCTGTACTATACAGTTCAATCGCCTCTTTGCCGCTTTTAGCCCGCAACGGCTTGACGCCCATGTCTTCGATATAACCACAAATCGCCTTGAGTGCCACTTTGCTGTCTTCGACGACCAGCACTTTCAACTTGGATAATCTTTTCGGCATAAAACCCGCTCCAGTGTATGTTTAATGCGCACTGCGCACCCTGTCAAGCAACCAGCCTGTTACATTCAATATTCAGCTGCTGCGCCGCAGCCTCAACAACCGTGCGCAAGCTTACGGCGGCATCCCGATTTTCCGCCAGCGGAGCCAACTGCACCATCACCTGCTCAGAAAAACTGCGCACCGTTTCATAATGGCTGTCTGCATCTTTCAACAAGGGCTGAGGATTGATGGCCTGAAAATACAGTATTCCTGCGCGAGATCCGACGGCCAGCAAATAACGGGCTGCACCGGGCACCTCTGTTTCACGCACTTCAAAATACTGTGTAGCCGCATCACCCTCGTGCGGAGCGGCCTCGGCAAATTTTCCGGTGATAAGCTCAAGAAAGCTTCGTGCGTGGGCGAGTTGCGGTGCAAGTGTAATGTGATATTGGCCGGGATGCTGAATAATGAGCGGGCTATCCAGCGTCACCGGTTTGCGCATCACCAGGATAACCAGCACGACCAGCACAGCGAGTAATAAAGCCTCGTACATTTTCATTGCAAGGGGTGGTTGCCACCCCTTACATAAAGTTAACCCCGACGCACGACTTTGCCGTGGGCATTGGCACTCTCTATCCACTTTTTTACGCGGTTCGCATCACCTATGCGGGTATTTTTTCCCGCCGAATCCAACAGCACGATAATGACCGAACGCTGACGTATTTGTGCCTGCATGACCAGACAACGCCCTGCCTCGTTGATATACCCGGTTTTGCTCACGCCGATATCCCAGGAGGCATTTTTTACCAGCGGGTTGGTATTATTGAAGCGCAACTCGCGGCCGCGCGCGCCCTCCACGGAGTGTGTGACCGTTGTTGTGTACTGGTGGATCAATTTATAGTTACGCGCAGCGGCAACCATTTTCACCAGATCGCGGGCCGTTGAAACATTTTCACTATCCAGCCCCGTCGGGTCGCGAAAAGTAGTGTTCATCATACCCAGCTTACGCGCCTTGGCATTCATCGCCGCCACAGCCGCCTGCATTCCGCCCGGATAACTGCGCGCCAATGCCGATGCCGCACGGTTTTCGGAAGACATCAGCGCCAGCCTGAGCATCTCGTTACGTGTAAAGGTCGTGCCTATGCGCAGGCGGGAGTGCGTCCCCTTCAAACTATCCAAATCCGCCACATCCACACTGATTTCTTCGTCCAGATCAGGCTTGACATCCAGCACCACCATCGCCGTCATCAGTTTGGTAATAGAAGCTATCGGTGCAATCGCATCAGGATTCTTGGTGTATAGCGGACGCTGGGATTGTTCGTCATAAATCAACGCAATGGTTGAATTCAACTTCGGGCTGGAAACCGGCTGAAATGACGCTACGGAAAGCTCACGATCAAATTTCGCAGAAATGCGGTTGGAATTATATTCATCAGCCTGTGCGAGCAAAGCGTGTCCGGCCAGCACACATATCAGCAATCTTTTTTTCACTTTATTACTCCCGAGCAAGCACAAGGCCGAAAGGATACCCCAAAATCAATATAAATCAATAGTCAATGGGCTTCTGTTCTACACGTTTCTGAAGATTCCACATTTGCGCGTACAAACCATCGTGCAGCAATAGTTCGCTATGCGTGCCACGTTCGACAACACGCCCTCTGTCCATCACCAGAATCTGATTGGCATTCACCACGGTAGACAAGCGATGCGCGACAATCAAGGTAGTGCGGTTTTGTGCAATGGTGTGCAACTCCGCCTGGATGGCCTTCTCCGACTTGGAATCCAGCGCCGAGGTCGCCTCATCAAAAATCAAAATCGCCGGATTTTTCAGTATCGCCCGCGCTATCGCCACACGCTGTTTCTCGCCGCCCGACAATTTCAAACCGCGTTCGCCCACCCTGGTTTCATAGCCTTGCGGCAGCGATTCGATGAACTCGTGTATATGCGCGGCCTGTGCCGCCGCAATAACCGCTTCACGGTTTGTTTCCGGACGTCCGTAGGCGATATTGTAATAAATCGTATCGTTAAACAGCACGGTGTCCTGCGGCACGATACCAATCGCGGCACGCAGACTGCTCTGCGTCACTTCGCGTATATCCTGCCCGTCGATGCGTATCGATCCTTGCTGCACATCGTAAAAACGGAACAGCAAACGTGACAAGGTGGACTTGCCCGCCCCGCTCGCCCCCACCACGGCCACGGTATGTCCGGCCGGGATAGTAAAATTCACATCGAAGAGAATTTGCCGGTCGGCATCGTAGCCGAAACTGACGTGTTCAAATCTCACCTCGGCATTACCGTGTGACAAAGCTTGCGCATCGGGTGCATCCGCGACCTCACGATGCTCATGCAACAAACCGAACATTTTTTCCATATCCGCCAGCGCATGGCGAATCTCGCGATACACGAAACCGAGAAAATGTAACGGCATGTATAACTGCAACATAAACACATTCACCAGCACCAGATCACCCAGCGTCATCGTGCCTTTCACCACCTCATCCGCAGCCAGCCACATCAGCGCCGTGATGCCGATGGCGATAATGACGCTCTGCCCGGCATTCAGGAAGGCCAGCGAAGTCTGATTGCGCACCGCGGCCGTTTCCCAGTGCTGCATATTATGGTCATAACGTCGCGCTTCGTATTGTTCATTGCCAAAATATTTCACTGTTTCATAATTCAGCAGACTGTCAATCGCACGGCTGTTAGCCTTGGAATCCAGATCATTCATGGTGCGCCGCACGACCATACGCCACTCGGTGACAAACAGGGTGAAACCGATGTAGATAATCAGCGTGACAAAAGTGATTATCGCAAACCAGGCGTTGTATTTGCTGAGCAGGATGGCCGCCACCAGCCCTATCTCCAACAGGGTAGGCAGAATATTGAACAGCATAAAATTCAACAGGAAGCCGATACCGCGTGTACCGCGTTCGATGTCGCGCGCCACGCCGCCGGTTTGTCTGTCCAGATGAAAGCGCAGACTCAGATTGTGCAAATGCTCGAATACCTGCAAGGCCACGCGCCGGATCGCGCGCTGCGTCACCTTGGCAAATACCGCATCGCGCAGTTCGCCAAACAGCGTGCTGAACAAACGCAACAAGCCATAGCCCAGAATCAGGAACACCGGAACCATCAATACCGCTTGCGACTTATCCAGCGCATCGATGATCTGTTTGAGCACCAGCGGGACACCGACATTGCCGAGCTTGGCAAAGATCAACAAACTCATCGCCAGTATCACCCTGCCCTTGAATTCCATCAGGTAGGGAATGAGTGATCGGAGGGTTTGCCAACCGCCGCGCGTGTCGTGCTCTGAAGGTGATGAAGAAGGTCGCATAGTCTGACAACAATAAAGTAGGTCTCGATTATAGCCGCTGCTGTGTGCATAATAGGACATCCTTAGCTCCGCGCCGTGTCATGAACCCCATCGCCGCCCTCTCTTACCGCATCAGACTCTGGAAAAGCAGGCTTTCCAGCCTGCTGGCGAAAAAGTGGAAGACCGGCTTCTATCTCTACCTGGCCGGCCTGTTCAGCGTGCTGATCATCGCCGACACGGCGTTCCTGCATCTGACCCCCAATATGAGACAGGGCGCTTTCGACATGATGGTGAGATACCGTCTGGTCGTGCCTGAAGCGGACAAAGACATCGTCATCGTGGACATCGATGAAGCCAGCCTGGCCGCCATGGCCAAGGAATACGGCCGCTGGCCGTGGCCGCGGCAGGTGCTGGGGGAATTCGTCGAGCAGATAGAAAAGCAGCACCCCAAAGCGGTGGTCTTCGACATCCTGTTCAGCGACGCGGATGTCTACAATCCCGACAGCGATGCGTATTTCGATGCGGCCATAGCCGCTACCCATAACACCTATTTCCCGATGCTGCGACTCGACCCGGCGGATGACGCCCTGAGCCGGATCAAGCCGGGCATGATTCCGGGCGTCACAGCCATCAACACCGGGGCCAGCCCCGATGCCACGGTGGCGATGGTGCTGCCTTTTTTCAACTCGATACTGGCGAGCGAACGGATAGGGCTGCACAACATCTATCCGGATATCGACGGCATCGTTCGCCAGTATCCGGTTTATCGCAACGACTACGGCTGGATAATTCCGTCGCTGCCGCTGACTATCGCAAAGCAACAGGGCTACACCCAGCCCGATGCTGAACGCGTGCTGCTCAACTGGCGCGGCCCCCCGTTCACCTATCAATCGGCGAGTTTCAGCGAGGTATTCAACGATTTTTCCAGTCGAAACAAGCAGCGCGCAGCCGATGAATTCACCGGCAAGATCGTCATCATAGGTTCGACCGCGCCCAGCTTGTTCGACATCAAACCGACTCCGCTCTCGCGTACCCATCCCGGCGTGGAAATACTCGCGACCGCGATCGACAACTTCAAACACGGCGACTTCCTGCGTTTCCCGGATGCGCGCATCCTTTACCTGCTGCTGACGCTCTCCGTCATCTGGGCGACCGCCTGGGGATTTTACCGCGACACCGGGCGCGACAAGATAGACAGGCTGTTCGGTGCCTCGCAATTCATCCTGCTCGGCATTTCCTATGCCAGCATCAATTTCACCAACACCTACATCAACCTCACCGGCCCGGTCACGCTGGGTCTGGCCTATTTCACCCTCGCACGGCTATATGACTACGCCACCAGCAAACAGCTGGAACAAAATACCGTGCGTACGACACAACAACGCAGCGGCGATTTGCATGGCGTGCTGATGCTGGTACACCTGGACGGGCGCATGCTGAACGATGCGGTGCGCGAGAAGATCCGGTTGGGCATGGAAAAAATAGGCGGCCACGACAAGAGCGTCGAAATAATCAAGGGGGAACAGCAAGGCCTGTGGGACTTGTTTGAAGACACGCTGGCCATATCATGGCTGTGCGACGCAGCGGACGATGCCAGTCGGCTGATAATTACCCGCGACATTCAGGCATTGGAACAGGCGATAGCCCCGCTGTTGCACAAATACTGCGCAACTACTGATAATGATATAGCCAGCTTCGTCCATGAAGGGCATATCGACGGCGGCGATGGCGCACGCAATAGCTGGCGCACCCTGTTCGCCGAAACCCTGCTGCACTGGAATAAGGAAAAACAATAAGTGGCAAGTGGCAAGTGGCAAGTGGCAAGTGGCAAGTGGCAAGTGGCCATATTATGGAGAAACTCATGAAATTAATTTTATTATTTATGATGCTGTTAACGGCAAGCGCACAGGCGGCCGAGAGTGCTACCACCGTCAAGTCCGACAGCGTGAGGGCGGCACCGTTTTCCGATGCGAAAATCGTCGTCACCCTGCCTGCCGCGACGAAAGTCGAAATTCTCAAGAAAGACGGCGGCTGGTATCAGATCAAGAGCGCTCAGGGCAGCGGCTGGATACGCATGCTCAGCCTGCGGCGCGGCGACGCAAAAGCAGCGGCCAAGCCGTTGTCCGGCCTGGCAGGTCTGGCTTCGGGGCGCTCCGGCACCGGAAAAATCGTGGCCACCACCGGCATACGCGGACTGAACGAGGAAGAACTCAAGGCGGCTCAATACGACGAAAAACAAGTGGCCCTTCTGGAGTCATCGACGAGTAGCCGTGCACAAGCACAAAAATTCGCTGACAAAGCCAGGCTAAAGGCACGGCAGATGGATTACCTTGCTGATCCGGGAGCATCGAAATGAATAAATTAACAGCCATGCTATTCACCGCTGCCGGACTGGCCTTGTTTCTGCACACAGCACAGGCCTTTGACCTGGGCCAGGAGCTCAGAAATGCCACGCGAGAACTGCAAAAACCGGGGGGAAGCGCGAATCTGGGCGGCTATTCCGAAGAGGAAGAAGTCGCGATCGGACGACAGATTGCGGGCAACCTGCTCGGCGTCGCACCGCTGGTTGCCGACAAAAAGCTGCAACAATACGTCAACAACGTCGGTCGCTGGGTTGCAACTCAAAGTGAGCGCCCCGATCTGGCCTGGCATTTCGGCGTCATCGACACTAACGACATCAACGCCTTCGCCGCACCCGGCGGCTACATCTTCGTCACCCGCGGCCTGTATAACAAACTGAACGATGAAGCCGAACTGGCCGGCGTACTGGCGCATGAAATCGGTCACGTCATCAGGAAACACCATCTGAAGATACTGCAAAAGGGGAAAATGCTGGATTTAGGCAGCAAACTGCTAGGCAAACAGGTCGGTGACGACAAAATCAGCAGACTGATCGGCAGCGGCGCCGAAATCGTCTCGCGTTCACTGGATAAAGGTGCGGAATTCGAAGCAGATCGCATTGGCGTGGTGCTGGCCGCGCGCGCGGGTTACGATGCTTACGGCCTGCCCGGTGTACTACAGGAGATCGGCCATAGTGCCGCAAACGACAGCAGCGTCGCACTGCTGTTCAAGACCCACCCGCATCCCGACGACAGGCTGGCGAAACTGGGCGAGGCAATGGACAGCCGTTTCGACGGGCTCAACGGCCAGACCGCAGCGAAACGTTTGTACAAAATAAAATAGCAGTCTTCACGGCCTGAACATATTTAACGGAAAACATGAAAACACCCGCATCGGGTCTGCTCTGCCTGGAAATAATCTGAATCACCGCGCACTCCGCGCGGCCTGATCATTCCGGCAGTGCGGGACGGCCAAAGTAGTAGCCTTGCGCATAATCCACGCCGATCTCGACCAGCATCTTCGCCGTTTCCGCGTCTTCGACAAATTCGGCGACGGTCTTGAGGCCGAAACGGTGCGCCATGTTGTTGATTTGCTCAACGATGATGCGGTCGCGCTCGTCGGCAACCATGTTGCGCACAAAACTTCCCTCTATCTTCACGTAATCTACCGACAGATATTTCAGATAAAGGAAGGATGAAAATCCGCTGCCAAAATCATCCAGGGCAACGGATATCTTGCTGGCACGCAATTCCTCGAGTGCCGCCCTGACCTGAGTCAGATTGGGCAAAGCCTCACGCTCGGTAATCTCCAGCACCAGCTTGTCGCAAGGCACGCCCGCACTGCGCGCCAATTCCGGTATACCGCTTACCCAGGCCAGGTCGTTGAAGCTGCGCGGGAACAGGTTGAAAAACAATTTTGCCCGTGGATGTTTTTCGCTGACCCTGGCGTAGTGCGCCAAGCCCTTGCGAAACACCTCACGGTCGAGCTCCTTGGCCATACCCAGTTCTTCGGCGACCTCGATGAATTCACCGGCAGGAACAATAAGCTCGCCATCGCGTATCCGCACCAGCACTTCGAAGGCGATCACTTCTTTGCTTTGCACATCGACGATGGGCTGCAGAAAGGCCTCTATGCGATCTTCCCGCAAAGCATTGCGCAGGAAATCGCCCTGTTTGAAGACCGTCATCATACTGCGATCCTCCAGCGATCCTGCCGTCAGCACCTGATTTTTCCCCTGCATCTTGGCCTTGTACAACACCACATCCATGGCCGTATAGATTTCTGCCGCTGTTTGCCCATCCTCGGGGAAGCTGACCAGACTGAAACTGGCGGTACAGCGTATATTGCCGACCGGCAGCTCAAAAACCTTGTCTACCAGGGAGGTGTACAATTTATTCGCTACATAAAACCCTTTTTCCGCCTCGGTCTCCGGCAGGATGATAGCGAATTCATCGCCGCCCAGTCGGGACAACACATCGCCTTTGCGCAACCCCTGAGCCAGCATCGCCGTCAACTCTTTCAACACCAGATCGCCTATGGGATGTCCAAAAGTGTCATTGATGTATTTGAAGTTATCCAGATCCGCCATGATCACTGAAAAACCACGCTGATGACGGGTGGCACGGATAATTTCGTAGTTCAGGAACTCTTCGAACTTGCGCCGATTGTAGAGCCCCGTCATCGGATCACGGATAGACAACTCTTCCAGCTTGGCGTTGTATTCATGGACAGTCTTCAGCAGGCGATTGAAATAACTCGCCAGATTCTGTAATTCCAGCAACCATATCTTGCCGGGTACCTGCCGCGTCAAATCCATATCATCGGTAACCTGACGCATCACGTTGACCAGATTGGCAATCGGTTTCACCACCAGATAACGCAGCTTGAGATACAGTATCAAAAACACGAATCCGATGATAAACAGCGTATAGACCAGCATGCTGTTGAGCACGGTATTGAACGACACTTTGAGTTTACTGACCGGGTAGGTGATGTCGACCATGCCGTGCAGCGCGCCGACATGAGACTGCGTGTGGCAAACCAGACATTCCTGACTGGCGACCACCGGGTAGAGGTAACGAATCGCCTCCTTGCTCGG
The DNA here is from genome assembly GCA_030652475.1 of Gallionella sp. Taxonomy (GTDB): domain Bacteria; phylum Pseudomonadota; class Gammaproteobacteria; order Burkholderiales; family Gallionellaceae; genus Gallionella. The sequence continues at coordinate 9,255 of JAUSAO010000009.1, read as the reverse complement.
GAATAACAAGGCATCCTTGCCACTGGCCATGGCGAGGCGCAGCTCGGCATCCTGCTCGATCACGCGGCGCTCACCTGGCATCGCTCCAAACTGCTGCGCCACGATATCTCCCCGATACACTTTGATTTTCAGTTCGGGTAAATTGGTATTCAGGCGCGCGATGGATTCGTTGATTTCCCGCTTGTTCCAGCCACGGCGCATATCCGAATACAGGCTTTGAAAGACCAGTTGCGAAATTTGTCGTGCATCATCACGCGCCAGCTCATGCACCGCGCGATCGCGCATCATATTGGACAAGCCGAATATCAGCACAAACGCAAAAGCCACCGACAGTACCGACAGGGTCAGGAGCAGGTGCCCCAGCGAAATTTGCTTGAATAAACCGGAAAAATAACTCACTTGCACCCCAAATTTATAGACGAAGACGATAGTCCGTATATTTATGCGTGAAATCATACCATCATCGGTACCGTCCATATCGAAGAAACCGCGTACACCGACGACACGCCCACCCTAATCCGCACGCCTGCCGTACCCCAGCATTCCTACCATCATGCGCACCACGGCATAACTCAGGCGGGAAACCCCATGCACCCACGCACCCTGCTGATTCCAGTGCGATAGTTCAATGCGCAAAGTATCGTTCGAAACCGCCAACAATAGTTTGTCGCGCAACTCGGTGGCGAAACCGGCGTCCATGATGGCGAGGTTGGCCTCGCGTGCCAGCAACAAGCTGAAGGGATCAATATTGGATGATCCCACCGTAGCCCATACCCCATCTACCACGGCAACCTTGGCATGCAGGTAGCCGGCCTGATATTCGTAAATTTCGATACCCGCCGCCAGCAATTGCTGGTAAAGCGCGTGTGTCGCGTAATGCAGCAAGCGGTGCTCCACCCGACCTTGCAGCAACAGCACCACGCGCACCCCGCGCTGTGCTGCCTGTATCAGGGCACGACGAAAAATCCGTCCCGGTAAAAAATAGGCATTGGCAATCACCACTTCACGCTGCGCGCCTGCAATCGCCTCCAGATAGGCGCGCTCAATATCACGACGATGACGCAGGTTGTCACGCAACAACAGACTGATATTGGACAGGATGGCGCTCCGCGCCGAATCCAGGATGAATCGCTCAATCCGCTTTCCGCGCAAATGCTGGCTGGCCCATGACACCGCGCTCCACATACGGCGCATGGTCATATGAATTTCGCCCGCCACGCTGCCCTGCACGCGTACCGCAAAATCGAAACGCGGCGCACCGCCCCCCCTGTTTCCCGTCGCATCATCAATGATGTTGATACCGCCGATAAAGGCCACCTCACCATCCAGCACCACCAGCTTGCGATGCAAACGGCGCAAACGATTGCGCCGCAACGTGAACGGGGAAATTTTGCGCCTGAACCATTGCGCCTCTACCCCTGCCGCCCGCCATTCCTCCATCCAGCGTTGCGGGAACTTGACCGAGCCAAAGCCGTCCATCAGCACACGCACCACCACGCCACGCCGCGCGGCTTTTTGCAGTGCTTGCGACACCTGGTAAGCGGTTTCATCATCGGAAAAGATATAGGTTTCCAGATAAACAAAGCTCTGTGCAGCATCTATATCCGCACAGAGCTGCGGAAAATATACCGCGCCATTTTGCAGCAGCGTGAGCTGGTTACCGTCTACCTGGTGATGGCCGTCAGCCATTTCGCTTCAGGCTGGCCGACAGCGCGGCGTGATCAGACAGACGCTGCCATGCGCCGCCCACATGCACTTCGCTGTGCTGCACGGTAAAACCGCGCACGTAAATACGGTCCAGACGAAACATGGGCAATCTGGCCGGAAAACTGCGTGCCACCTTGCCGCCATGCAGATGAAACACATCATGCATGCCCAATTCACTGGCAAGCGGGTGGCTCATCTGATTGCGCCAGTCATTGAAATCGCCTGCGATAATAAGCGGCGCATCGGGCGGTATCCTGTTCTGTACATATTCAATCAATGCCCCTGTCTGCACACGCCGCCCCTTGGCGAACAAGCCGAAATGCGCGCACAAACAATGTACCCGCGGCCCGCCAGCCGACTCGATCTCGCAATGCAACAGGCCGCGACTCTCGAAACGATGCGCAGAAACATCTGTATTCAATGATTGCACAATCGGGAAACGACTGAGTATCGCATTGCCATGATGCCCGGCCTCATACACTGAGTTTTTGCCGTAAGCAGAATGTGGCCATAGCTGATCCGCCAGAAACTCGTGCTGTGCGCCATCGGGATAATTGTTGAAACGCTGCCCGTGATGCGCATGCTCGCCCTGCACTTCCTGCAAAAATACGATATCGGCGTTCAACTCGCGCAGCCGCTCGCGCAAATCATGCACCACCACCCGCCGATTGAAGTGTGAAAAGCCCTTATGAATATTGTAAGTGGCGATAGTGAGCATTTGCATGATGCGTGTATGTCCTGATTTTTGTGCTCCGCGAACGGTCATTCACGGTATATCGTTAACGCGTAGGCATGGATTCCCATAAAAACCGCACCTGCAAATCCGGCTTTATGGCCAGCCGGTCAATAATGCCTCAAATTCACCTACCGGTATCGGCTTGCTGAACAAATAACCCTGAAAAGAATGGCAACCGTGTTTATCCAGAAAGTCCCGCTGCATTGCAGTTTCCACGCCCTCGGCAATCACATTCAGCCCGAGCGCCTCGGTCATCGCGATAATAGTTTGCACGATGGCTGCATCGTTGGGATCGCTGGTGATATCGCGCACAAAGGAACGGTCGATCTTGATCTGGTCCAGCGGCAGCCGTTTCAAATATTGCAGTGAAGAGTAGCCGGTGCCAAAGTCATCCATCGAGAAGCTCACTCCCAGCATTTTAATTTCGCGCATCTTGGCAATAGTATTGTCAACATTGCCCAGCACGGTACTCTCCGTCAGTTCGAGTTTGAGCTGGGCAGGTTTTGCACCGCTCTCCAACAGTGCGCGCTGTACCTGTGCGACAAAATCATCCTGATGAAATTGCCGGGCACTGACGTTCACCGCAATAGTCAAATTGCGGGTCAGCGCATTTTTCTGCCATATTTTGAGTTGTGCGCAGGCGGTTTCCAATACCCACAGCCCGATCGGCACGATCAGTCCGGTTTCTTCGGCCAGCGGGATAAATTGATCAGGAAATACAAAACCGCGCTCAGGATGTTGCCAGCGCAACAATACTTCGGCACCTATCGCCCTGCCGTGACTGTCGACCTGCAGCTGATAGTAAAGACAAAATTGTTGTTTTTCGAGCGCGTGACGCAGATCCGTTTCCATGGCGATGCGCGTGTCTAATGCCGTTTGCATCTTGGGGTCGAAGAAACGAATCGCATTACGGCCCGCTGCCTTGGCCTGATACATGGCGACATCACCGTGCATGAGCAAATCCTCTACACTTTCCAGATGCCCCCGGAACAGGCTGACACCGATACTCGAGGTACTGCGATGTTCACCCTCTTTAAACGTATAAGGCTGGCTCAGTTCGTGACGAATTTTTTCCGCAATCAATTCCGTCTGCTTGGCCGCCTCGTCCGCTTGACTGCTCAACCCTTCGAGCAACACAATAAATTCATCGCCACCCAGACGCGCTACGCTGTCTCCTTCACGCACACAGATTTGCAGGCGCTGCGCCACTTCAACCAGCAGCAAGTCACCCGCCGCATGACCTTGCGTATCGTTGATCGCCTTGAAGTGATCCATATCCAGAAACAACAGGGCGCCGTGGCGACCATCCCGATGGCTGGCCGACATCGCCTGCGACAGGCGATCCGCCAGCAGGCGGCGATTCGGCAGCTTGGTCAGCGGATCATAAAAAGCCAGTTGAAAAATTTCCTGTTCAGACTGCTTGCGCCGGCTAATGTCGGTAAACACGGCCACATAGTTCGCCACCTGGCGCTGCCCGTCACAAATGGCTGTGATGGTCATTTCTTTTGGATATATTTCGCCATTCTTGCGCCTGTCCCATATTTCGCCCGACCATTTCCCTGTAGTGGACAGTGCAGACCACATGACTTGATAAAAGGCCGCATCGTGCCGTTTGGATTGCAGAATGCGCGGATTTTTCCCGATCACCTCTTCTGCGCTGTAACCGCTGATATCCTGAAATGCCTGATTGACACGCAAAATATTCGCCTGGGCATCGGTGATCATGATCCCCTCTTGCGTTTCGAAGGTAACTGCGGCGATGCGCATGGCCTCCTCGGTCGTTTTGCGTTCGCTCATATCACGCACAAAGGCACTGAACAGGTAACAGCCCTGCCGCCGTATGGCCGAAATGGCGAGCTCTATGGGGAACTCCGTGCCATCGGCGCGCATAGCGCTTATTTCGATGCGTTTACCGAGTATTGTGGTACTCCCCGTTTGCACGAAACGCTGCATGCCTAGCCGGTGTGCCTGACGATGGGCCGACGGCACGATGAGTTCGGACAGATCCCGACCGATTGCCTGCTCTGCCGCATAACCAAACATGCGCTCCGCCTCGCGATTCCAGCCGACCACCCTGCCTGCCTGATCGGCGCTGATCACCGCCTCCATGGCCTCATCCAGAATCTGCCGGGTACGCGCCTCGCTTTCACGAAATTCCTGGCTCATGGCCTCGGCCATCTGTCGCGCACGTTCTTCCAGACCCGCGTTTACAACTTGCAACTGCGCAAGGGCCTGGGTCTTTTGCCATACCATGCGCTGATCAAACAAGGTCGCCAGCATGCCGCCCGCAAACAGGAAAAGCGCCCCCATGGACACCAGCAAGGCAAGCATATCCGATTCGATGCCTGATGTATCAGACAGACAGAGGCTGCCGAGGGGGAACTCTGCCGCGGCCATGCCGGTGTAGTGCATGCCTGAAATGGCCAATCCCATGATCGCGCCGCCTGCACCGTATCTCATCCAGTAATTCCAGCCATTTTTTTCGCTGGCATAGACGATGAGCAGGGCACCGAGCGCGGCCAGCATCGCAATCAGCACTGACAGTGCCACGATAGGCAGGGAATAAGTGATGGGCGGCGACATCCTGAGTGCAGCCATACCGGTGTAATGCATCACACTGATGCCAAGGCCCATCAGCACGCTGCCGCCCATGAGTTGACTCAGCCTGATTTCAGGCCTGCAGAGCAGATAAAAACCCAGCAGCGCCGCCGCAATCGCAGGCACAACCGAGAGCAGGGTAAGCTGAACATCATATGAGATGGCTATCGGCAAATGGAATGCCAGCATGCCGATGAAGTGCATGGTCCAGATGGTCACCCCCAGCGTCAGCCCGCCCACCCATAACCATATCCGCGAACACCGTCCCTCGATTTCACGCATGCGCTGTGCATGGGTCAGCGCGGTAAAAGAGCCTGTTATGGCGATCAGTACGGATAAAGTGACTAAGCTAATATTCCAGGTGATGGGCATGGCGACTTTCTTGTTCTGAATTGGGTAGCGCCTACTGATAGGCGAGCCGTTGTCCTCGTGACTTTGCGCAATTTCATTCAGTTCGACGCCTGCGCGCGTCGTCTATATGCGACAAATCAGGCGTTGCCGATACCGCTGGTCGGCAGGCTGATCTGACGTGCGAAGTCCAGCATGCGCTGTATCGGCAGCACGGCGCGCGGGATGATGGCCGGGTCAACAACTATTTCATTCGTGCCGGTTTCCAGCACCTGTGCCAAATTAATCAGGCCGTTCATCGCCATCCAGGGGCAATGACTGCAACTGGTGCAATTGGCACCCGCACCTGCGGTAGGCGCTTCCAGAAACAGCTTGTCCGGGCACAGCGTGCGCATCTTGTGCAGGATGCCGTTGTCGGTGGCGACGATGAAGACTTTGGCATCGGTGTTGCGCGCGGCGTTGATGAGTTGTGTGGTGGAACCCACCACATCCGCCAGCTGGATCACGGCACGCGGCGACTCGGGGTGCACCAGCACGATACAACCCGGATATTGCGCCTTCAGTGCGATGAGTTCCTGTGCCTTGTATTCGTCATGCACCACGCACGCACCTTGCCATAGCAGCATGTCCGCGCCGGTTTGTTCCTGCACATAGGCGCCCAGATGGCGATCCGGTGCCCAGAGGATTTTTTTACCCTGTTCCATGAGATGTTTAACCACCGGCAAGGCGATGGAACTGGTCACCATCCAGTCGGCGCGCGCTTTCACCGCCGCACTGGTGTTGGCATAGACCACCACACTGCGCTCAGGGTGCGCATCGCAAAACGCGGAAAATTCGTCCGCCGGACAGCCCAGGTCGAGCGAGCATTCCGCCTCCAGATCAGGCATCAGCACGCGTTTCTCTGGGTTGAGTATCTTCGCCGTCTCCCCCATGAAGCGCACGCCCGCCACGACGATGGTTTTGGCCGGATGTCGATGACCGAAATTGGCCATATCCAGCGAATCCGAGACAATGCCGCCCGTCTGCTCGGCCAGATCCTGCAAATCGGGGTGCACATAGTAATGCGCCACCAGCACGGCATCCTGCTCACGCAACAGGCGTTTGATGCGCGCAATCAGCACTGCCTTTTCCTGCGGATCCGGCTCGCGCGCCTTTCTGGCCCACGCGGAGGCGGTAGAACAACCCGGATGATCATAAGCCACAGAAATAATGGATTCAGCCATACCGTTCAATCTCACCTGTATTTATTTGCCAGCAAACTGACAATTTGCTCATTGGCGCAGATCAGTCTCCGCGTTTGTATGCGCGCAAAGGCACTGGCAAACTGAAGGCGCACCTGCGGCGTAGCCAATTCCAGTTTGTCAGCCGGAAATTCCAGAAACTCGACGTAACTTTTCGCAATCACATCGGCCGTATGCCTTGCCCGCTCGCCCATGATATAGGCAAACTCACCAAAGCTTTCGCCTTGCTGTATCAGGCCAATCGGACTTTGCTCCTTAAGCACCGCCGCCGCCCCGTTCAGCAGCACAAAGAATGAATTGACGGCTTCACCTTCACGCAGAATGAGCTGGTTCTTTTCCCGCTCGTGCCACAACACGATATACGCAACTTCCGACAACTCTGCCGCAGTGAACGCATTGAAGAAGGCCAACTCGCGCAAAGTCTCCAACATAGTGACCGAACTCGACGCCGCTACCGCTTCGCGGCCGCCGCATGGTTTTTCCGGTTCTGCGTGCAGCAGCGCCTGTTCAACCATAACCCTGAGAGTGTGGTTTATTTCCGCAACATCGGGTTTGATCCCGTTAATGGATTGCAAAAGGCTCCCGGCTTGCGAACTCAGCGCTCCGCTATCCGCTTGAAAGTCGATGTCGGGCATCGCCGTATAGCAAGCCTCGCCCCGTGCATCTGATCGTATCGCCTCCTGCTGAACAATATATCCCGCTGCCAGCAATTGGCTGACTATCCCTGTCACGCCGGAACGCACGATAGGGGGCAACATGGCCACAACTTCATCAACGGTCGAGCTTTTGCCAAACAAGGGCAGGATAAGCTGTGCATCACCGCTCAGGCTGAGCATGCACAGGCGGATTTCGCGTTCGCCCTTTTCAGTCAATCCAAAAACAAGCTGGTTAAACACCGTATCCCCCTTCAACATCAGCAAGTTACCCTGCGATTGGGCAATGACAATATCGCCGCACGATTGCTCGGCGAAAAGACTTTCTGCGCAGCATCCTGCCACGGCAACCAGCGAAATTCCAGATGTTCGCGTGCGGCTATCGTTATCGGAACGCGATCAGGCAACTGCAAAGCAAACACATGTTCGGTGTTTTGAGTGATGCCGGCAGGGTAACGATGCCGCCAGTGCGGATAAATTTCATAGTTGTTTTGTAATTGCCAGTCGGTGAGTGTGTACAGACTGACATCCAGGCCTGTCTCTTCACGCACTTCGCGCATCGCCGTGGCGCGCAAGTCTTCGTCATCTTCACGGCTGCCGGTCACGGATTGCCAATAGCCCGGATGATCGGCACGCTCCAGCAACAACACGTCGAGTTCTGATGTGTAAATCACCACCAGTACTGAAACAGGCTGTTTTTTACCTGACATGATTACGCAAAAAAGACCCAGAAAGGTTTGTTGCGCTGCCGCCAGTACACCACCGTGTCATCGAAGATATCCTGCGCGATTTCCCTGTCGTTGGCAGACAAACCCAGCGTAGGACTGACATTGCGCAACAACAACACATAACCGGGTGCAGCGTGCCATGACAGGTCGCACAACACGTCAACCAGCGCATCCCAATTCGCGCCAAACTCACTGGGAAATTCAGTCGCTTTGGCCAGCGCAACAAGCAGATTCTTCTTGCCCTTGACCCCCTTCAAATCCGCCTCGAACAACCCGAATCCGGCGAGCTGCGCCGCTTCACTCAGCATTTCCACACTACAGTCCAGCTTGTGGCAGCCCGCCGCTGCCAGATTGTTCAGTTGTGGTACTGCCATGGCTACTCCCGTATGCGTTTGAAGGTTTGATAATGGTCCGCGCTGTAATAATACTCACCCGGCGTGCCGCTGACGATACGGCGAACCCCGCGACTGCGTAAACCCGGTGTTTTCACCGTGTATTCATGGTAATAGCCACGCGGCTGCTTTGGCAAGATGCGCTCAAAATTACCGAACACCATCCCGTCACGCGAATAGGCAAACGGCCCGCCCTGCTTGATGGCGCGCAAAGTGTCATGCGCCTCTGACGGCAGCTCGGCGGCAGCAATCGTCAGCAGCCCGGCATGCGGCGCGGAGTGCGCATGCACTGGCATCCCCAGCGCGGCCAGCATCAGCCATGCCAGCAACAGGCGCATCATGGCTATTCCTGCACGACTTCCACGGTAGCCTGAACCTGATGACGCAGACGGATATGCAGGTCACGCAACTGCCGCTCATCCACCGCGCTGGGCGCTTGCGTCAACAGACATTGCGCGCGCTGCGTCTTGGGGAAGGCGATCACATCGCGGATCGACTCCGCCCCCGTCATCAGCATGACGAGACGGTCAAGGCCAAAGGCGATCCCTCCGTGTGGGGGGGTCCCGTATTCCAAGGCATCGAGGAGAAACCCGAACTTGCTCCTGGCCTCCTCTTCGCTGAGGCCGAGCGCCTTGAAAATAAGTGCTTGCACATCCTTCTGGTGGATGCGGATACTGCCGCCGCCGATCTCGGATCCGTTCAGGACCAGATCATAGGCGCGTGCATGAACCTTGCCGGGATTCGTTTCGATGAACGGGAGTTCCTCCAGAACCGGCGAGGTAAAGGGATGGTGCGTCGAAACGAACCGCTTCTCCGTCTCGCTGTACTCGAAGAGCGGGAATTCAATCACCC
>JAUSAO010000007.1 GCA_030652475.1 Gallionella sp. | reverse complement strand
ATGCTCGCAAAAAACACGAACAAATTCAAATGCATATCCCGATTTGTTGCATCACCCGTTGGGTGCGTTGCTCAATTTATGTAGTCGATTGTTTTCTTTCGTGAATTTCGTGCCTTTCGTGGATGAAATGAGGTTTTAAGGATAAAGCCATGTATGCGTGATAACCGTCAACCTAGCCTCCTGCTGCGAATGGTTTGCTGTCAGGGTCGAATTGTCACGGAGTTTTCGTGGCAAGTATATTAGAAAAAGCTGGAGGAATTGACAGGCTGCGAGGATAATTCGTCGCACAGGCAAGTTGCCGCTCACTTTGGTAATATCTTTTTCGCATCCTCCCTCTGCAAGCCGGCCTCATCGATACGGCAGGAAGATTTCAGCACTATTTCAATTATTCAAGCATACACAATCATGTCCAAACATTACCTTACCGCCCTGTTCGCTCCACAGTCCGTCGCTGTTTTTGGCGCGAGCGATCGCGTTGATTCAGTCGGTCAGATCGTATTTAATAACATGCTGGAAAGCGGTTTTCAGGGCGCGCTCTATGCGATCAATTCCCGGGTCGCCGAAGTGCAGGGCTGTAAAGCCTATGCGTCCATCACCGAGATCGGGGAACCTGTCGAGCTGGTGGTGATTGCCACGCCGCCGCAAACGGTACCCGGCATCATCGAAGAATGCGGCAAACATGGCGTCAAGGCGGCGGTCATTATCACCGCCGGTTTCGGCGAGATCGGCGCCGAGGGGCAGGAACTGGAACGCAGGCTGCTGGAAAATGCGAAGCGTTACGGCATCCGTCTGATAGGGCCGAACTGCCTGGGCGTGATGCGCCCCGGCATCGGCCTCAATGCCACTTTCAACAAGGGCGGGGCGAATGTCGGCAATCTGGCGCTGGTCTCGCAGTCCGGTGCCTTGTGTACGGCGATTCTGGACTGGGCGCAGATCAATGATGTGGGCTTCTCCAGCGTGGTGTCGATGGGTTCGTCCGCCGATGTGGATTTCGGCGAGACACTCGACTATCTGGTGTCTGACCCGCAGACTCATAGCATTCTGATGTATATCGAGGGGATACGCGAGTCGCGCCGCTTCATGAGTTCGCTGCGTGCCGCCGCGCGCGTCAAGCCGGTGATCCTGATTAAGGTCGGTCGCCATGAGGCGGGCTCCAAGGCGGCAATGTCGCATACCGCGTCGCTGGTCGGTTCGGATGACGCATTCGATGCGGCTGTGCGTCGCGCCGGTGTGGTGCGGGTGCATAGCGTGACGCAACTGTTTTCCGCTGCCAAGGCCCTGTCCTGCGGCTTCCATCCCTCCGGCAACCGCCTGGCCATCGTCACCAATGGCGGCGGCCCCGGCGTGATGGCCACCGACCGTGCATCCGACCTCGGGCTGGTGATGGCAGAGTTGTCTGATGCTACTATCGAGCGCCTGAATCAGGTTTTGCCGCCCAACTGGTCGCACGGCAATCCGGTGGATATCATCGGTGATGCGCAGGCGGATCGCTATCAGCATGCGGTTGCCGCCTGTCTGGAAGACCCGAATGTGGATGGCGTGCTGACTATCCTGACGCCGCAGGCGATGACCAAGCCTCTGGCGGCAGCTGAAGTGGTGATCGCACTGGCTAACCAGTACAGCAAACCGCTGCTCACCTGCTGGATGGGTGAGGCGCAAGTGAGCGAATCGCGTAAATTGTTTGCCGCGTCAAAAAAACCGAACTTCCGTACTCCGGAACCTGCGGTCGAGGTGTTTTCCTACCTTTCCGATTACTACGAAAACCAGAAGCTGTTGATGCAGATGCCGGAACCGTTGTCCAGCAGGCTGGAGCCGGATGTGGAAGGGGCGCGCATGGTGATCGAAGGCGCGTTGCAGGACAAACGCAAGGTATTGAGCGAAATGGAATCGAAGGCGGTATTGTCGGCTTTCCATATTCCGGTTGCACAGACCATGGTCGCCCGTTCGCCGAACGAGGCGCTGCTGATCGCACAACAACTGGGCTTCCCGGTGGCAATGAAGGTCAATTCACGCCACATCACGCACAAGAGCGATGCGGGCGGTGTGAAGCTCAATCTGGGCAACGCGCAGGCGGTGCGTGCGGCGTATCACGAGATTACCGAGAATATCCAGCGCAACCGCCCCGGCGCGCACATGGATGGCATTTCAATTCAGCCGATGATCGTCAAGCCGAACGGGCGCGAACTGATGGTGGGGGTGATCTGTGACCCGGTTTTCGGCCCGGTAATCACCTTTGGCGCGGGCGGCACGATGGTGGAAGTGATGGGCGATGCGTCAGTTACTTTGCCGCCGTTGAATTCCTTTCTGGCGCGCGATCTGATTAGCCGAACCCATGTCTCCAAATTGCTGGGCGCGTTCCGCCACATGCCGCCAGCCAATATGGAGGCGCTGGAATCGGTGTTGCTGCGTGTTTCCGAGATGGTTTGCGAGCTGCCGATGCTGACGGAAATGGATATCAACCCGCTGATACTGGATGAACACGGCGTGCTTGCCGCCGATGCGCGTGTGGTGGTGGAATTCAGACAACCGAGCGCTGACCGTTATGCGCACATGGCGATTTATCCCTACCCGACGCATCTGGTTAATCACTGGCAGCTGGCGGATGGCATGGATATCACCATACGTCCGATCCGCCCCGAAGATGCCGCTCTGGTACAAGCTTTTGTGCGTAACCTGTCTGAAGAGTCACGTTTTTTCCGCTTCATGAATAGCGTGCAGGAACTGAGCCAGGCCATGCTGGTGCGCTTCACGCAGATCGACTATAGCCGCGAGATGGCGCTGATTGCCGTGACTGAGGTGCAGGGTAAAGAGGTGGAGCTGGGTGTGGCGCGCTTCGCCTTTAATCCTGACGGTGAGAGTTGCGAATTTGCGCTGGTGATTGCCGACAGCATGCATGGCAAGGGCTTGGGGCAACGCCTGATGACGACGCTGATGGATGCGGCCCGCTCCAAAGGACTGAAAGTGATCGAAGGCGAAGTGCTCAAGAACAACGCCAACATGCTGCATCTGGTGGAACGCCTCGGTTTTGAAGTCAGCAGCAGCACGGATGACGACAGCATCAAATCGGTGCGCAAGGTGCTTTAAAACAGCCGTCCACGAAAGACACGAAAAGCACGAAAGGTACAAACAATACAAACTTATAATTACTATATAAATCATGCAGTTGCATATTTATATAAAATTATCCTAAAGCATTAACTAATTCAGTGGTTTTGCAAAGCAAATTTAAGGCCTAACTATATTTTTCTTTCGTGATTTTCGTGTCTTTCGTGGACAGATTTTTTATTTCTGATTTTATAACTTATGCAAACTGCCTATCTTAGCCATCCGCTCTGTCTGAAACATGAGATGGGCGCGGATCATCCCGAGAGCCCGGCGCGTATCCAGGCCATTGAGGATCAGCTCATCGCCTCGGGGCTGATGCCTTATCTGCGCTATTGCGCGGCGCCTGAAGTGACACGCGCGCAGTTGTTGCGGGTTCATGCTGTTTCATACGTTGATGCCGTTTTCGCGCAAGCGCCGCAAAACGGTCTGCTGTATCTGGATGGCGATACGGCGATGAATCCGTATTCGCTGGAGGCGGCGTTGCACGCGGCGGGGGCGGCGGTGCAGGCCGTTGACCTGGTCATGTCGGGGCAGGTGGAGAATGCGTTCTGCAACATCCGCCCGCCGGGGCATCATGCCGGACGGGCGAATGCGGCCGGTTTCTGCATCTTCAATAATGTGGCCGTCGCCGCAGCCCATGCCCTGGAACGATATGGGCTGGAACGTGTGGCCATTGCCGACTTCGACGTGCATCACGGTAATGGCACGGAGGCTATTTTTCACGACGACCCGCGCGTGATGTTGTGCTCGACCTTTCGTCACCCTTATTATCCCTATTGCGGGGCGGGCAGCGGCAATGATCACATCATCAATACGCCGCTGGCGGCGGGCGCATCGGGTGAGGATTTTCGGGCGGCCGTCACGCAAAACTGGCTGCCCGCGCTGGAAATGTTCCAGCCACAGTTGCTATTCATCTCGGCTGGCTTCGATGCCCACCGCGAAGACGATATGGGCGGTTTGGCGCTGCGCGAAGCGGACTATGTCTGGGTGACCGGACAACTCAAATTGCTGGCGGAAAAATATGCAGATCGACGCATTGTTTCGGTGCTGGAAGGCGGCTATGCGCTTGATGCGCTGGGGCGCAGCGCAGTCGCGCATATCAAGGTACTGAGTGGCCTGTGAGCGCAGCAGGAATTTCCTGATAGACATCGGGCAGCTAATTCCTGTATTTTGCCAGCCAGTTTGAACAAAAAAACGAAGTTAGCGGGGTGGTAGGGGCGAATTCATTCGCCCGAACAACAGGTTGCGTGCGAATGAATTCGCACCTACAAGAGCAGCCCAACGCGTTGAAGTAGAATGATATTTCCCGCTAACTGCGTTTTTTAGGATGAATTACCCGAAAAGGATTTAGTGTGGTTGCCGATAAGACAGAAACACCGGAAATCCTCGCGGATACAGAAATGTTGCAGCGCTTTCCCATCGTCGGTATGGGAGCTTCCGCCGGCGGACTGGAAGCTTTTGAGGTGTTCTTCCGTCATGTGCCTCCCGCCAGCGGCATGGCCTACGTGCTGGTGTCCCATCTCGATCCCAGCCACACCAGCATACTCACCGAAATTCTGCAACGCAGCACCAGCATGCAGGTGCTGGAAGTGCAGGACCAGATGACGGTGGAACCCGACAAGGTTTACGTGATTCCGCCCAACCGCGACATGGCGATTTTTCATGGCATGCTGCAACTCTCCGTGCCGGAGCAACCGCGCGGCCTGCGCATGCCGATTGATGCCTTTCTGCGTTCATTGGCCGAGGATCAGGGCGAGCGGGCTATCGGCATCATCTTGTCGGGAACCGGCACCGACGGCACGCTGGGGCTGCGCGCGATACTTGGCGGGGGCGGCGTTTCGCTGGTACAGGAACCCGGATCGGCAAAATACAACGGCATGCCGGACAGCGCGATCAATGCCGGTTACGCCACGTTGATTCTGCCGGTGGAAAAAATGCCGGAAGCATTGCAGTCCGGCCTGCGCGCCCTGAACCAGCCGCCGATAGAACCCAAAGCCGTAAGCAGCGGCATTAACCGCATCCTGATGCAGTTGCGCAGCGCCACCGGCCACGATTTTTCCCAATACAAGAAAAGCACCATAGGTCGGCGTATCGAGCGGCGCATGTCCATGCACAATATCGGCAGCCAGGAAGTGTATGCGCGTTACCTCAGGGAGCATCCCGCCGAGATAAGCCGGTTGTTCAAGGAACTGCTGATTAACGTCACCAATTTTTTTCGCGACCCGGAGGCTTTTCTCGCCCTGAAACAGGATGTTCTGCCGCTGTTGTTCGCGGACAAGCCGGAAGAGTATGTGCTCCGTGTCTGGGTGGCCGGTTGCGCCACCGGCGAAGAGGCGTATTCGATTGCGATATTGCTGCGCGAATACATGGACGAGACGCACCAGGAATTCAAGACGCTGATCTATGCCACCGACCTCGATGACGATGCCATCGCCGTGGCACGCGCCGGATTTTATCCGCCGAATATCGCTCAGGATATGTCAGATGAACGGCTGCGGCAGCACTTCGTCAAGGAGGACGCGGGCTACCGTGTAAAAAAGAGCATACGCGAGATGGTGGTGTTCGCCATTCAGAATGTCATCAAGGATCCGCCGTTTACCCGGCTGGACCTGCTCAGTTGTCGCAACCTGATGATCTATCTGGAGCCGGAAGTCCAGAACCGTCTGATACCGGCTTTTCACTACGCGCTCAAGCCTGGCGGTGTGCTGTTTCTCTCGCCTTCGGAGAGCACAGGCAACCATAATGAGCTGTTCACTGCGTTTAACCGCAAGTTCAAGCTGTATCGCGCGACAGGTACGCTCACGTCCACCCATGCCGTGATGTCCGGCGGGCTGCTATGGACACGCAACCCCGGCACGAAAGTGGCAGATGAAATAGTCAGCAAGGTCAGGGAAACCAATTTCGCCGAACTGACCCGCCGCATGCTGTTGCAGTCTTATGCGCCCGCTTCGGTGGTGACCGACGAAAAGGGCAATATCCTTTATGTGCACGGCGACACGGGGCGTTATCTGCGTCCAGCGCCCGGTCAGGCCACGCTCAATATCGTTGAAATGGCGCGCGAGGGCCTGCAACTGCATTTGCGCAACGCCGTCATTGCTGCCGCGACCGAGAACGAATCAACCCTGAATCACGAGCTGCAGGTCAAGGGCAGCGGCGATTTTCAAACGGTGAGTTTCAGCGTACGCCCCATGCCCGGCCCGGATAAGCAACAGAAGCTGCTGCTGATCAGTTTTCAGGATGTGGTGCATCCCGCACCCGGCAAGCGCGGCAAAGGTGCGGCTCCCGGGCAGGCCCAATTGCAGCGCGTCGGGGAAGTGGAACGCGAACTGGCTTATACCAAAGAGATTCTGCAAGCCACCATCGAGGAGCAACAGGCCTCCAATGAAGAACTCAAATCCACCAACGAAGAACTGCAATCCACCAACGAGGAGCTGCAATCCACCAATGAAGAACTGGAAACTTCCAAGGAAGAATTGCAATCCGTCAATGAAAAACTGGTGACCGTCAACGCTGAACTGCAGGCCAGAATCGAGCAACTGGCCGTGATGCAAAACGACATGAAGAACCTGCTCGACAATATCAACATCGGCACGCTGTTTCTCGATGCCCAAATGCACATCAAGCGCATCACCCGCGAAGCCGGACAGCTGTATCGCCTGGTGCCCGCCGATGTGGGCCGGCCATTGAACGACATCAAGTCAAACATTGAAGGAGAAGACTTGCTCGGCTATGCGCAGAGCGTGCTTGATACGCTGGTGCCGTTCGAGCGCGAGGTGCGCACTTATCGGGGCGCATGGTATCTGGCGCGCATTCAACCCTATCGCACCCTGGACAATGTGATTGACGGTGTGGTGTTGACCTTTACCAATATCAGCCAGCGCGTTGCGGCCGAAATGGCTGTCACGGACGCGCGCGAACTGGCCGAAGGCATCGTCAATACCGTGCGTGAACCACTGATCGTGCTGGATACCGACTTGCAGGTGGTGACGGCCAGCCGGTCTTTCTACCGCTACTTTCAGACCAGGGAAGAAGAAACCGTGGGCCGTCCGATTTACCAGTTGGGCGACAATCAGTGGGATATTCCGGCATTGCGTGAGTTGCTGGAGCATATTCTGCCGGAAAATCAGGTGATGGAAGGATTCAGGGTGGAACACGAATTTCCGCTCATCGGTTTTCGCAGGCTGTCGCTCAACGCGCGTCGCATCACCGATGGTGACAAGAAAAAGGCATTGATTCTGCTGGTGATGGAGGAGGTGGCATGATAGTCCAACCCGATGCGCAGCAACTGCGGCGTATCGCCGAAACGAATCTTGCGCGCGATATGCAGATGGCCTTGACGCAGCGTTTGATCGCGACGCGTCGCGTTATCCCGACTCGCCGTTTGACTGCGACACGTCGTGAGGCCGTAGCCTGTCCCGTAGCGGAGGCGCGTCGTGTGACCGAAACACGTCGTGTGACCGAGACACGTCGTGTGACCGAATCTCATCCTGCCGATGTATTGCTGCACGAACTTCAGGTACACCAGATCGAACTGGAAATGCAGAACGAAAATCTGCGTCAGGCGCAGTTCGAACTGGAAAAATCCCGTGACCGTTATATTAATTTCTATGACTTTGCGCCGGTCGGTTATCTTACCCTCGACGACAAGGGCGTGATCTGTGAAATCAACCTCAGCGGCGCTGCGCTGCTCGGGGTGGAGCGCAACAAGCTGTCGTCCCAACGCCTGACCTCATTCGTAGCCACGGAGTATTACGACCGCTGGATTGGTCATTGCAGCAGCGTACTCGCAAGCGACGAGGCGAAGGCTTGTGAGCTGGCGCTCCTGCGCGGGGACGGGACGCAATTTTTCGCACGGCTGGATTGTCTGCGCCTGAGCCGGGCGGGCGAAACACCGGTGGTGCGCATCGTGCTGACGGACATTACTGAACGCATAAAAAATGAGGAGGAAATCCGCAAGCTGGCGTTCTACGATGCACTGACGCAATTACCCAACCGCCGTCTGCTTGATGACCGCCTGGATCACGCTATGGCGGCCAGTAAACGGAGCGGACGGTATGGTGCGCTGATGTTTCTCGATCTGGATAACTTCAAGCCGCTCAATGACCGTCATGGTCATGGCACGGGGGATTTGCTGCTGGTGGAAGTGGCGCGGCGCATCACCCATTGTCTGCGCGAGATGGATACCGTCGCGCGTTTTGGCGGAGATGAATTCGTTGTGCTGCTCAGCGAGCTGAATGCAGGAAAAATCGAGTCCATCGCGCAGGCGGGCATCGTGGCAGAAAAAATCCGCACGGCGCTGGCCGAGGTCTATCATTTGAGTTCTCAGCAGGAAGCTGAAGTGGTGCATCACTGCACCTCAAGCATAGGTGTGGTGTTATTCATCGATCATGAAGCCAGCACTGACGATATCCTCAAGAGGGCCGACAGGGCGATGTACCGGGCGAAGACCGGGGGCGGCAACCGTATTCATTTTTTCAAGCCGGACGAATAAGCCGGTAGTGCCCGCTACTCCCCCTGTGGTGATACCCGTTATGGGTAGGGAAAAACAGGCGGAAGAGTGGTAGCATGCCCCGTTTCTCGTCAGTCTGAAATTCCGGGGCGCGCACAATATTCAGTCATCAATCATGCCTTACGCAAAAATTATACCTGTCAAAATCATCGAAATACGCCCGACTATCCAGGACGCCAAGTCAAAACCAGAGGTCTATGGAGGCGTCCAGCTGATGGAGCGGCAGACGTTGCTGGACAGCTTGCGTCGTCCCATGCTTGATCTGCGCATTTCGGTCACAGACCGGTGCAACTTGCGTTGCACTTATTGCATGCCGCGGGAAATATTCGACAAGAATCACGTTTTTCTGCCACGCAGCGAGTTGCTGAGCCTGGAAGAAATTGTGCGTATCGCCGAATCCTTCGTGCGTTTAGGGGTGCGCAAAATACGCCTGACCGGGGGCGAGCCTTTGCTCAGACGCGGCATCGAGCGCCTTATCGAAAAATTATCCGCATTGCGCACCCACAGCGGCGTAGCGGTTGAGATCGCCTTGACCACGAACGGGGTGGCGCTTGCAGCCCGTGCGCAGGCGCTTAAGGAGGCCGGCTTGTCACGCATCACCGTCAGCCTGGATGCGCTCGATGAAGCCATCTTTCAGCGCATGAGCGATTCCGGTGCGCAGGTCAAATCGGTGCTTGATGGCATAGAGGCGGCTCAACGGGCAGGACTGTCGCCGATCAAGGTCAATATGGTGGTGAAACGCGGCGTGAATGACGGCGAGATACTCGCTATGGCCGAATATTTTCGCCATACCGGTATCATCCTGCGTTTTGTCGAGTACATGGATGTCGGCAGTACCAACGGCTGGGTTATGGATGAAGTCGTTCCCGCCCGGGAAGTGGTTGACCTGATATCCGCGCGTTATCCCCTGTTGCCTGTGGATCCCAACTGCGAGGGAGAAGTGGCCAGTCGCTGGGTTTATGCGGACGGATCGGGTGAGATAGGCCAGATTGCCTCGGTCACCCAGGTTTTCTGCCATGAATGCACGCGCATACGCCTGTCTACCGATGGCAAACTCTACACCTGTTTGTTTGCCGAACAGTCCGACACCGACCTCAGAGCGTTGTTGCGCATGGGCAAGAGCGATGAAGAAATTCGCCGCGCCATCGTCAATAACTGGCAGAATCGCAGCGATCGCTATTCACAGGGTCGTCACGAATTTATGAAAATGCCGCGCAATAAAATCGAAATGTCGTATATCGGCGGTTAAGCCTAGAAAACGCAGTTAGAAAATTTCACAAAACGGATCAAGATGTTATAGGTTTTCGTGGGTGCGAATTCATTCGCACGGAACACGTTGATTGTGCGAATGAATTCGCACCTACAAGAAACTCAACAGCCGTTTTTAGGTTAAGCAATCCTTCCCGGAGTTTTACAGATGAACGAATTAACGCATTTTTCCGAAGCGGGCAGAGCGCGCATGGTGGATGTTTCCGTCAAGGCGGATACACACCGCGTTGCAATCGCCAGCGGGGTGTTGCGCATGCAGCTAGCCACGCTGGATCATATACGTGCCGGTCGGGTTGCCAAGGGCGATGTGCTGACGGTCGCAGATGTCGGCGCGGTGATGGCGGCCAAACATACGCCGGATATCATTCCTATGTGTCATTCCCTGGCGCTGACGGGCGTGGAGGTGGCGTTCAGCGAAATCATCGAGCCGGACAGTGAAGGTTGTGTCGGTATCAAGGTGTTCACGACTGTAAGTTGCGTGGGGCAGACGGGAATAGAAATGGAAGCCTTGACCGCAGCCAGTGTTGCGCTGCTGACCATCTACGATATGTGCAAGGCGATCGATCGCGGCATGCGCATCGAATCCGTGCAACTGGAAGAAAAACGCGGCGGCAAGAGCGGCGTGTGGTTGAGGGGCATGGAGTAGTCACATGATAATAGAACCTGCCATGCCCCTCTCCCCCTTTTTAATTGCCCCCTCGCTACGCTTTCCCCCGCAAGCGAGGGCAAGGGCAAACGAACGCTTTGCGAGTTTATTGTTAACGGAAGTGTCGATATGATCAAGGTTCTGTTTTTTGGCCCGGTGGTGGAGCGCATCGGAAAAAAATCTCTGGAGATCGGCTACCGGGCCGATATGACGTTGCAGGCGTTGCGCGACGAACTGGCGCTGCACTATCCTCATGCCTTTGAAATTGTTTGTTTTTTTGCGGTCAATGGTCAGCATGTGCGCGATCTGGCCTTGCCGCTGGCAGACAACAGCGAAGTGACCTTCATGGCCAAGTTTTCGGGAGGTTGAATGAAAGCCGCCGTCAGGATACAGCAGGAAGATTTTTCCCAGGACGAGGAAATATTGGCGCTCAAGGCCAGTTCACGGCGCATGGGCGGTATCGCTACCTTTGTGGGTTGTGCGCGGGATTTTTCCGAGGGGCGTGATGTTTCTGAAATCAGCTTCGATGCCTACGGCAGCATGGCTGTTTCCGAAATGAACCAGTTGCGCAGTGACGCGATCGCTAAATTCGGCCTGCTGGATGCCCGCATCGTGCACCGCATTTGCACCGTGACAGCCGGCGACAACATCGTGTTCATCGCGGCGGGCGCCGAGCATCGCGTCGCGGCACTGGAGGCCTGCCGCTGGATGATAGATGAACTGAAACTGCGTGTGCCGATCTGGAAAAAGGAAGTCACGCCGCAGGGCGAAGCATGGGTAAGCTCGCATCCATGAAAAAACCTCCGCTCAACTGCTACGCTCGCTCGCTACGTTGTGCGGAGGTTTTTATGCCAATAGTTATTTCAATCGTCGGCCATTCCGGTTGCGGAAAAACTACGCTGGTGGAAAAACTGGTGCGTGAGTTGAGCGCGCGCGGGCTGCGTATCGCCACGATCAAGCACGCCCATCACAAGGTGGAACTCGATACGCCGGGCAAGGACAGTTATCGCTACAAGGCGGCCGGAGCGGCGATGAGTCTGCTGCTTACCCGCGATGCACTGCAACTGGTGGCGGATGCCATCGATAATCGCGAGCCGGAGCAGCTGGCGCAGCGTTTCATGGCTGATGCGGATATGGTGCTGGCGGAAGGCTTCTCGCATGCGCCGGGCGCGAAAATCGAAGTGTTGCGCCGGGCCTGCGATAAATCACCCCGTTGCACAGTCGAAGATGGTCTGATTGCAATCGTTACCGACATGGATGAAATCTATCCGCAACTGCCGCATTTCGGGCTGGAAGACATCGCGGGCATTGCTCGCTTTATGCTTGGGCGAAAATGATTGCAGACTGCACGGCACTCATACTGGCGGGCGGGGAGTCGAGCCGCATGGGGCAGGATAAGGCGAATCTGCTGCTGGGTGAACACACCTTGTTGCAACGCGTGGCTGCCATCGTGCAGCCCTTGTTTCGCGATGTCATCGTCAGTGTGCGCCAGCCCCGTGCGGAGTGTAATTTTCCGCAAGTCAGCGATGATCCTGCACACGCCGGGCCGCTGGCGGGGCTTGCTGCGGGACTCGCTCGTGCCGAGACGGCGTGGGTATTTGCCGTGGCATGCGACATGCCGTTCATCACGCCGCAATTGATTGCGCGTCTGGCCGGATTTCGCGAGGGTGCCGATGCGGTCGTGCCTGTCGTGCAGGAACACCCGCAGCCGCTGGCAGCCTTTTATGCAACACGCAGCCTGGGAGTCTTGCAGGATTGTCTGGCAGGCAGCGGCAAGCGCAGTCTGCGCGAATTTCTGGCCAGACTGGAAGTTTGTTATGTGGACGAGGCTGAAATGCAGGCAGCCGACTTGTGCAGTTTTTTCGATCTGGATACGCCGCAGGATGTGGCGCTGGCAATCAATTTGAGGAAGGTAAAGTAATGGAATATTTGCGGGTGAGCGAGGCGCAGCGTGTCGTTTTAGAGTCGGTTGCGTTACTGAATGCCGAGTCGGTGATGCTGGAACAGTCACTGGGGCGCGTGCTGGCTGAGGATATCCGGGCCAACCGTGATTTGCCGCCCTATGATGTGTCGGCGATGGATGGCTATGCGGTGCGCAGTGCCGATCTGGTGCAGGTACCCGTGACCCTGGAGGTCATCGAGGACATCCGGGCGGGTGACATGCCGGGCAAAATTGTGCAGCCCGGTCAGTGCGCGCGCATCATGACCGGCGCACCGGTGCCGCAGGGCGCGGATGCGGTGATGCGTGTGGAAGATACGCAGGAAATATCAGCGAACCTGATACAGGTGATCACGACGATTAAAGACGGTCATGATGTGCGCCCGCAAGGCGAAAATATGCGCAACGGGGATGTGGTGTTGACTGCGGGTACGGAAATTACGCCGGGCGTGATTGGCATACTGGCAACAGTCAAGATAACGCAGATGCAGGTGTATCGCCGTCCGCGCGTGGCGATTCTGTCCACCGGCAACGAGCTGGAAGCGATCAACGATCCGGTCGATATGAACAAAATACCCGATTCCAATACTTACGCATTGATGGCGCAGGTGCAGGCGCTGGGCATCACGCCGACCTTGCTGGGCATCGCACGCGATGATCCGGCGGAGCTGGAACGTTACCTCAAACTTGGTCTGGAATATGATGTGCTGCTGGTATCAGGCGGCACCTCGGTCGGCGTGCATGACTATGTGCGCCCGACCATAGAAAAGCTGGGGGTTGCGATGAAGTTCTGGCGCGTGGCGATGAAGCCGGGGCATCCGCTGGCGTTCGGCGTGTTGCACGGTACTGAAAAAGTGCCGGAGATGGATGTGGCGCCGCGATGCGCCGATGCTTTTGTGTTCGGTTTGCCCGGTAATCCGGTCTCCAGCATGGTTTGTTTTGAAGAATTTGTCGCGCCCGCCTTGCGCCGCATGATGGGTCATTCGCGCCTGTTCCGTCGCACCGTGAGCGCGCGTCTGGCACATTCGCTCAAGATGCGCCCGGGGCGCACCGAATTCGTCCGCGTGCAACTGACGCACGATGACACGGGCTATGTTGCCAGTTCCACCGGTACGCAGAGCAGTGGCGTGCTGCTGTCCATGGCCAGGGCTGATGGTTTGCTGGTCATGCCATCCGACAGTACGGGGCTGGCAGCGGGTGCAGAGGTGACCGTGCAATTGCTGGACGGGACGGCATACCAAAACGAAACAAATATCAGGGAATAAAATATGGGTATGGCACGCATTGGTATTTTGACGATTTCAGATCGCGCCAGCCGCGGTGAATATGAAGATCAGGGCGGCCCGGCTATGCGCGCCTGGTTTGAGCGCGTGCTGACCAGCCCATGGCAGGCCGTCGCACGGGTGATTCCCGATGAGCAGGCGCTGATCGAAGCTGCACTCGTCGAGCTGTGCGATGTCGAGGGGTGTAGCCTGGTCGTCACCACCGGCGGCACCGGCCCCGCGTTGCGCGACGTCACACCCGAGGCCACGGAGGCCGTGTGCGGGAAGATGATGCCGGGTTTCGGCGAGCTGATGCGCAGCGCTTCGCTGAAATTCGTGCCGACCGCCATTCTGTCGCGCCAGACCGCCGGCATACGCGGCCGCAGCCTGATCGTGAATCTGCCCGGAAAACCCTCGGCAATAGACGATTGCCTGAATGCGGTATTTCCGGCCATACCCTATTGCATAGACCTGATCGAAGGCGCGTGTTTCGAGTCCGACCCCGAGCAGTGCAAGGCGTTCCGTCCGGCACACGCCAAAGTCAGGCAGGCATAAATGAAGTCAGCGCGACTGGTTGCCATGTTGTTTCTGCTTGTCGTGGCGCACGCGGCACAGGCAGGCGGACAGATCACTATCGCTGCCGCTGCCGACCTGAAGTTTGCCATGGACGAGATTGTCAGCCTGTTCGGCAAGGCTCACCCGGCGGAGCGTGTGGCAACGGTGTACGGTTCGTCCGGGAAATTTCACACCCAGATTCGTCAGGGCGCGCCTTATGACTTGTATTTTTCAGCCGACATCGCCTATCCGCGCGCACTTGAAGCGGACGGTTTTGCCGCTTCCGGCGTGCAAGCCTATGCGCTGGGGCGCATCGTGCTGTGGCGTGCGTCGCGCACGGTAAAGGCGCTGAGTCTGAATGACTTGGCTGACCCGGCCATACAAAGAATCGCGATTGCCAATCCCCGGCATGCACCCTATGGCAAACGCGCAGAAGAAGCGCTCAGGGCCGCAGCGGTATGGGATAAGGTCGAGGCCAAGCTGGTTTACGGCGAAAATGTCGCGCAGACCGCGCAGTTCGTGCAGACCGGCAATGCGCAGATCGGCCTCATCGCCCTGTCGCTGGCGCTCAGCCCAGAATTGTCCAGTCAGGGGAGTTATACGTTGATCCCTGACAGCCTGCATCAGCCGCTGGAACAGGGGTTTGTCATCACCAAGCGTGCGGCAGACAATCCGCTGGCCCAGGATTTTTCGCGATTCATGCGCAGCCCGGAAGTGCGCGCAATCATGATGCGACATGGTTTTGTTCTGCCGGGGAAGACCCGATAGCGCATGGATTCAGCCTTCTCAGCTGCCGATTTGTCTGCCATCTGGCTCACCTTCAAACTGGCTACTGTCGTCACGTTCATCCTGTTGCTGATCGGCACGCCGATGGCGTGGTGGCTGGCGCGTACCCGCTCGGGCTGGAAGGGCGCAATCGGTGCGCTGGTGGCACTGCCCATCGTGCTGCCGCCTACCGTGATCGGTTTCTATCTGCTGGTGATGATGGGGCCGGACGGGCCGATAGGTCATCTGACGCAATCATTGGGCATGGGCCTGCTGCCGTTTACCTTTACCGGGCTGGTAATCGCCTCGGTTTTCTATTCCCTGCCCTTCGTGGTGCAGCCGCTGCAAAATGCCTTCGAGTCTATTCCTGAACGCGCGCTGGAGACTGCTGCCACACTGCGCGCCACGACGCTGGATACGTTTTTCAGCGTGGTGCTGCCGCTTGCCAAACCGGGTTTTCTCACCGCTGCAGTGCTGGGATTCGCACACACGGTGGGCGAATTCGGCGTGGTGTTGATGATAGGCGGCAACATCCCTGAGCAGACGCGCGTGGTATCGGTGCAGATTTACGATCATGTCGAAGCGATGGAATATGGCTCTGCGCACTGGTTGTCTGCCGGGATGGTGGTGTTTTCGTTTGTGGTGCTGTTGTTGCTCTACACCTTCAATCCGACGGGGCGGCGGAAATGATTCGCGCTTGTTTCAAGCTGACACGCCCCGAATTTACACTGGATGTGGATACGCAACTTCCTGGCCAGGGTGTGACCGCCTTGTTCGGCCCATCCGGCTCGGGTAAAACCACGCTGCTGCGCTGTATCGCCGGGCTGGAGCGGGCCAGCGGGTCACTGCATGTGGATGGCGTGGTGTGGCAGGATGAGAACACCTTTCTGCCTGTGCATCGCCGTCCGCTGGGTTACGTATTTCAGGAGGCCAGCCTGTTCCCGCATCTTTCCGTGCGTGCCAATCTGGAATACGGCTATAAGCGCATCCCGCCAGTGGAGCGTCGTGTGCAGCTCGAACAGGTAGTCGACTGGCTGGGTCTGGGCCAGTTGATCGGGCGCGGTGATCCGGCAGAACTTTCCGGTGGCGAACGTCAGCGCGTCGCTATCGGTCGGGCGCTGCTCGCCAGTCCGCGTATCCTGATGATGGACGAGCCGCTATCAGCACTCGATACGGCCAGCAAACAGGACATCATTCCCTATCTGGAACGCCTGCATCACGAACTTTCCATCCCCTTGCTCTACGTCACTCATGCGCTGGATGAAGTGGTCAGGCTGGCCGATCATCTGGTGCTGCTACAACAAGGCCGCGTCATTGCCAGCGGTCCGCTGGGCGAGACCCTCGCGCGACTCGACTTGCCCACTGCCCATTTCGATGATGCGGGTGTGGTGATTGAGGCTGTTGTGGCGCAGCACGACGAGGCCTATCACCTGACACGGCTGGAATTTTCCGGTGGCAGTCTGTGGGTGGGGCGGGTGTATCAGCCACCCGGCAGTCATGTGCGCACCCGCGTGCTGGCGCGTGATGTGAGCATCGCCACGACAGCGCCGCAAGGCTCCAGCATCAGTAATATCCTCGCCGCGCGCATCAGTGAGATTCGCGACGAAGGTGCTGATAAAACATTGGTGCGCATGACGCTCGGCAATGAACATGTGCTGCTGTCGCGCATCACGCGCCGCTCGTGTGACCTGCTTGATCTCTTTGTGGGTAGGCACGTTTTCGCGCAGGTCAAAAGCGTCGTTTTGACTACCTGAGAAATTTTGTATTGCCGCCGCTGATGGCCAATGCCGCGAGACAGCCGACAGTGCAGCGGTGAGTTTCTTGTGGTTTTCTCAATAAAGTCAGTCGGTCAGGCTGATAGGGAAATTCCTATTTTTATTATCCTTTTCCTATAAGAAAACCATCCTTCCCTGATGGTGGCGCGCTGTTTGATCTGCGCATAATTCGCCATCAGTAAAAAGTTTGCTACATCGCCAGTCGAGTTGCTGGTGGTGACATGGAAAGCAGATAGTCATTTTAATTGCCGCTTTGAGCAGTTGTTGGTCGGTGACTGAAAGATTCATTTAAGGTGTTTGCCGCGAATTTTTTACGAACTTCAGAAGTTCTTTCTGCAAGTTGATTTTTCTTAAAGGAGATTATCATGAAAAACGTTAATACATTAAAAATCGTCGCCGCTGTTGCCCTGGCCTTGGGCTTTGGTAGTGCTCAGGCGGCTACTATCGTTGCGGGTGGAACGATGGGAGTAAGTTCGACGGTAACGGCTAGCTGCAGTGCTTTTTCTCAAGGTGCCGGCTTTGGTTTTGCCGGATATACAAATAATAGTGCAACCAATGTTGATGCGACCACCAGTGTAACCGCCACATGTACGGCAGGTACGCCGTATACTATGGCGGTAAGTGCAGGTACGCATTACAATGCTGCGGGGGGTATGGGCGGTGGCTGGCGTAATCTGCAAAACGGCACTACGCTCACCAGTTTTCTTGGTTATGGTATCTATCAGGATGCTGGCTATACTACTTTTTGGGGTAGTGGTGTGGGTGGGCAAGGTAGTCTCGGTGCCGTGGCGTCTGGTGCGGGCACTGCAAGCTATACGCTTTATGGCAGGATTCCAGCCGGACAGGCTGCTGTAGTCGGTTCGTATACGGATACTGTTGTTGCATCACTAACATACTGAGTTAACAATAATAATTTATTATATGTATCGTGAATAAAATTTACAGGCAATATCAACTAGCGGCCAAAGTTGTATTTTTGGCCGCATTTTTTTTTACTTCGAATGTGCAAAGCTCGGAATTTAATGTTAATCCGGTCAGAGTCTATCTTGATGGCAAAGTTAGATCTGGAACGGTTGTCGTTGAAAATAGCAGCAATGAAATTCTGACGATACAAACATCGATAAATTCCTGGTCGCAGGAAAACGGTAAGGAAGATTTGCTCGTTCCGACCGAGGATTTAATTGTATCCCCGCCAATTTTCAAGGTGCAACCCAAATCCAGGCAGATGGTTCGTGTAGGTCATTTGAAAAAGCCTGATGCAAACCTTGAGGGTGCCTATCGTTTGATTCTTCAGGAAGTCCCTCCGCCGCGTAAGCCCGGTGATACGGGTATGGCGGTTGCCATTCGTATGTCATTGCCAATTTTCATTACGCCTACAGGTGTCAAGACTCAAGCAGTTTTGAAATGGAATGCGGAAGCAGTCGACACCAAGAGTTTCAGATTAACTTTTTCCAATTCGGGGACTGCACATATTCAGATTAACGGAATCAGGGCTGTTTTGACGGATGGTACGAGTCTGGCGGAAATTCCATCCATGATGATTTATGTTCTTCCGGGACAATCGCATTCCATTGTCATGAAAACGGACAAGCCGTGGAAGAGTGAGCCATTGCGCGTCATGATCACATCGGATAGCGCACCGCCAGGTGTTGAAACTGAAGTTAAACCTGAGTGATCAAGTTAATGAATGCCTGAAATTATATGTCTGAATAGACCATACCAGAAGTTCTGCTATGGTCTTTTTTTCTCTTTATTCATGGTTATGTCGGCCTTTGCCGAGGAGTTTTCCGACACTCTTGATCTCTATGCGATCAAGGTTAATGGGCAGGATATGGGAATGGGGCAAATTTTACTTTTAAAATCAGGCGGCTATTTTACCACAGCCGAGAATCTGGAAAATTGGGGCTTGAGTCAAGCCAACACCGTACCGATCAGGTATATGAATGCGGATTATTACCCCCTTGCTGATGTTAAGGGGTTTAAGTCCAGGTTTGATGCGGCTAACCAGGAGTTATTACTGGAATTTGATCCTGTTGCATTCAAGCCGACTATCTTTGCCGCCCAGGAAGAAAATATTGTTCCCAATCCGCCGGAAACGGGGGGCTATGCAAACTACGACTTTTACAGTACGAATAGCAGCTCGTGGACACTGAATCAGACGCAGCTCAATAGCATGTTTGAAGTGGGTGTATTTAATCGGCTGGGAGCAGGTTTCAGCAGCTTCAGCGGTCAGAATCTCTACAATAATTCACGGGGTGCTAACACCTCGGCTCGTTTAATCAGGCTCGAAACCAACTGGATCAGGGATTTTTCTGAAGAAAAGCAGAGTCTGAAATTTGGTGACAATACGGGCAGGAGTGGAATTTGGGGGCGCCCGGTGAGATTTGCAGGTTTTCAATTCGGCACCAATTTTGCTACCCAGCCGGGGTTTGTCACGATTCCACTGCCCAAATTCGCGGGGGAAGCAGCGCTGCCCAGCACCACCGAAGTCTTTATCAACGGTTTTAAACAGTCGACTCAGCCCATCGCGCCGGGACCGTTCCAGTTCAACAACATTCCCTTTATTACCGGCTCCGGTGAGGCGAGGTTGGTGATTAAGGATATGCTGGGGCGAGAACAGGTCATCACCCAGCCTTTTTATGTTACGCCCGGTTTGCTGCGCCCCGGGGTGGAGGATTACACGATAGAAATGGGTTTCGTACGCAATAATTTCGGGATAGATAATGCGAGCTATGGAAGGCCGATGGTTGTGGGTACGAAAAGAAAAGGGTTCAACGACAAATTGACCGCCGAGTGGCGGGCTGAAGCATTGCTTGACCAGCAAACGGTTGGCCTTGCCGCAACGTATATCATGCCAATTCAGGCCGCGCTTACGGCTGCAGCAGTCGTCAGCAATAGCCGCGCGGGTAACGGTGCATTCCTGTTGCTTGGATTGGACCGGCAGTCTTTTATGGGGGTTAATTTTGGTATACGTTCACAATTTACCAGCCATAATTTCACCCAGCTAGGATCCGTTATGTCGGGTCAGGCCAAACAATATTCGGCGACCATGGGTTTTCCCACGGAAATGGGTTCATTTGGCATCAGTTATAACTATTTTAAAAGCGCAAATTTGCTGCGCAGCGAATCGCTTGCTGCCAGTTATTCAAAATCACTGGGCAGAAAAGTTTCTGTCAGTTTGTCGGTATACACCTCGCTGAGCGGCCCGCCAAATCCGATGGCAAATCTTTTTCTGTCCTATCCGCTCGATAATGGAATTTTCGCCAGCAGTAATTTTTCGTCACAGCAGGGGAAAATAGACGGATCGGTAATGGCCCAGAAAAATCCGCCTATGGGCATTGGTCCACAGTTGGGTTTTCGGGCGCTGGTGGGGGGCGGGCAGGGGCAGCGCGAGAGCGCAGGCATCACGCTCAGAACCGATTACGGAACCTATATATTTGATGCAGGGCGAACCCCAGGGCAGACGATTTACAATATGAGCGCGAATGGCAGCGTGGCATATATGGATGGTAGGGTTTTTCTGTCGAAACGGCTGTATGACAGTTTTGCCGTGGCTCAGGTTGCTGACTACGCTGATGTCCCGGTTTATTTGAACGGGCAACTAGCCGCACGTACCAATAGCCAGGGCTACGCTATTTTACCTGGCCTTGTGCCCTATCAAAAAAACAGGATCAGCATTATCACCGATGATTTACCTATGGAAGCGCAGATCGAGAAGACGGAAGCGGAAGTGGTGCCCCGTTATCATAGCGGGGTAAGTTTGAAGTTCTCCGTCGAACTCACCATCGGTGCGCTGGTCAAGCTGGTCGCCGAGAATGGCGAACCGCTGCCGAACGGGACTGAGCTTCATATCGAAGGAAATCCGGAAGTATTTCAGGTCGCGCTCCAGGGCGAGGCCTATCTGACGGGGATTGACAAGAAGAACAGAGTAAAAGCGACCTGGTATGGACAAACGTGCGATGTTGAAGTTAACCTGCCTGAAAACCCAGGTCCCTTGCCGCATATCGGGCCGATAGTCTGCAAAGGAATCCAGCCATGAAAATAATACCGTTGGTGATCCTGTTGTGCGTTCCGCTTTCATCGCAGGCGATATGCACGTTGGCGGTAACAAACTTTGCTTTTGGCGCGTATTCCCCCGCCAGTTACACCGTGCTGGATGCGACGGGAAATATCGGAATCAGTTGCGATGGGATCGCAGGGCAGGCCATCAGCTATACCCTCGCGATCAATACGGGCAGCAGCGGTTCGTTTGTGTCCAGGAAGATGATATACGGACCTTATGCGCTGAATTACAACCTGTATCTCAATGCCGCACGCACCACGATCTGGGGGGATGGCAATGTTGGCACGGGTATTGTTGCGGATGGCTATGCTTCGATCGCAGGGACAAATGTCAGAAATTACACGGTTTATGGCCGAATTCCGGTCAATCAGGCAGTACCACCGGGGACTTATAACGACGCGTTGCTTGTCACGTTAACCTACTGATTCAAAATTTCTAAAAGAGGCTAAGGAGATGCTGATTTATTCGGTTTTGTCGTTCCCGCGTATAAGTAGTGACTTTGCAATCGTTTTTTTGATTGCTTAGTCAATACTTAGTTGTTTCATCAGGCGGGAACCCAGTTAGATAAAGGCACTGGATCCCCGCTTTTGCGGGGATGACGAATAAATCAGCGTTTCCCTAATATCCCAATGCCCTTGCGCCCTGATAAAACACGAAGCTGACCAGCCAGGCCAGTGCCAGCGACCAGACGATGGCAAACAGGGTGTAGCCGGTATTCTTGGATTCGCTCTTCAGGGTGGCGATGGCGGACAAACAGGGGGTGTAGAGCAGGGTGAACAGCATGAAGCTGTAGGCCTGTACCCAATCCAGTTGCTGGGCGAGCGCGCCGCCGAGTGCTGTGCCTGACAGGCCGTAGATCACGGCGAGTGAGCCGATGACGATTTCCTTGGCGACGAAACCAAACAGCAGGGCGATGGTGAGTTGTTCGTTGATGCCGATGGGTGCGAACAGCGGGTGCAACCAAGTTCCGATGATGCCAGCGAAAGTTTCGCTACTGGCGGGTGCGGCTGAAGCGGGCAGGTTGGTGAGCAGCCAGACCAGAACCACGCCGGCGATAATGAATTGACTGGCACGGCGCAGGAAGTGGGTGACTTCCTGCCAGCCGCGCAGCGCCATCTGGCGTGCAGTGGGGAAGCGGTAAGGGGGGAGTTCCAGTACGAAAGGCTCGCTGTTTTTGAATTGACTTTTGAACAGCAGGGCGGTGAGAATCGCGCTGGCGAAGCTGAGCAGATACAGACTGAACAGCACCAGTGGCGCGGCCTGGGCTGTGAACAGCGCGGCGGTGATGAAGACAAATACCTGCAAACGTGCCGAGCATAACGAGAACGGAATTACCAGCATGGTCAGCAGACGCATCGCCCGCGAGCGCATCACGCGCGTTCCCATCAGCGCGGGTACGTTACAGCCAAAGCCCATCAGCAGCATGACGAAGCCGCGTCCATCCAGCCCCATTTTTGCCATCAGTGCGTCCATCAGAAAAGCGGCGCGCGACAGGTAGCCGCTGTCTTCCACGATAGCCATTAACAGAAAAAACAGCACAATGATGGGCACGAACGCGGCGACGGTTGCCACGCCATTGTAGATGCCGTCCAGCAGCAAGCCCTGCACCATGGAAGGCAGGTTGCTCAATGCCGGCACGAGAGCGGTTTCGCGGAACCAGGAGAGCAGCTCGGCAACGCCGACTTGCAGCGGTTGGCCCAACAGGAAAATGCCCTGAAATAGCAGATACATTATGCCGAAGAATATCGGTAGCCCCAGCCACGGGTGCAACATTACGCTGTCCAGTTTTTCGGTGAGATTTTCCGGCAAGCGCGCGGGAATTTGTACGGCGTGTTTAAGTACACGCGCCATTTCAGTCTCGATGTGTTCGTCTTGTTCCAGCTGGCTGCGCACTTGTTCTGCCATGCCGGGGGTGGGGTAGCGCAGTGCTTTGGTGATGGCCTGCAAAGCTTCATGATAGCCGGTGCCATATTTTCCGCTAATTTGGTAAATCGGTATGCTTAGCAGCTCGGCCATTTTCTTGCTGTCTATGCTGATGCCATATTTTTTGGCTTCATCAGACATGTTGAGCAGAACCACGATATTGATGTTGAGTTGCTTGAGCTGCAGCAGCAGGCTCATCTGTCGTTCGATTTGTGTGGCGTTGAGGATGACCAGAGCCAGATTGGGCACATTGTCGTGCAGGAAGTGACGCACTACCTGTTCGTCATCGGAAAAACCGTGCAGATCGTAGATGCCGGGCAGGTCTATTATTTCCACCATGTCCGCACCCAGCAGGATTTTGCCGCTGAGCAATTCCACCGTAATGCCCGGCCAGTTGCCAACCCGCGCAGATCCTCCTGTCATGCGGTTGAAGAGTGTGGATTTCCCGGTGTTGGGCATGCCCAGCAAGGCAACGCGCTTCATGTTTTGCATACCTTTATTTTGGCAGCTTCGTTGCGTCGCAGCAGGATGTCGGTTGTGCCGATACGTACTTGCAGCGGACCGGAAAAGCTGGCTTTGCGGATCAGTTCTATGTGTTTCCCACTGCGAAAACCGAGTGCGAGCAGGCGCTGATGCAACGCCTCTTCGGCATGAATCGAAACGATGGTGGCGATTTCGCCGGTGCGCAGAGTAGCAAGTGTGAGTGCAGGCATGGTGATGGAAATTTCAACGGTGAGTGCATTATTCCACAGCCTCCCTGCTTTTGTCGCGAAAGCCTTGTGAGCGCGATGCCAAAATGGGGTATTTGCGAGTGATAGCATGCAGGGTGGCATCATTTTGAGAGCATCCGCTTTGCAGATTATCTGCTTGCCTGATTTCATTTCCATCACAAGGTTGAAACCACCGGCTTTAGCCGGTCAGCTTTAGCTGAAAAATTGGCTATGGCTCTTGCTATTGAGCAAGGACAGGTACTACTCCCTCCCCTTCAAGGGGAGGGCTGGGGTGGGGATGGGTTGA
>JAUSAO010000005.1 GCA_030652475.1 Gallionella sp. | reverse complement strand
CGAAAAAACACGAACAAATTCAAATGCATATCCCGATTTGTTGCATCACCCGTTGGGTGCGTTGCTCAATTTATGTAGTCGATTGTTTTCTTTCGTGAATTTCGTGCCTTTCGTGGATGAAATGAGGTTTTAAGGTTTATGCACTTCCTCTTCCAGATGGTCGCGCTGTTGTCGCAGAAGCTCTTGTGCTTGGCGGAGCGCGGCAATATGCATATTTAATGGACGGAACAAGAACCGATAAAGGATGGGAGAAACCAGAATAGTCAACAAAATGCCATCGAGAATACTCTCCGTTATCCTGGGAAGCTGCGGTAGCCGCTCAAATGCAAACATGATTGCAATTTCAACAACAAGAATAGAAGCAGCCACGATCAAAAACAGTCGCGCAGGCGAATAACTGACATGCTCCAAAAGAGACGACTGATCCCCATGTCTTGTTTTGGTCGAATTTTTTATATCCATATCCAATCACCATTAACTAACGGGCATGGGGAAGTAACCACCCCTGATAATGAAACCCGCCATGCCCGTCCCCCTTCCCAACCTTCCCCCGCAATCCTTGCGAGGGAAGGGGCAAACGTGCCACTACGTGAGTTTCACGTTAACTGTGGTCATTATGAGTAAAGCATGATATCGCCTGCAACATTACCACAGAAACATCTGAAATCCTTCAGCAAGCTCGATGCGTTGTTGATCGACATCCAATGGTCTTTATAATGACCCATAAGCACGAATCAGATCATGACGGCCACTCCATCCTAATTGTCTCAGGCTGAATGCCAGGCTCCGGTTATAGGCATTGCGACAACTCTCCCCGGCACGGAAATTACTGCGCCAGGCGCTTTCTGAACAGCACCAGCGAGACATAGAATCCGACCAGCGCGTAGCCCGTCAGCACTGCAATATCCGCCATAAAGTTGACCGGAATCGCATTGTTCAGCAGGGGGCGCGCCAGATCGACAGCATGAGTCAGCGGCAGCATCGCCGAAACCGTTTGCAGCATGGCGGGCAACTGATCGACCGGGAAGAACACCCCGCACAGCAGTGTCATCGGCGTGATAACCAGCGTGAAGTAGTACATAAAGAACTCATAACCCGGCGCCAGCGCCGTCACGATCAGTCCCAATGAGGCGAAGCACAGCCCTACCAGCAGTGACAGCGGAATAATCCACAGGGACAACGGCGAGTGCGCCAAACCCAGTATCCAGATCACCAGCAATACCGCAATCCCGGACAGCACGCTTTTGCTCGCCGCCCAGGCTATTTCCGACAGTACGATGTCGTCCAGCGTAATCGGCGTATTGAGTATCGCCTCCCAGGTACGCTGTTCGTGCATGCGCGCGAAACCGGAATACAGCGCCTCGAAACTGGCGCTGTTCATGGTGCTGTAACACACCGTCCCGGCGGACAGAAAGGCGATATATGACATGCCGCTGATTTCCGGCAACATGCCGCCCAAGCCGTAACCCAGCCCCAGCATGTAGATCACCGGATCGGCCAGATGCCCCAGTATCGACGGCCCGGCCATCTTTTTCCAGACCATGTAATTGCGCCGCCAGATGGGCAGGAAGCGCAGGCTGAGTTGCGGAAACGCAAAAATATTCGTCCGCATGTCAGACCTCCGTGATATTCATTCGCGCATCTCCCTGCCAGTCAGTTTCAGGAACACATCTTCCAGATTGGCGGGTCTGTGCACATAGCGCAGTTTGGGATGTTGCTGTAATTCCAGCAGCAGAGGGTGCGCGTCGCGCACGTAGCAAAACACCGATTCGCCGCTTATCTCGAAGCGCTCGGTGTGATTCGCGGCATGACTTTTTGCCCAGTCTGCGGCCTGTTCGCCGAACACCTCGACGACCTGCGGTTCGATGTTGTCGGCGATCAATTCACGGGGAGTGCCCTGGCTGATGATGCGCCCGTTGTCCATCACCGCCAGCCGGTGACACAGGCGTTCCGCTTCGTCCATGAAGTGCGTGGTCAGCACCAGCGTCTTGCCGCGCGCGGTCAGTTCACGCAGCCGTTGCCAGATCAGATGCCGCGCCTGCGGATCCAGCCCGGTGGTCGGCTCGTCGAGGAAAATCACGTCTGGGTCATTCACCAGCGCGCGCGCCAGCGTCAGCCGCCGCTTCATGCCACCTGACAGCGTCGGCACTTTGACATCACGCTTGTGGGTCAGATTGGCAAACTCCAGCAGTTCGGGCAGTCGCGCCTCAATCGCGGCATCCGTCATACCAAAGTAACTGCCATACACCAGCAGATTCTCCGCCACGGTAAAATCCGGATCGAGGTTGTCCATCTGCGGCACCACGCCGATACGCAAACGCGCTTCTCTTGCCTGTTGCGGTATCGCCTGACCCAGCAGGCTGATTTCGCCCGCGTCCGGTGCAATCAGACCGAGCAGCAGACGCAAGGTGGTAGTCTTGCCCGCACCGTTCGGCCCGAGCAAACCGAAGCATTCGCCGTGTTTAATCTCCAGACTGATGCCGTCCACCACACGCTGTCCGGCGTAAATCTTGAGCAACCCCTGTGCATGAATAACGATGCTCACAAACGACACCCGTTGAACTCGTGCAACACAATCTGCTTGAGTTGTTGCAAACGTCCGTGAAAGAAATGCCCTGCCTCCGGCAACACTACGACGGGCAAATGCTGCGGGCGCGCCCAGTCGAATGCGTCCGCAAGCGGAATAATCTCATCCTGCTCGCCATGTATCAGCAGCGTAGTGTGCGGCACATGCGGCATGCCTGTCCTGAGCCCTGCCGAAGGGGCAAAACGCCCGACCGCAGGGGCCACCAACACCAGCTTGTGCGCCTTGGGGTGCAGGTGCTGCGCGACACGCGCCTGCACATAAGCACCGAACGAAAAACCTGCCAGAACCAGCGGCAGATGACCGAACGCCTCACGGGCATGCTGCACCACCGCCAGCGCATCCTCGACCTCGCCATTGCCGTTGTCAAACACACCGTCACTGCCGCCTACACCACGAAAATTGAAGCGCAGAGTGGCGAAGCCCAGTTCTGCGAAGGTTTTGGCCAGCGTGGTGACAATTTTGTTGTCCATTGTTCCGCCCATTGTGGGCAGCGGATGCGCTACCACAGCAATGGCGCGCGGCTCTGAATCCGGCAGATGCAACATGGCTTCGAGCATACCCACCGGTCCGGCCAGAGTAATTTTGCTTTGCGTGACCATTAGACAGAGGAAGGGGCGTCGCCCAGCGACGGGGTAGCCACCGGCGTACCCCTTGCGGGTATCTTCAGGCGCTCGACGATACGGCCATTTTTCAGATGATCCTCGATAATTTCATCGAGATCGGACTCATCCACATAGGTGTACCAGGTGCCCTCGGGATAAACAACGATCACCGGTCCCTCATCGCAACGATCCAGACATCCGGCGGAATTGATGCGGATACGGTTCTGATGACTGGAAAGACCCAGTTCCTTGACCTTGTTCTTCACATAATCACGCGCCCGTTGCGCGCCATGATTACCGCAGCAATCGCTACCGTCCTCGCGTTGGTTGGTGCAGAAAAATACATGTTTGTCGAAATGACTCATTGCAATACCCCAAAATTAACAACCCTTCACGCAGCAACTCGGGGCGTAGCCCCTTAGTTGCGCGGGGAATGCCCCTGCGGCATCAGCGCTTCCCTAATTATACTTTCCGTATCAGCCACAAATGAAACAACAGCAGCAAGGGCAAAATCATCGTGAGCGTCTGCGCCAGACCGTTGTAATTGAGCAAATGTCCGTAGTGCCAGTGATATATGGACATCGCGGCGGCGGGCGTATTGCCATCCACCACGAAATTTACCACGATAAAGTAGCTCAGCGCCGCGAGCGCGCCGAAACCGATGACCACCGGACGCGGCAGCCACAACACGACAAGCAACAGCGTCATGCCCAGTAACATGCCCAACATCGCCTCGCCATTTATCCACAGCAACAACGCCCATGACTTCAGCAATACCGCCGCCGCGATGAATTTAATCAGCGCCACCACGCCCAACACCACCATCAGAAAGGGAACAACACGACGTGGCGAGCGCAATAAAGTCAGCAGCAGTGCGCCCAACATCAACAGATTCAGCATGACGGCAGCGCTTTCCCAGACATTGAACGGGTCGGGCAATGGCACTACAAACGGCTGGTGTGCCGCCTCGGCGATAAATACATTGCCCAGCATCGGTAATGAAGGGTTAATTTGTCCGAACACCCAAAGCACCAGCAGTGCCAGGCCAAAATCCATCTCCTTGCCGTGATGAAACAAGCCGCTACGCCAGCGCGTCAATCTCGCAAAAAACCAGGTCCACGACGTAATGCTGGCCGCCAGCAACGCGCCTATCAGCGCACCCGTGCTATTGGTCAGCACATCCACATTCGAACTGGTGCGCGCGGGCAAATACATCTGCAGATATTCCATGCCTGCCGACAGGCCCACACCCAAAGCCACGCCCGCCAGCACGCTGACGACAACCGCAAAACGCGCCCGTAATGCCAGGCCAGCTAACAATCCAAAGGGGATATAAGCCAATACATTGACGACCGCATCAAACGATGTGAAAGTCAGCCTCAAAGGCATATGCAGTACATCTGCAAATTCCAGCCCCTGCTCGCGCCAACCGGAAAATGGCGACAAACTGACATACGCGATGAACAGCGCATAGCCGATGGCCAGCAGCGTACGCAGCCGCGCGCGGGTTTCCGTGATGAACAGTTCTTTCATGCCTGTATGATGCCTTATCAAGAGTCACGCAAGTTTAACCTATTCGGCTGGGCGGTTTGTGGCTAGCGGTGCATTTGAATGGCATGGAGTTAGCTGATAGCTGGCGTAGGCTGGGGTGAGCTTGTGAACCCCGGCACAAAACCTAGATTCCCGCCTGATGAAACAACTAGCCATTCGACTAAGCTGTCAAACAACGACAGCCAAGTCGCTGGTTATTCGCGGGATAACCAGCGACTTGCCAGCTTGCTAGCCTAGTCGAATGGCTAGTAGTTTTATCAATGACAGACTTTAGTGCGCCTCATCCCAGTTCTTCCCCGCACCCAGCTCGACCAGCAGCGGTACGTTAAGCACTGCGACATTGCACATCAATCCCGGTAGCTTTTCCTTGACCCGTGCCAGCTCGTCTTCCGGCACTTCCAGCACCAGTTCATCGTGCACCTGCATGATTAACCGGCTCTGCAATTTTTCCGTCTCCAACCAGCGCTGCACGACTATCATCGCCAGCTTGATCAGGTCAGCCGCCGTCCCCTGCATGGGCGCATTGATCGCGGCGCGTTCCGCACCCTGACGTTTCATGCCATTACTGCTATTGATCTCCGGCAGCCAGAGCCGTCGCCCAAATACGGTCTCGACGTAGCCTTGCTGTTTCGCCTCCATGCGCGTGCTGTCCATATAGCGTTTCACACCCGGATAACGCGCAAAATAGCGTTCGATATAGGCTTGTGCGGCACCCCGCTCGACGCCCAGCTGCTTGGCCAAACCGAATGCCGACATGCCATAAATCAGGCCGAAGTTGATCACCTTGGCGTAGCGACGCTGCTCAGAGGTGACCTCCGCCGGGGTCGTCATGAATATCTCGGCGGCGGTGGCGCGGTGAATATCCTCATTGTTGGCAAATGCCGTAAGCAGTCCCTCATCGCCGGACAGATGCGCCATGATGCGCAACTCGATTTGTGAATAATCCGCCGCGACGATGCAACTGCCCGGGGGTGCGATGAAGGCTTCGCGGATGCGCCGCCCTTCCGCACTGCGGATCGGAATATTCTGCAGATTGGGATCGCTGGATGCCAGCCGCCCGGTCACCGCGACGGCCTGCGAATAACTGGTATGCACCCGGCCTGTACGGCGATTAACCATTTTCGGCAGCTTATCGGTATAGGTGGATTTGAGTTTCGCCATGCCGCGATATTCCAGCAGAATTTTTGGCAAGGGGTAATCCAGCGCCAGCTCCTGCAACACCTCCTCGTCGGTAGAAGGTGCACCGCTCGGTGTCTTCTTCTTGACCGGCAGCTTGAGCTTGTCGAACAATATCTCCTGTATCTGCTTGGGCGAGTTCAGATTAAACGGCTGCTCGGCCGCCTCAAATGCGCGACCTTCCAGCTCGACCAGCTTCACACCCAGCTCATGGCTCTGCACATGCAGCAGATTGCAATCGAGCAGCACGCCGTTGCGCTCCATGGTGTAGAGCACATGCATGGCCGGCAGCTCGATTTCACGATACACATGCCGCAAGCCCGTGACCGCCTCGATTTGGGGCGCGAGCATCTGATGCAGCTGCAGGGTGATGTCAGCATCCTCGGCGGCATAGTGCGTGGCGATATCCAGATCGACCTGATCGAAACAAATCTGCTTCACCCCCTTGCCCGCCACCTCCGCATAGCTGATGGTTTTTACATTGAGATGGCGCAGCGCGAGATTATCCATGTCGTGCGGCTTGTGGCTCTCCACCACGTAGGATTGCAGCAGCGTATCGTCATGTATTCCTGCCAGCGCGATGCCGTGGTTGGCGAAGATATGCCTGTCGTATTTGAGATTCTGGCCGACTTTGTGGTGCTGCGCGCTTTCCAGCCAGGGCTTGAGTTTTTCCAGCGTCTTTTCGCGGTTCAGCTGATCCGGTGCACCCGGATAGATATGCGCCAGCGGCAGATAGGCGGCACGGTGCGGCGTGATCGCAAATGAAATGCCAACCAGCTGCGCCTCCATCGCATCCAAGCCGGTGGTCTCGGTATCCAGACACACCAGCTCGGCAGCCATAATCTGCTTTAACCAGTCATCCAGTTGTGCGTCGGTCAATATCGTCTGGTAATGGGCGCTGTCGGTGCGCGCGGCTTCGGTTTCAAAGGGTGGCGCAGCGGGTTCACTTGCACCACCCTTTACCCCATCCCCACCCCGGCCCTCCCCCGCTTCGGCAAGCTCAGGACGGGCTTGAAGGTGAGGGAGCTCCTGAGAATGGGGGGGTGTATTGACTTCGCGCAGCCCCCGCAAGGAGGACGCAGCGTGGCGCCCAGCGGCGTCGCCGCTGACCTCGCGCAGCCAGGTCTTGAATTCCAGCTGTTGATACAGTTGAGCCAGTCGCTCCTTGTCCTGCGGCGGCGCAATCAGTTGGTGGTAATCCAGCGGCAATTCCACGTCGCACTTCACCGTGATCAGACGGCGCGCCTGCGGCAGCCAGTCCAGTGCATTGCGCAGATTCGCCCCCACCACGCCGCCTATCGTGTCGGCATTACGCATCAGATTGTCCAGCGTGCCATGCTGCGTGAGCCATTTCACCGCCGTCTTGGGGCCGCATTTTTCAACGCCCGGCACATTGTCCACCTGATCGCCCGTCAGCGTCAGGTAATCCACGATGCGCTCCGGCGGCACGCCAAACTTGGCCGTCACGCCTGCAATATCCAGCGTTTCGTTATTCATGGTGTTGATCAGCGTCACATGCTCGTCCACCAGTTGCGCGAGATCCTTGTCGCCCGTCGCAATGATGCAGCGCACTCCGTCAGCAGAGGCTTGCCGCGCCAGCGTACCGATCACATCGTCCGCCTCCACGCCGTCCACCATGGAGATCAACCAGCCGGATGCCGCAATTGCCTGGTGCAACGGTTCGATTTGCTGTGCCAGATCGGCAGGCATGGACGGCCGATTAGCTTTATATTGCGGATACAGGTCATCGCGAAAGGTTTTTCCTTTTGCGTCAAATATGCACAGGCTATAATCCGCAGGGAAATCCTGACGCAAACGACGTAACATGTTGAGCACGCCGTAGATCGCTGCCGTCGGAAAGCCTTCACTATTGCGCATGTCCGGCATGGCATGGAACGCGCGGTACAGGAAAGACGAGCCGTCAACCAGAAGCAATGTTTTACCGGAACTCATTTCATTCGTTTTCATTTTTGATCATTATTTTAAGGTGCTGACATGAGCAATACGCCGAAACTGCCTACATCCGACATACCCGAAGTATGGGATGCCAAAGAGGCATGGCGGGTTTTCGGCATTATGTCAGAATTTGTTTCCGCTACCGACCGTCTTGCGCAGATCCATCCCGCTGTCAGCATATTCGGCAGCGCGCGTACCCGACCCGATCAGCCTTATTACAAACTTGCCGAAGAAATTGCCCGTCTGCTGTCTGATGCGGGTTTCTCGGTCATTTCAGGGGGCGGCCCCGGCATCATGGAGGCTGCCAACAAGGGCGCGTTCTATGGTAAATCACCCAGCGTCGGTCTGAACATCCAGTTGCCGCACGAACAATCCAACAACCCCTACCAGAATATCAGTCAGACTTTCCAGCATTTTTTCGCGCGCAAGGTGATGTTTGTCAAATTCGCCCATGCCTATGTCGTCATGCCCGGCGGCTTCGGCACACTGGATGAATTGATGGAAGCCCTGACGCTGGTGCAAACCGGCAAGACGCGCCGCATGCCTATTATTCTGGTAGGAACAAAATTCTGGGGCGGCATGCTTGAGTGGTTCAAAACCGCGTTAATAGAAGAACAGGTCATCAACCCGGAGGACATGCATCTGATCCAGCTCATAGACAAACCGCAGGAGGTGGTCAGCGCGATCTTCAAACACTACGAATCATCCGGTTTCGAGCCCAGCGAGGCGGAACGCGAACGGCAGCTTTACCTGTAACCTTGTTCAACAGGCCGCCCTCTCATCATCGGTGCACAAACGAACTATAAAGTTCACCGATTTATCGGCTAAAATGCATGTATTCCAATTCACGGGACCGCAATCATGCGCTTCTTATCCTTGTTACTGTTGAGCGGCTTTTCCATTTCAGCACTGGCGGCCGACCCCGTTCCCGGCAATCTTGAGCCGCTGCCACGCCCGCCTGTTTTCACGGCTGAGCCGGAACCGTCAGGCAATGACGAAGCGGAAATCACCATCATCAAACAGACTGAGCTGACCGTTGAGGAATATCGCTCAGGCGGACGTTTGTACATGATCAAGGTCATTCCGAAAATCGGCCCCCCTTACTATCTGGTGGATGATCGTGGCGACGGCAAATTTGCCCGTCAGGAGAGCCTTGACTCCGGTCTGCGTCCGCCACGATGGATCATACACAGCTTCTGACAATCATGGCAAAAACGACACCCGCCATGATTGTCCCCTCACCCCATCCCTCTCCCGCTTGCGGGCGAGGGGGACAATGAATCGCTGTGCGAATTTCAATTTAATTATGGCTGTTTACACTTCCGTTTCCGAAGCCGAGCTGACTACCTGGCTGGCTGATTATTCTCTGGGGCAGTTACTGGACTTGCAGGCCATCGCGTCCGGTATCGAAAATACCAATTATTTCGTCACCACCAGCAATGGCCGCTTCGTGCTCACGTTGTTCGAAAAGCTCTCGGCTTCCGAATTGCCGTTCTATTTGAAC
Organism: Gallionella sp.; assembly: GCA_030652475.1. GTDB lineage: Bacteria > Pseudomonadota > Gammaproteobacteria > Burkholderiales > Gallionellaceae > Gallionella. Next base: position 50,897 of record JAUSAO010000005.1, on the reverse strand, counting down.
CTGATGGCGCATCTCGCACGTCATGGCATTCCCTGCCCCGCGCCGGTGGCAAATCGCCATAATCAATTTTTGAGCCTGCTGAACGACAAACCTGCCTGCATCGTCAGCCGTCTGAGCGGTAAATCCACCACCGAACCCGGCCTTGCACAATGCGCGGCGCTGGGCGCGATGCTGGGACAGATGCACATTGCGGGCCAGAGCTTTACGCAAATCATGCCCAATGCCAGAGGCAGCGCATGGCGCGCCGCAACGGCACCACAAGTTCGACCCTTTGTAAATGCGGAACAGGCCGGCTTGCTGGATAGCGAAATTGCGCTGCACGCACAACAAAACGGCTCTTGTTTGCCGCAGGGCTTGATACACGCCGACCTGTTCCGCGACAATGTGCTGCTGATTGACGACCACGTTGGCGGGCTGATTGACTTTTATTTCGCCTGCACCGATGCCTTATTATATGACGTGGCGATTACGGTCAATGACTGGTGCATGAGCTCCGACGGCACGCTCGACGTTCTTCGGACACAGCGCCTGCTGCATGCTTATCACGCCATTCGCCCCTTGCAGAAAAACGAGTACGCAGCCTGGGCTATGATGCTGCGACTGGCCGCCCTGCGTTTCTGGCTGTCGCGTCTGTTCGACATGCACCTGCCGCGCGACGCTGAATTGATCCATGCACATGACCCCGGACACTTTGAACGCATCCTGAAAAACCACATCGCGACCGAACAAGCTATCTGGCTTTAAAAAGAGTGCCAAGTAAAAAGGAAAATATGGAACCGCAACGTTTAGAAGCAAACCAGGGCTGGCAATGGATAAAGCGGGGCTATGCCTTGTTCATGCAGGCGCCGCTGCTGTGGATCGTGCTGCTTGCCATCTGCTTTTTAACGGCGGCGGGCATCTCCGCCGTGCCTGTGGTGGGCGAGCCCCTGGTCAGCCTGTTGATGCCGGTGGTGATTATCGGCCTGATGACCGGCTGCCGCTCACTGGAGCAGGGCGATGAACTGGAACTGGCGCACCTGTTCAGCGGCTTTCAGCGACACACCTCGCATCTCATCACCCTGGGCGGCATCGCACTGGTCGGTCAATATCTGATTTTCGGCGTGATGATGATGGCAGGCGGCGCGGCTCTGGTCGAGATACTGATGAGCAGCCAGGCACCCGCCGATCCGGAAATTATCCGTGCTGCCGTCACCGGTACAGGGACAGCCGTATTGCTTGGCATAACACTGTTCGGCGCGTTGCTGATGTCGATGCAATTCGCCCCCATGCTGGTATTCTTTCGCAATGTTGCGCCGCTAGACGCAATGAAGCTCAGTCTGCGCGCCTTTACCCGCAACGTCGGCCCGATGTTTGTTTATGGCATGTCGTTTGTATTACTGGCAATACTCGCCAGCATGCCGATGATGCTGGGCTGGCTGGTGCTGATGCCCATCGTGTTCACTTCACTTTACGCCAGTTTTTGTGACCTTTTCCCCGCCGAGCAAGCCGTTATTAACACACCCGGCGAAGTGACGGATCATGACGACCCGGCACATTCCTGACGCCACCCCGCTTCCCGCCGTCAGACACATCAGGCTATGCTAATATTACTGCCTCACTGAATCATACGCCGGGCAAAGTCATGCAACTCCAGATTAGCGAGCGCGAAGTCAAACGGGCGCAACTGCCACACAACCTGTTCCTCACGGGACTGTTTGTCTTCAACCTGCTGATGATCCCTGCCGTCATCCTGTTAAATACCGGCATACCGGGCTTACTGATTCCACTGTCGTGTTCGGGCGCAATGATTGCCTACCTTTACCTGCGCAGCAAAAAAATCACCTGCTGGTTTGTCGATGTACATTGGTTGCTGGCTTTCAGGAACAGTCGGTGGCTGATGCTGGGCTATGCCGTCACGGCAGTATTGATTTTCATCGCCTGGCTGATCAGCCTGACGGCGCAAGAAGCCAGCATGGCGCATATTTTATGGACGGCGCTGACACGCATCGCCCTGCTGCCGACTTTGATCGCGGTCATGGTGACCGCCGTCGCGGAGGCCAGCGCAATCAGCCTGGCGAGCAAACGGGAAGTGCCTGACAAACTGGCAGCACTTTTCCCGCCACCCGCCGGAATCAGTCCGGAGCAATAAACGCGGCAGCCTGCCCGTGACAGATGCCCTCCGCATCGATCAGGTTCCAGACCGTCGCATTCGTAATCATGAAGCGTTTGTTAGTGCTGCTGATGCGCATGCCGGAATAATCATCCACAAAACCCTGTCGACGGACCTTTTCCAGCAAGGCGGCGCGCGCCTCGCGCCCCATCGGCTCGGCTGAAAGGCGCGAAGAAAGCCGGGTGAAGTCATCGAAACTCATCTCGAACAACCGCAACGCCATCCGGTTACCGTAAAAGAATACCGGATCATCCTCAGTAGCGTGTGCGACGACGGCAAACGGCGCATTCCACAGTGCCTGCAGGTCGTACGCTTCTAGCAAGGGTTTACCCGTCAGACGCTGAAAACTCTCGACTATCAGCGCAAGACGCGCATCAGCAGCGCCGGGCACCTCAGGCTCACTCATAACGTTTCCAGCTTGGCGTATTCCAGCGACAGCCATTTGCTGCCGGCGTGCTTGAAGTTGACCTGTACGCGCGCATCCGAACCGCTGCCCTCCACACCCGTGACCATGCCTTCGCCGAATTTCTGGTGCAATACCCGCTGGCCGATACGCCATAACCCCTCCCGGCCTCCCCTTATCAGGGGAGGTGAGTTCGCTTCCCCCCTGACAAGGGGGGATTGAGGGGGGTTTGGTGCCGTATAACCAAATGCCGTGAACGGGTTGCTGCGTTGCACGATGCGCGGCGACAGCCAGTGCACCAGCTCTTCGGGCAGTTCGCGCAGGAAATTCGACGCCATGCCGTAACTGACCTTGCCGTGCAGCATGCGACTCTGCGCAAACGTCAGGTACAGGCGACGGCGCGCCCGGGTGATCGCCACATACATCAACCGGCGTTCCTCATCCAGTCCGCCATCGACATTCTGGCTGTTCTGGTGTGGGAACAGCCCCTGCTCCAGCCCGGTGATGAACACCGCATTGAATTCCAGCCCCTTGGCGGCATGCACCGTCATCAGATGCAGCGCGTCATCCTGATCGCCCGCCTGATGTTCGCCCGCCTCCAGCGAGGCATGCGTCAGAAATGAAGTCAGGCTGTCGTCCTCGTTTTCATGCACGAACAGCGTCGCCGCCGTTACCAGTTCGTTCAAATTCTCCAGACGCTCCTGCGCTTCGCGCTTTTTCACACCGGTTTCATTCTGGTAATGCGCGATCAGCCCGCTATGTACCAGCACATGTTCCATGATTTCAGGGAGCGGAAGGGTGGAACCAGAGGTTCCGGGCACACCCCGGCCTACCCCTTCATTCAGGAGCAGGTGCTTCTGCGCCTCTTGCTCCGAGGTAAGACCCTTGCGGTCTTGCGGGTGAAGCGGGAGGTCTTGCGTCGCCTGGCGCAACGCTTCGATAAGCGCGACAAAGCCGGACACCTTGCCGCCCGCGCGCGCCGCCGCATCCCACAACGTCGTATTGTTTATTCTGGCCGCATCCTGCAACTGCTCGATGCTGCGCGCCCCGATGCCGCGCGTCGGGAAATTGATGATGCGCAACAGCGCATTGTCGTCGTCGGTATTCTCCATCAGCCGCAGATAGGCCAGCGCATGCTTTATTTCCTGACGCTCAAAGAAGCGCAAGCCGCCATACACGCGATATGACAGCCCCCCCGACACCAGCGCATGTTCCAGCACCCGCGACTGCGCGTTGGAACGGTACAGCAGCGCGATTTCGGCGAGCTTCAGCCCCTCCGATTGCAGCTGTTTTATTTCGCTGACAATATAGTTCGCCTCTTCCACATCGGTAGGGGCCTCATACACGCGCAGCTTTTCGCCGCCCTGCTCCGCCGTCCAGAGATTCTTGCCCAGACGATTGCTGTTATTGCTGATCAGCGCGTTGGCCGCATCGAGTATATTGCCGTGCGAGCGATAGTTCTGCTCCAGCTTGATCACCGCCTCAACATTAAAGTCACGCAACAAGTATTTCATGTTGCCGACATTCGCGCCACGGAACGCATAAATGGACTGATCGTCGTCACCCACCGCAAACAAGGAATTGTGCCCATGCCCGCAAGGGGTATGCCCGGGGGTACCCGGAGCCTCCGGCTCCACCCTTCCGCCACCGGCCAGCAATTTCAGCCACTGGTATTGCAGCGGGTTGGTGTCCTGAAACTCATCCACCAGTATGTGTCTGAAGCGCTCCTGATAATGTTCGCGAATCGACGCATTGCGCGACAGCAGCTCGTAGCAGCGCAGCAGCAATTCCGAGAAATCCACCACGCCTTCGCGCTGGCACTGCGCATCGTATTCGGCGAACACCTCCACCTTGCGGCGCGTATACGGATCGTAGGCTTCCACCTCGTTCGCGCGCAGGCCCTGCTCCTTGCTGCCGCTGATAAAATTCTGCATCTCGCGCGGCGGAAATTTTTCGTCATCCACATTCAGCGCCTTCATTACCCGCTTGATCGCGGAGAGCTGATCGCCCGAGTCGAGAATCTGGAAAGTCTGCGGCAAGTTCGCTTCGCGAAAATGCGCGCGCAACAGGCGGTTGCACAAGCCGTGAAACGTGCCTATCCACATGCCGCGCGTATTAATCGGCAGCATCGCCGACAGCCGCGTGACCATTTCCTTGGCCGCCTTGTTGGTGAAGGTTACCGCCAGCAGCGCGTGCGGGCTGGCCGCCCCGGTACTGATCAAATAAGCGATGCGCGTGGTCAGCACGCGTGTCTTGCCGCTGCCCGCACCCGCCAGAATCAGCGCGGATTGCTGGGGCAGCGTGACAGCTTGTAGTTGCGGAGGATTGAGGCCGGCTAAAAGAGTGGTATTCATAGGCGAATTATCCCACAGGGGTGCAGCGAATATCGAATCAAAATCGTACCGGGCTGAATCGGGCAAAAAGTTATTTTCTATTCGGCCTTTAGCCAGCCTGCCATTTGCGCGAGTCGTTGCCGCGCTTGAGGCAAACTGCGCCCCTCCGCTTCAAGCTGTTCCAGCAAATCCTTACCCTGATCAACCAGAATGGCAATGCGCTCCGGCGGAAATAATGCCAGAACCGCCTGTAGCGCCTCTTCCGATTCGCTTAACAGCGTGGGTATAACTTCATCGTCATGGATCACCTCATCCGGGTTAAGGAGGTCAGACACGATCAAGTGATCACACAGATGGAGATGAATCGCGCTGTGCGCTTCATCGGTGCTTAATTTTTCCAGCGCATCAGGATCGTTTTTTGACGCGCTACGCAAGGTAGAACTGATTACATTGATCAACTTCCTGATGGCATCCTGTATCGCAGCCGGTTGGCCGGGAAGGCCGGTACATACAGCGTATTGATGCTCCAACTGTGCTTTTAACAACAAGATCACGTCACTTTCAACGTTTTTATCCAGCTCGACGACACGCTGGACCAGGTCGCGAAACTGCTCCATAAATTGCTGCATGGCAAGCTGATCATCTTGACGTGCATCCTGAACAGCTCGCTCCGTAATCGTCGCGCAGGTGCTGAACAGCGGATTATTCAATTTACGCTGCAGTTGGCGCTCTCTTGGGCCGGGCTGCGTTGAAAAATTAACAGTCATTTTCTTTCCAGTTTCATGGGTTGCGAGCGCATCCGCTCAAACTGCTTCGACAAAAGTGAAACGGGGAACCAGACCTTCATCCGATTCCCGTTTCGCCGCCAGCGCAAGCCATTGCGGCTCGAAATCGTGCGCCTCGTCGCTCAGCACCGCATCGTACTGTCCGCCCGGAATATTGTGCCACACCCAGGCATTGTCTTCGAGGCAATCCTTCAGCCGTTCGGCCAGACGCAACTCGCCCCGTGCATCAAAGCGGGCGGCGCCGAGGGAGGGGATTAGGGTGGCCATAGGGTGGGGTTAGTGGGCAGAGGTAACGGGTTGCGTCGATTTTCTTTTACACATCTCAGCCGACTTCAAAATTATTTCATTCCGGCACCTTTGATTTTTCGGGAACCGTGGTCTGTCCCCGATTGTCCCCGATTGTCCCCGATTGTTGCGATTGTTCCCTGTCCCCGATTGTTCCGATTGTTCCGATTGTTTACGATGCTATCCATGTGGATTTCATGCTCAAGGCGGCGTGAGGCTTTGCAATCAATTTGACTCCGGTACCTTTGGCGCAAGCTTCTCGCGCCACAGGAGTGATATGGGGTCAGCATCGCAATTGATTTCTCAAACCGCCAATTGCTCGGCTGCAATGCCCAGCGCTTCGGCGATCTTCTCGCGTGTGGCTTTCCTCACAGGTTCCTTAGCTTCCTGTTGGGCATAGGCGCTTTGCGAAATGCCGAGGCGGCGCGCGACTTCTGTCTGGGTGAGGCCGAGGTGTTCGCGCCAGGCGCGGATGGGTGTCATGTCTTTGTTGATGACTTTGTTGACCACGGCGTTGGGGATGGTTGGTGCGTTCTGCTTGGTCAGGCTCATGTATTCCGGGTAGGGAATCACGACGAAAGCGGGTTTGCCTTTCGCGTCTTTCAGTATCTGGATGTTAGTAGGTGCGTTCATTTCGTTTCTCCACTTGCATGATGGTGACGATGATCGGGGTGCCGCTCTGGTCAATCTCGAATATCACCCGGTGGCCGCCGATGCGTAGCCGGTAGCCATCGCGTCCTTGCAAGCGTTTGATGTCTCCCGTGCAATCGGGCCAATGCGCGAGTTGCTGCACTTCGACAAAGATGCCTTGCCGTTTGCGCTTATCGGCAATCTTGCGCAGTTGCCGCACCGCCTTGGCTGACCACTCGATGGTGTTCATGTGTGAAGTATAAGTAAATTATAAGTTTAACAACAGGGGCAAACCATCATTTAATTGCCACGCCCAGCCAAGCATCCGAAGTCAGCGGCCTCTTCAGCGTAGGCAGTGTCTCTTCCAGCCAGGCCCAGCGCAAGCTTCTCGCGCCACAGCGCTTCGCCCAGCCCCTTCTTCATCAATTGTATCGGCGCGCTGCCCTTGACCACGTTGTCCCAGAATTCGCCAGTGCTGCCGGTAGGGAAAGCTTTTGGGTTGGCGGCTGGTTGTGTCATTTATTTTCCCACGATGCAAAGCCGATGGGGCGTTTCTTTTTGGATACAGGCGGTGCCATCAATTCATGGATGGCCTCGAAGACCGCCTCGAATCCAAATAATCCATTTGACCGAAATTTCGTCATACCGGCGAAGGCCGGTATCCAGATGGTTGAAATATTCCACGCAAGTGGGACAGCGCCAAGGTTTTGTCCGCTACGCGGTGTATTTTTCTGGACTGGATTCCGGCCTTCGCCGGAATGACGGCCTTGAATGGCGCGTTCGCTGCGGAGGACGCTTGAGAGCATCGCAACGCCCTGTTCGGTAAAGGCGTAAGGCAGATATTTTGCGTGCTGCCCTCGTCCCGTCTTTAAGGTCACAAATTGTGACCTTAAAAGCGCATCCTCTTCAGGCGTAAGCTGAAACATGAAGTCTTCGGGAAAGCGTTCGAGGTTGCGCTTGACGGCCTGGTTCAATATTTTCGGTTCGACTTCATACAATTCGGCCAGGTGCTGACTAAGCATGACCTTTTGCTTGCGGAGAAAAAACATCCTCGATTCGATCTGCGTTACTGATGCGATTATTTTTTCAGTAGTCATTGAGCAATATCCTTTGCAACAAAAAGTACCGGAGCCGATTTTCTTTTCAATCAAGCCGCCATCTTCAGTTCAACTTTCTTCCCCGCTCTGGTCGCCAGGGTGATCAGCATGTCCAGACTGAATTTCTCGAACTTGCCGCGTATCAGGTCTGATATGCGCGATTGCGAGATGCCTAGCACTCGTGCGGCTTCTGCCTGCGTCTATTCCATGTCGCGGATTTTGTCCCGCTTTGCGGGGCTTATTCGATTGACTGGATTCCCGCTTACGCGGGAATGACAAGTTATGAGGCTAATGGATAATCTGGGTTAATACCTTTTTGCAGATTATCAGTTAAACACCCGCATAGATATTAGAGAATTCTTAGAGACAGGCGGATTTTCCGCTTTTATCCCAGAAAATCCATTAGCCCCGTCGCTGATGAGGCAACTAGCCATTCGACTAAGCCAGCAAGCTGGCAAGTCGCTGACTATCCCGCGCAGGCGGGAATGACGAGTTTTCGTTCTAACGAACAATCTGGGTTTATTGCAAATATATCCGGCGCCAGATCAGGGGCAGTTCAGGACGGGAAAATGAGGTCGAAGTTTCGAGAAACGGCAAGCCGGTCAAATCAAGGCGGTAAGTTTTGAGGGGCTGCTCAATAACAACGGCGATTTTTGGTTGGAGGGTTATAGCTTGTGCCGGTTTTTTTCAATATAGCCGGCAATTTTTGCCTTTGGCACTTTTTGCAGCGCACTCAGCAGTTCGTGGCTAGCGTTTCTGAGATCATGTCGGCACTGGAGGTCTGACACCATCCTGAGCCACAGGTGTGCCGTCATCTGGGCATCGGCAAGCGCCCGGTGAGCGCGTGCGGCCTGCGGCAGACCCAAGTGCCTGACCAGCGTTCCCAGCTTGTGATCCGGGGAGTCTGGATAAATTCTTCTGGACAGCAGCATCGAGCAGGCAAATGGCTGCTGTCGTTGATGCCCGATCCTTGCCCATTCCGCATCCAGAAACCGGCTGTCGAATGAGGCATTGTGCGCCACCAGCGGCACCTCACCGACGAACTCGGCCAACTCATTCATCACCTGCGCGGCGGGCGGCGCACTACGCACCATGGCATTGCTGATGCCGGTCAGTTCCGTGATAAAAGCGGGAATATAGGCACCGGTATTTATCAGACTCTGATAACGATCAACAATTTGTCCATTGCTGACCAGCACCACCGCCACTTCGGTCGCACGGTCGCCCATATCCGGCGACATGCCGGTGGTTTCAAAGTCAATTACCGCAACTATTCCCATGCAATACCTTGTTTATATTGAACAATAAAAAAGAGGGCAAACTTTCGTCTGCCCTCTTCTGCGCTAGCGGAACACGTCCGTCAGTTCAATGTTACTTCTTCTTGTTTTCGATCATGTCGTGCATGACGGGCGCGAGAATGACTTCCATCGCATGGCTCATCTTGCCGCCGGGCACAACCATGGTGTTGGCACGAGACATGAATGAACCGGGGATCATGGCCAGCATGTACTGGAAGTCCACGCCTTTGGGTTCGCGGAAACGAACTACCACAAAACTTTCATCCGGCGTCGGAATGTCGCGCGCGATAAACGGATTGGAGGTATCTACCGTCGCGATACGCTGGAAATTGATATCGGTGTGGGTGAACTGCGGGGTAATGAACTTGATGTAGTCCGGCATGCGACGCATGATGGTATCCACGGTCGCTTCTGCGGAATAGCCGCGTTCAGCCTTGTCGCGATGAATCTTCTGGATCCACTCCAAGTTGACGACTGGCACGACACCGATAGCCAGATCGACGTACGGTCTTGCATCGATACCCTGCGCATCATCCTTTGCCAAGCCATGCAAACCTTCGTAGAACAACAAGTCCGAATTGGCTTCGATGTCTTCCCAAGGGGTGAACACGCCCGGCGTCAGATCGGTCAGACCGAAGTGTTTATTGTGCTCAACCGCCTCAGGCTCGCTGTGAACATAGTAACGACGCTTGCATGTGCCGGTTTCGCCATAGGCCTTGAACATGCCCTGAATTTTGTCAAAGTGGTTGGCTTCCGGGCCAAAGTGACTGAATGTGTTGTTGCCCATCTTGGCGGCTTCGGCAGCAGCGGCGCGGAAGGCCATGCGATCCAGACTGTGCAGGCTGTCACCTTCGATAACTGCGGCAGTGATCTTCTCGCGGCGGAAGATATTTTCGAAGGCACGTTTAACGGTGGTGGTGCCTGCGCCGGAAGAACCGGTAACCGCAATAACGGGATGCTTGCTCGACATAATGACCTCTCCTGAACGTAATGATTAAATTTTATGGACGGTGATTTTATATCAAACGAACAATCACCACTACTAAGATTGTCCGGTTTATGCATTAAAAAGTATTTATCCTTCCCGAAAACCGGCCATGCCACACAGCGAACCAACCCCGCAGCACTCATGCACTGCGCAATACACACTGCGTGATTCGCCGGTGAACGGCGATGCCGCTATAATGCCGCATCCAAAAATTCTCGCCATAAATCGTAAAGCCATGCAATCCAACTATCACCCCGCCTCCATCGAACAGCAAGCCCATCAACACTGGGATGATTCCGGCACATTCCGCGCCTCGGAGACCAGCGACAAACCGAAATATTATTGTCTGTCCATGTTCCCCTACCCTTCCGGCAAGCTGCACATGGGCCATGTGCGCAATTACACCATCGGCGATGTGCTCTCACGCTATTACCGCATGAAGGGCTATAACGTCATGCAACCGATGGGCTGGGATGCATTCGGCCTGCCTGCCGAAAATGCCGCACAGGCACATAACGTGCCGCCCGCCGCCTGGACATACGACAATATCGATTACATGCGGACACAGCTGAAAAGCCTGGGGCTGGGCATAGACTGGTCACGCGAAGTAACCACCTGCACCCCGGCATACTACCGCTGGGAACAATGGCTGTTCACCCGATTGTTCAAAAAGGGGGTGATCTACAAGAAGACCGCCTCGGTAAACTGGGATCCGGTAGACCACACCGTGCTGGCTAATGAACAAGTGATAGACGGGCGCGGCTGGCGTTCCGGCGCGCTGGTAGAAAAGCGCGATATTCCGATGTATTTCTTCCGCATCACTCAGTACGCCGATGAGTTGCTGAATGATCTGGACACACTGGATGGCTGGCCGGAGCAGGTCAAGACCATGCAGGCCAATTGGATAGGCAAGAGCTTCGGCGTGCGTTTCGCCTTCCCGTATACGCTCGACGGCAACGCTGAAAACCTCTGGGTTTACACCACACGCGCCGACACCATCATGGGGGTGACCTTCGTCGCGGTCGCAGCCGAACATCCGCTGGCAACGCATGCGGCACAGCACAATACTGAACTCGCCGCATTCATAGAAGACTGCAAACACGGCGGCACCGCAGAGGCCGACATGGCCACGATGGAAAAGAAGGGCATGGACACGGGACTGAAAGTCACCCATCCGCTGACCGGCGAACAGGTGCCGGTGTGGGTAGGCAACTATGTGCTGATGGGCTACGGCGAGGGTGCGGTAATGGCGGTTCCCGCGCACGACGAACGCGATTTCGGCTTTGCGAAAAAATACAATTTGCCGATCAGACAGTCCATCGCCGTCCAGGATCAAGACTTCAGCGATGCGGCATGGCAGGAATGGTATGCGAGCAAAGACGGCTTCTGCGCCCACTCCGGCAAGTACGACGGCCTGAATTACGATCAGGCGGTGGATGCCATCGCCGCCGATTTGGCTGATAAGGGGCTGGGCGAGAAGAAGGTGCAGTTCCGCCTGCGCGACTGGGGCATCTCGCGCCAGCGTTACTGGGGCTGCCCTATCCCCATCATCCACTGCCCGAGTTGCGGCGATGTCGCGGTACCGGACGACCAGCTGCCCGTGGTATTGCCGGAAAACGTGGTGCCGGATGGTGCCGGTTCACCGCTGGCAAAGATGCCGGAATTTTACCAAACGACCTGCCCGCAGTGCGGCGGCGCGGCGCGGCGCGAGACCGACACCATGGACACCTTCGCGGAATCGTCATGGTATTACGCCCGCTACACCAGCCCGGATTGCACCACCGGCATGGTGGACACCGCCCGCGCACAATACTGGCTACCGGTGGATCAGTACATCGGCGGCATCGAACACGCGATTCTGCATCTGCTGTATGCGCGCTTCTTTCACAAACTGATGCGGGATGTGGGGGTGTTCGGCGAGGGGGCTCAACCCCTTACCCATCCCCACTCTAACTCTCCCCTTGAAGGGGAGAGGACGACCGGCTCGCTACGCGAGGCACAAACCCTTGACGAGCCGTTTAAAAACCTGATTACGCAGGGCATGGTAATCGCACCGACGTTTTACCGCGAGGAGGCCAATGGCAAGAAGCAGTGGATCAATCCGGCGGACGTGGATGTGGCAACAGATGACAAGTCTCGCCCGGTGGGTGCGACGCTGAAATCCGACGGCTTGCCGGTGATCATAGGCGGCACGGAAAAAATGTCGAAATCCAAGAACAATGGCGTGGACCCGCAATCCATCATCGACGAATATGGTGCGGACACCGCGCGCCTGTTCATGATGTTTGCCGCCCCCCCGGACCAGTCACTGGAATGGTCGGATGCCGGTGTGGAGGGCGCATTCCGCTTCCTCAAACGCGTATGGAAAGCCACTCATGACCACGTCGAACAAGGTGTGGTCGCAGCCTACGGCAGCGGTGAGCCGGAGAACGTTTGGCCGGGCACCCGATTGAGTGCCGCAGCCAAAACGATGCGCCTGCAAACACACCAGACCATACAGAAAGTAGGCGATGATATCGGTCGGCGCAAGACGTTTAATACCGCGATTGCAGCAAACATGGAACTGCTCAATGCCTTGGCCAAATTTGATGATCCGAGCGCAACAGGACGCGCCGTCTCACAGGAGACACTGGAAGCCATCGCGCTGATGCTCAACCCCATCGTGCCGCACATCTGTCAGGCGCTGTGGTCCGCCTTGCGCCCCGGCAGCGATCTGCTGGAACAGGCCTTCCCGGAAGCCGACCCAGACGCGATGGTACAGGATGAAATCACGCTGGTGATACAGGTGAACGGCAAACTGCGCGGCAATCTGACGGTCGCCAAGACCACCGATAAAGCCACGCTGGAGCAACTGGCCGTGGCACATGAGGCGGTACAGAAGCAGCTCGCGGGCGCAGTGCCGAAGAAAATCATCGTCGTGCCTGGCCGTTTGATCAACATTGTTGCCTAGGAGAACCGTCATGCGCCTGATGCAATTACCGTTCATCGTGACACTCGCCCTGTTGCTCGCCGCCTGCGGCTTTCATCTGCGCGGCGATGCAAAAATGCCGTTCACCTCAATCTACCTCGAGGCCGCCAATCCCGGCTCAGCGCTGATCAGCGAGCTGCGCGACAATCTGCAAGCCAATCATATTCAATTAACTAACCAGGCCGACCAGGCGGATGTCGTGTTGAACATCGCTTACGAACTCCCCGAGAAACAGATTTTGACGCTGGGCGGCAGTGGGCGCGTGAGCGAGTTCCAGTTGCGCTATCGTGTTTCATTGCGCGCCTATGATCATCAGCAAAGGGTATGGCTGCCTGCCGAAGAATTACAGATGCATCGTGACTATGCTTATGACGACACCAAAATTTTAGCCAAGGAAGCCGAAGAAGCGCTGCTCTACCAGAGCATGCGTTCCGATATGGTGCAACAGATCGTTCGCCGTCTGAGCCGCGCCAAACCTGTGGACCAGGCGCAGAAATAATGCAATTAACCGGCGAAGCGCTGCCGCGCCACCTGGCCTCCGGGCTAAAACCACTATACGTGGTGTATGGCGATGCGCTGCTGCTGGTCATCGAGGCTGCAGACAGTATCCGTGCAGCGGCTCGCAACGCCGGATATACCGAACGCGACACACTGATCGCCGAACAGCATTTTAAATGGGACGAATTGCGCAATTGCGCGCAAAGCCTTTCGCTGTTCGCAAGCCGCAAGGTAGTAGATTTGCGCATCCCGTCCGGCAAGCCCGGCATCGACGGCGGCAAAGCCTTGCAGGATTATGCAGCCGATTTGAATGAGGACGTGCTTACACTCATTACTCTGCCCAAGCTCGACTGGGCCGCGCAAAAGACGCAGTGGTTCAGCGCATTGTCGCGACATGGCGTAATGATTTGTGCCGACGACATTCCACGCAATCAGCTGCCTGAGTGGCTGGCCGGTCGTCTCCGGCATCAGGGGCAATCGACCGACCAGCCGACGCTGGAATTCCTTGCCGACCGCTGTGAGGGCAATCTGATCGCCGCATTTCAGGAGATACAAAAGCTGGGATTACTGTTTCCGTCCGGCACGCTGTCGTTCGAGCAGGTAAAGGAAGCAGTGATGGATGTGGCGCGCTACGATGTTTTCAAGCTCACGGAAGCGATGTTGAGCGGTGATGTCGCACGTTATGCGCACATACTCGATGGACTGCGTGCTGAAGGCACCGCCACCGTACTGATACTGTGGGCGATCAGTGAAGAAATCCGCACGCTGGGAAAATTGCTGCATGTCACCCGCCAGGGTGGCAATATACGCGATGCCCTGCGCGATGTGCGGGTACGCAAGGACAGGCTGGGGCTGGTGGAAAACGCGGCTCGCCGTCTGACATTCACGCACATTGAACGCGCGCTCCAGCAAGCCGCCCGTCTGGACAAGACTATCAAGGGCCTAAGGTCAGGCGATGTGTGGGATGAATTGCTGCAACTCGGCCTGCGCTTCGCAAAATCATGAGCGATATTTTATTAGTGATAACCAACATGCCCGACGCCGCTACGGCGGGAAAACTGGCTCAACAGATTATCGATGCCCGCATGGCGGCCTGTGTGAATCAACTCGCCCCCTGCTCCTCGACTTACCGCTGGCAGGATAAAATCGAAACTGCCAGCGAAGTGCCGCTGCTGATCAAAACCACACAGGCGGCCTATCCGCGCCTCGAAGCCCTGATCCGCGCCGCTCACCCTTACGAACTTCCCGAAATTATCGCTGTCCCTGTATCAGTCGGCTTGCCCGCCTACCTGGACTGGGTCAATCAGCAAACCAACATCAGCAAGGAATAAACATGCGTTATATATTGGTACTGTTGCTCTGCCTTCTCGCTCCCGCAGCCCACGCAGACAACTTTCTGGACAAACTGCCCGCCTTTGGCGGCAGGCAACAACCCGCATTCCTGCCGCCCGACCAGGCCTTCGCGCTGGAAGTACAGGTGCAGAATGCGCATACGCTGCAAGCCAGCTTCACCATTACGCCCGGTTATTATCTGTACCGGGACAAGGTCAGCTTTACGACAGACGACAGTGCAACGAAGATTACCTCTGTCAACTTGCCCGCAGGAGAACTGAAACACGACCCAAATTTCGGAGACACCTACGTCTTTCATCAACCGTTTCAGGCCGGGATTACGCTGAATCGCACCGGTGATGCAGCGACCAGCATCACGCTAAAGGCGTTTTATCAGGGGTGCAGCGACCAGGGCTTGTGCTATCCCGTTCAGGAAAAGGTGCTGAAAATTGATCTGCCTGACGCGCTACAGCAAGCACAGAGCACCGTTCCGGTAACGCTTGCCTCACCGGTCAGCGATGGTCAGAAGGCGATTAAGCAGGCGCCGCAGACCGACAACTCAAAAATCGCCGAATTGTTCAGGGACGGCAGTTTCTGGCTGATTATTTCTTTCTTCTTCGGTGCGGGACTGCTGCTTGCCCTGACACCCTGCGTGTTCCCTATGATCCCCATCCTGTCCGGCATCATCGTCGGGCGAGGCCACAAGATAACCAAAATGCACGCCTTTATCCTTTCCCTGTCCTACGTGTTGGGCATGGCCATCACTTACGCCGCCGCCGGTGTAGCTGCGGGATTTAGCGGCGACTTGATCTCAAACGCGCTGCAAACCCCCTGGGTATTGGGAAGTTTCGCGGCAATCTTCGTGGTGTTGTCCTTGTCCATGTTCGGCTTTTATGAGCTGCAACTACCCAGCTCATGGCAAAGCAAACTCAGCGAAACCAGCAACCAATTGCATGGCGGCCATTTGTCTGGCGTATTCGTGATGGGCGCACTCTCGGCCATTATCATGGGGCCGTGCGTCGCCGCACCCCTGGCAGGCGCCTTGCTCTACATCGGCCAGACACACGATGCCGTGCTGGGTGGCGTCGCCCTGTTTGCGCTGGCACTCGGCATGGGCGCGCCGCTGCTGTTAATCGGCACATCGGCGGGCGTCCTGCTGCCCAAAGCCGGTGCATGGATGGACGGCGTCAAACGATTCTTCGGTGTGCTGCTGCTGGCGCTGTCCATCTGGATCGTACAACCCCTGCTGCCGGTGTCCATACAGATGCTGCTATGGAGTATTTTATTGATCCTGTCCGCCACCTATCTGCATACGCTGGACTCCCTGCCGCACAACGCCAGCGGCTGGAGAAAACTCCTCAAGGGTGTCGGTCTGCTGATGCTTTTGCTGGGCATCGCTTTTCTGGTCGGCGCCCTGTCCGGCGCGCGCGACATGCTGCGACCGCTAGATTCGGTTTGTGCAGTTTGCAGAGCGGACACGCATGAGCCAGTCGCCTTTACGCGTATTGCAGATCTGGCAGAACTCGAGCAAAAACTGGCGACAGCGGGCGGCAAAACCGTAATGCTGGATTTCTATGCCGACTGGTGTGTTTCCTGCAAGGAAATGGAACGCTTCACCTTTTCCAACCCTGCCGTGCAAGCCAAACTCAACTCCGCCATTGTGCTTCAGGCTGATGTCACCGCCAACAGTGCGACCGACAAAGCATTGCTTAAACGTTTTGGCCTGTACGGCCCGCCCGGCATTCTTTTCTTCGACTCAAAAGGTCAGGAAATGGGCGATTCCCGTGTGGTAGGCTATCAAAATAGCGAGCAGTTTTTGAATACCTTGCAGGGCGTTGGTCTTTAACGTTTTTCATCTATTTGCATAAAAAAAATAGACAAATAACCTCAAATTACGGCAAACTGCGAACATGACAGCCATACTCGTACTACACGGCCCCAACCTTAACCTGCTCGGAACGCGTGAGCCTGATATTTATGGCAACACCACGTTAGATGAAATTAACGCAAGGTTAACTACATTAGCCAGCAAGAACGGGGCAAACCTCTCATGTTTTCAAAGCAATGCCGAGGCCACACTGATCGAGCGCGTGCATCAGGCACGCGGGGATGGCACACAATTTATCATCATCAATCCGGCGGCATTCACGCATACCAGCGTAGCCTTGCGTGACGCACTGACGGCCGTTGCGGTTCCGTTTATTGAAATACATCTCTCCAACGTACATGCGCGCGAAGCATTTCGCCGTGAATCATTTTTTTCCGATCTCGCCGTAGGTGTCATCAGCGGCCTGGGTGCGAGCGGATACGAATACGCAGTGCAATATGCGCTGAACTATAAAAACTAAGCAAGGAGAATATTATGGATTTACGTAAACTCAAGACACTGATAGAACTGGTTGAAGCTTCCGGTATTGCCGAGCTGGAAATCAGCGAGGGTGAAGAACGCGTGCGCATCACGCGCACGGTCGCCTCCGGGCAACAGATGTACGCCTCCGCCCCGCAACAGCAAATTATGGCAGCCCCTGTTGCTGCTGCACCCGTCGCAGCACCGGCGGCGCCCGCCGCCGAGGAAGGCCATATCGTCAAATCACCTATGGTAGGCACCTTCTACCGCTCTCCGTCACCGGGTTCCAGGCAATTTGTAGACGTAGGTCAGAACGTGAACGCGGGCGACACCCTGTGCATCATCGAGGCCATGAAGCTGCTCAACGAAATTGATGCGGATCATACCGGCGTAATCAAGGCTATCCTGGTGGAAAACGGTCAACCCGTCGAGTTTGGACAGCCTTTATTCGTTATCGGTTAATACCGTCATGGAGTGCGCTACTGCGACGCATCACCGCACTCCCATATAGTTCGGAGTATTCAAATGTTTGAAAAAATACTGATCGCTAATCGCGGTGACCAACCGCCGTCAGGCGGTGCAGCGGCGCAGCCAAATTGCCCTGCGGCTGAAGGCCGCAAATGCTATTTCACCGCGGAGATAAAACATGTTTGAAAAAATACTGATCGCTAATCGCGGTGAAATAGCATTGCGTATCCAGCGCGCCTGCCGCGAGATGGGTATCAAGACGGTGGTCGTGCATTCCGAAGCGGATGCCGATGCCAAGTATGTGAAACTGGCCGATGAATCTGTCTGTATCGGCCCTGCGCCATCGAGCCAAAGTTACCTGAGCATTCCCGCCATCATCAGCGCAGCTGAAGTAACCGACGCACAGGCGATACACCCCGGCTATGGTTTTCTGTCCGAGAATGCCGACTTTTCCGAGCGCGTGGAAAAAAGCGGCTTTGTGTTCATCGGGCCACGCGCTGAAACAATACGTCTGATGGGCGACAAGGTAAGCGCCAAGATCGCAATGAAGAAAGCGGGGGTGCCCTGCGTGCCCGGCGTAGAAGGCGCGCTGCCGGACAATCCTGCCGAGATCATCAAGATCGCACGCAGCATCGGCTATCCGGTCATCATCAAGGCGTCGGGCGGCGGCGGCGGACGCGGCATGCGCGTGGTACACACTGAAGCAGCCCTGCTCAATGCGGTCACGATGACCCGAAGCGAAGCGCAGGCCGCGTTCAACAATCCCGTGGTCTACATGGAGAAGTATCTGGAAAATCCTCGTCACATCGAGTTTCAGATACTGGCCGACCAGCATGGCAACGCCGTGTATCTGGGTGAGCGCGATTGTTCGATGCAACGCCGCAACCAGAAAATAATCGAAGAAGCACCTGCACCGCTACTCAATGCGCGTTTGCGCAACAAGATAGGCGAACGCTGCGCGGAAGCCTGCCGCAAAATCGGTTATCGCGGTGCCGGTACGTTTGAATTTCTGTATGAAAACAACGAGTTCTTTTTCATCGAAATGAACACCCGCGTGCAGGTCGAACATCCCGTGACAGAGATGATTACCGGCATTGACATCGTGCAACAGCAAATCCGCATTGCGGCGGGCGAAAAACTGCCGTTCCGCCAGCGCGATATTCAATTCCGTGGACATGCCATCGAATGCCGCATCAATGCCGAGCATCCTTACAAATTCACCCCGTCACCGGGGCGTATCACTTCCTGGCACGCGCCCGGCGGCCCCGGCATCCGGGTTGATTCGCATGCCTACAACAATTACTACGTGCCGCCTCATTACGACTCGATGATAGGCAAAATTATCGCTTACGGCGACACACGCGAACAGGCGATGGCGCGTATGCGTACCGCCTTGTCAGAAATGGCCGTAGAAGGCATCGATACCAACATCGCATTGCATCGCGACTTGTTGCTGGATGCGGCTTTCATGCGCGGGGGGACCAGCATTCACTACCTGGAAGAACGTCTCGCCGAACGCAATAAGGGCAAATAATGTCCTGGTTGACACTCATAGTTGACACGGATGCCGAGCACGCCGAGGCGCTGAGCGATGCCCTGCTCGAACTCGGCGCACTCTCGGTGGATTTGCTCGATGCCGATGCCGACACGCCGGATGAACAGGCCATCTTCGGCGAACCCGGCGAGCCGCCACCCGGCGTCTGGCAGCACAACCGGGTCAGCGCCCTGTTCGATGCCGACCGGGATGTGGCCGGGATTTTTCGCACCGCAGCCGCCCATATCGGCCTTACACAACTTCCCGTCCACCGCATCGAGACGCTTGCCGACAATGACTGGGTGCGCCTGACCCAGTCTCAGTTCGAGCCTATCCCGATTTCATCCCGACTGTGGATCGTGCCGACCTGGCATACACCGGCCGACCCGGATGCGATCAATATCGTGCTCGATCCCGGCCTCGCCTTTGGTACCGGCAGCCATCCCACCACACGACTGTGTCTGCGCTGGCTGGATGAACATGTACAAGGCGGCGAAAGCGTGCTGGATTATGGCTGCGGCTCCGGTATTCTCGCGATTGCCGCGCTCAAACTGGGCGCGGCGCGTGCCGTCGGTGTGGATGTGGACGCGCAGGCGGTAACAGCCAGTCGCGACAATGCCATCGCCAATCGTGTTGAACATGTGTGCTTCTATCTGCCCAACGCAGCCCCCCGCGACAGCGCCGAAAAACAATTGGCCGGGCACCCGTATGATCTGGTGGTAGCGAACATCCTGACCAATCCACTGCGCCTGCTCGCGCCATTACTGGCGGATGCCACGCGTCAAAACGGGCAAATCGTGCTGTCCGGCATTCTGGAATCGCAGGCGCAGGATGTGATGAACATCTATCAGCAATGGTTTGACTTGAATCCGCCTATCTTCGAGGATGGCTGGTCTTGTCTGTCTGGCCGTAAACGTTGAGTGCAGCGCTGATGAATGGCACGACACTCTGCCCACACTGCGCAACCCGTTTCAAAATCAGCGAAGCGCAACTGGCCACACATCACGGCATGGTGCGCTGCGGTCACTGCCTGCAAGCGTTTGATGCCCGGCCGGACTTTTTCCCCGAACAACCCAGCCCGCAACTTGATCTGCTGACAGATGAACTCACCGAACACGCTGAAGCGGCCGTGCCTGAAGTACATGCCGAACTGCGCGAGTTCAGGGTTGATGAAACGCATGAGGAAGCCGAAGCCGTTACAGGAATAGCCGATATTTCCGAACAGGCCGTTCCTGACGCCGCCGCGCCGCCTGAAGGCGAGGTTGCGGACGAAATGCTCGAATTGGACGACCCTGAAAAAATCACAACAGAAACAATTACTTATGGTGCTGCCATACCGGAAGCCCCAGCATCTGAATCTGATGACACGCTGGATTTCAGCCTCCCGACTGCCTTCGTTCACGAGCAACCGGGCCCTGCGAACATCACTCCCGACGACACAAACCCTTTCAGTGAAATTCTGCCGCAGACTCTCGCTGAACAAGTGGTTATGGCCGAGGAGGATATTGAGGAGACCGTTCCGGAAAAACGCCGCGCCTGGCCCCTGGCAATGGCGGCGCTTGTGCTGGTCGTGCTACTGATGGCGCAGGCGGCGTATTTTTTCCGCGTCAACCTCGCCGCCCGCTTGCCCGTGCTCAAACCCGCGCTGGTCGGATACTGTCAATTGCTGAATTGCAGCGTGCCGTTGCCGCAGAATACTGAACTGATAGGCATAGAATCTTCCTCTCTCGTCGCAGAACCCGATCACGAGAACCAGATTACCCTCGACGTCTTGCTGCGCAACCGCGCCAGTTATAGCGCGGCATTCCCCATACTGGAACTCACACTCAACGACAGCCAGGACAGACCCCTGGCACGCCGCCTATTCTTGCCAAAAGAATATTTGCCGACTGATGAAAGCGAACAAGCAGGCTTTCCGAAAAACCATGAAGTCAATCTCAAGCTGAGCCTGAATACTGCCGATCTCAGGCCGGAAGGCTATCGCCTGGAATTGTTTTACCCGCGGTAACACCCTTCCAGACCTGACAGGTCGCCAAAGATCAACCCCGGCCTTCTGCGATTCTGGGTTTACACCTGGCCGACAACGCTGTCGTCAAACGCCACATCACCTTCGGCCACTTCCTGGCCCAGCAGCATTCCCTTGAAATCGAACAACTTGCCATCCAGCAAATGCGAGGGGGCAATGTTCTGCATCGCGGTAAAAATGGTCTGGCTGCGACCGGGATATTGGCGCTCCCAATTGGTAAGCATTTCCTTGATATTCTGACGTTGCATATTTTCCTGCGAACCGCACAGATTGCACGGAATGATAGGGAATTCCATGCCGCGCGCATAACGGGCGATATCTTTTTCCACACAATAGGCCAGCGGACGGATCACAATATGGTCGCCCTTGTCCGTCACCAGCTTGGGCGGCATGGCCTTGAGCTTACCGGCAAAGAACATGTTCAGAAACAACGTCTCTATCATGTCATCGCGATGATGGCCCAGCGCGATCTTGTTCGCACCCAACTCGCCCGCCACCTTGTAAATAATACCCCGGCGCAGCCGTGAACACAGTGAACAAGTGGTTTTCCCCTCGGGAATTTTTTCCTTGACGATGGAATAGGTATCTTGCGTTTCAATGTGATATTCGATGCCGAGCGACTTCAGATAGTTGGGCAATATTTCCGCAGGAAAACCCGGCTGCTTCTGATCCAGATTCATTGCGACGATGCGAAAATCAATCGGCGCACGTTTACGCAAGCTCAACAGAATATCCAGCAAAGTGTATGAGTCCTTGCCGCCGGAGAGACACACCATCACCGAATCGCCGTCTTCTATCATATTAAAATCGAAGATGGCCTTGCCGACCTGATGTTCCAGCCGCCCCTTGAGTTTGTTGAAGTTACCCGAATGGTCAAAATTTACAGCTTGTGCGATTGCATTCATAAAATTTCCAGACTAAATGTTAATACTACGGCCGCCATCAACCGCGATGACCTGGCCGGTAATGTAGGGGGCATCCTGAATCAGAAAAGCGACTGTCCGGGCGATGTCATCCGGTTCGCCTTCGCGTTTGAGCAGCGTATGTGCAACAATTTTGCGCCGCTCCGTCTCATCTTCCCATTGCGCGTTCTCAGGCCAGAGGATCACGCCAGGCGCGACGGCATTCACGCGTACCTGCGGTGCCATTTCCTGCGCCAGACCCCGCGTCAGGGCGACCAGGCCGGCTTTGGCCACGCTGTATAAAAGATGCCCGTGCATCGGGCGTTCCGCGTGTATATCGACAATATTAACGATGCAGCCATGCCGGCGACGCAGTTCATCCGAGACTGTCTGCGCCAGAAACAACGGCGCACGCAGATTGGTGCCGAGCAGATCGTGCCACTGCTGCTCATCCACACCGGCCAACGGGGTTGCATAAAAACTGGATGCGTTATTAACCAGTGCATCCAGCCTTCCAAAGCGTGCGATGATTTGCTCAAGCAGTTGCGGCAAAGCCGTCAGGTCAAGCAGATCGGCCGAAAAAACCGCAACACTGCCCGGGCGCAGCGCATTCAGCTCATCTTGCAATAGCAGTGCCTCGTGCACCGATGATCGGTAATGCAGCGCGATGTTGGCACCTGACGCGTGCAGGCGACGACAAATCACGGCTCCTACTCGCTTGGCACCCCCTGTCACCAAGATAACTTTGCCTTGCATCCGACCCTCCATTAAACTTGCAAACCCTGCGAATTATACCTGACCATGACCACATCACCTGCCACTTCACTTCCTGAGCCCGGCACTGAAGCCGCACAACACAGCGCACGCCTGATCGACACGATACGACATGATATCGCAGCACAAGGCGGCTGGATTTCCTTCGCGCGCTACATGGAGCTGGCCTTATACGCGCCGGGGCTGGGCTATTACACCGCTGGCGCGCACAAATTCGGCGAGTCAGGCGATTTCATCACCGCACCCGAACTTTCGCCCCTGTTCGGACGCACGCTGGCCAGACAGCTTGCCGGAATTATGGCGGACAGTGCACCGCATATTCTGGAACTGGGCGCGGGCAGCGGCAAGCTGGCGGCAGACATGCTGAATGAATTGGAGCAACTGGATTGCCTGCCGGACAGCTACAATATTCTCGAGGTAAGCGCCGACCTGCGCGCGCGCCAGCAGACCCTGCTGCACCAGCGCCTGCCGCATTTGTCGGATCGTGTGCATTGGCTGGACACCCTGCCGGAAACATTCAGCGGGGCTGTCGTTGCCAACGAAGTGCTGGACGCGCTGCCTGTTCATCTGGTGCACTGGCAGGAAGACGCATTGGCCGAAATAGGGGTCGCCTGGGCTGAACATGGCTTAGTGCGGCAGGAGCGCGCTATCAGTGATGTTGCACTGCTGCAAGCCGCGCAAAAAATCGGCAGTGCAAACGAGTTGTCCGACCATTATGTCAGCGAAATTTGCCTTGCCGCGCACGGCCTGATCAACAGCCTGTCCAGCCGACTGACGCATGGCGCGATGCTGTTCATTGATTATGGTTTCGGCGCGCGCGAGTTCTATCATCCGCAACGTAACACAGGCACCTTGATGTGCCACTATCGGCATCGCGCCCACGACGATCCGTTTTTTCTGCCCGGTTTGCAGGACATCACCGCCCATGTCAATTTCACCGACATAGCGGAATGCGGCATAGATGCCGGTCTGGAATTGCTGGGTTACACCAACCAGGCCTTTTTCCTGATCAATAACGGCATTACCGAACTGCTGAAAGAGACGTCGCCTGAGAACCTGCTCTACTATTTGCCGCTCTCGGCACAATTGCAGAAACTGACCAGCCCGGCGGAAATGGGCGAACTGTTCAAAGTCATGGCATTGGGGAAAAACATGGCGCATCCCTTATCCGGATTCGCCCGTGGCGACTTGACCCGCATGCTGTAGATTACTGAGACCCGGCAGACCCGGCAGACCCGGCAACCGCCGCTGAATCCGCATTGTCCTTCGCACGCACATAATCGGCAATTTCCTTCATGACCAGTTGTTCGTCATGATTGCTGTCTATCGCATCAAAATTTGCGCTCATATTGGGCAATACCTTAGCCTCATCGCGTGATAATTTGCCATTTTTATCGTTGTCCGCCGCCTCCAGGCTCCGGCTAAACTCACGCCGTCGGGTATCTGCTGCCAAAAAAGCATCCTTGATTTCCTTTTTTGTCAGTCCGCCATCATGATCAACATCAATCTGATCAAAGTTTTCTGCCAGTGCAGGCGCTTTTAACCCGGCTTCCGCTCTGGATATTTTGCCGGTATTATTGGCATCCAGATTACGGAACATCTGGTTAAACCTCAGCTCCTGATTGCGGCTGGCGGCCTGCTCTGCCGACCATGCCATGCATGGCATGGCAACCAGCAATACACCCACTATCCATTTACCCATTACTGCTCCTTTCCGTGTTTTCCATCTGGTTTTTTATCGCACTGATACGCGCCTGCTGGACGGCTACAGGTATTGCACCCTGGCATGAGCGCGCAATCTCGCCCGCATCCAGCGCACGCGCAACCGCCAACAATTGCAGCAAATAGTCCGCTTGCGGATAAGGTTCATGCTCACTCCCCCCGCGTCCGCGTGCGTCCGACGCACAGGCTTGCAGCAATTGCGCAAACCGCTCAGGGCGGCGCCAGGCATCGGCAGACTGGAACAACTTGACTATCGTATCGGCGCGTAGTTCCATGGCGCGGTGAATATCACCGTGATAACGCGCTGCCAACAAGGCCAGATCGCGGCATTCCCCCGTCGCACGCAACCGCTGGGCCAGCGTTTTCACCAAGCCCACGCTGCGCAATTCATGGCCGATATGGCGCGGCCATTCATCCTTCGGCGTTGTACCCTTGCCCAGATCATGCGTCAGCGCGGCAAAACGCACTTCCAGCGTGTAATCATGGCGCGCAGCATCGTCAACCACCATCAGCGTATGAATACCGCAGTCGATTTCGGGATGATATTTTTCCGGCTGCGGCACGCCAAATAAGGCATCCACTTCGGGCATTATCTTCGCCAACGCACCGCAACTGCGCAGCGTGGTAAAGAAACGCGAGGGGGTTTTCTCCATCAGCCCACGCGCCAGTTCCTGCCAGACACGTTCAGGCACCAGCGCGTCAACTTCGCCGTTGTCTACCATATCGCGCATCAGCGACAGCGTTTCCGCTGCAATGGTAAAGCCGAAACGTGACGCAAACCGCGCAGCACGCAGAATCCGCACCGGATCTTCATTGAATGCACCACTGACATGGCGCAAAATTCCGGCGCGCAAATCAGCGATACCGTTATACGGATCAATCAGCTTGCCATCGCCATCCTGTGCAATCGCATTGACGGTAAAATCACGACGCAGCAAATCCTGTTCCAGCGTGACATCAGCTGCAGCGTGGACGACAAAACCCTTGTAGCCGAGCGCCGTCTTGCGTTCGGTGCGTGCCAGGGCATATTCCTCATGGGTATCGGGATGCAGAAAAACCGGGAAGTCCTTGCCCACTGGCTGAAAACCCTGCGCCACCATCGCTTCCGGCGTGCTGCCCACCACGACCCAGTCATGATCTTTTACCGGCAAGCCCAGCAAACGGTCGCGCACCGCACCCCCTACGCAGTAAATGGTAGCGTTCATTGCGTCGCACCCGGGGACTTATCATCAGCGAGCGTATTGTCGCCGGGTTTGCCGGTAATAACCCCCACGCGCTGCTTCAGGGAACGTGGCGAGTCACCGAATTGCCTGGCGTAATACACCGTATTGCTCATCACTTTCTTTACATAATCTCGTGTCTCGTTGAACGGGATTGTCTCGGCATAAATTGCGCCTTCCATCGGCGCCTCTGCACGCCAGCGTCGCGCCCGGCCCGGCCCGGCATTGTAGGCGGCTGAAGCCAGCACCGGACTATCGTCCAGCGATGACAACATATTTTTCATATAAAACGTACCCAGCCTCAGATTGGTATCCAACTGGTGTATCAGCGACTCCCGATAATCTTTTAAACCCAGCTTTTTGGCTATCCAGCTTGCCGTCGCGGGCATAACTTGCATCAATCCCGCCGCACCCACCCCGGATTTTGCGGACGTCACAAAGCGGCTCTCCTGACGCATCAGGCCATATACCCAGGCTTCTTCCAGGCTGTTTTCCTGAATATGTTCGCGCAGCGCAGCGCGGTAGGGTGCAAGATAGCGCAGACCGAAATCGTGAACTCTCACGGTTTTCTCAGCCGTGTTGATAGCGCGATCATACATTTCATTGCGCCGTGCAATTTCCGCTGCAGCAAGCAATTCCTGGTCGTTAAAATTGCGGATGACCCATATCCACTCCCGCATCGCATCGGTACGCAAATCCATGCGATACAACGCCAGCGCGCGTTGAACCCCAGGCAACGCGGCAATGGTTGCCACGTCATTTTTACCCGGCTGATAAATCGTTTGCTGCGTACTGAGCACAGGCGTGTCAGCCAATTCATCGCTGGCCAGTTGCCCGTAGAAATCATATTCCGCGCTCAGCGGCACGAAGATTTTCGCCGCTTCGCCACGTTTTCCCGAGGCCTGCAGCGCGCGCGCCTGCCAGTATCGCCAGGCTGCCTCATTGCGCTGCGCCGCACTCATCACATTAATGGCTGACAACACTTCGTGCCAATCCTGCGCACGCAGTGCTGCACGTACCCGCCAGGCGGATTGCTGCTCATTCAGTGATATTTTGCCTGACTCCCTGAACCATTGCGGCGCACGGGCATCATGCTTGCGCGCCCCCTCATATGCCAGCCAGCCGAAGAAATAATGCTGTTCGCTTTCCGGGAAATGTAGCGCCAATTTCTCCCAGTGCCTGGCCGCCAGATCCGGGGATTGCTTGGCCAAACGTTGCAAGGCAAACAACGCCACTGCACGCTGACCTGCGCTTGCGCTTGCGTTATCGAGCGATTCACGTTCCAGATAACGACCGGGGTTTTCCATCGCACGGCTCAGCGCGTCTGGCAAGATTTCACGTTCGCCCGCCAGTTGCCCGGCAAGATACTTGGCAAGCGATGCATTACCTGCTTCCAGCGCCAGGCGCAGCCGTTGCCAGATATCCTGTTGCGTAATCACGCCCGCAGTCAGAGCCGCCTCGAACACCGTGCCGCAGCTTTCCGGCATATCCTTGCCGCTGAACCACAGTTCACGCACCTCACGCAACACGGCCTGCTGCTGGCTTCTCATACGCGATTGCAAGGCGTAACAAGCCAACTCCGCATCTTCAGCAAGCAGGCGCGGATACTCGTTATCGAACAGGTCCCATTTCTGTTTCCTGCCCAGTGTTCTGAGCCACTCGGCGCGCATTTTGTCTATCAGCGGCGTATCATCAGGACGCGCCAAATAAGCGCGGATAACCCCGACATCAACTGTTTCCAGCTTCATTCTCAACTGGTAATAGGAAATATAAACTTCCAGCGGTGAATGCTGGAGACGCTGCGCGAAGATGGCCAGCTTGGCGGCATCGCCCGCCCGAAACGCATCCCGGGCAGCCAAAAAGTCGTCATCCTGCCCCGCCAGCGCGGTGCTGGCAATCAGTGACAATAACAAAACAAGGAATTTCATCAAGGTAAAAAGTGACTAACGGAACTGCCGATAAGCATACCATAACGCTGTCGGACACCCGCCTGTGTCACAGCACAATTTATCAAAGGCAGCAAGCGAAGCCAGTTTACCTGCTTGCGCACACGTGATAGCCTTCTACCACACTTAATTAAAGGCAATTCATGAAAATCGGCATCCCCAAGGAACTGAAAACCAACGAGAACCGCATCTCGCTGACTCCCGCTGGTGCAGAAGCGCTGGTCGCGAACGGGCATTCTGTTCTGGTCGAAACAGGCGCGGGCACGGGCAGCGGCTTCAGCGACGAACAATACCTGCTCGCCGGTGCACGCATTGAAGCTGAAGCCGCCACGATCTGGGCTGCAGCTGACATGATCGTAAAGGTAAAAGAACCCATCGAAGCCGAGTGGCCGCACATCAAACCCGGCCAGATTATTTTCACCTACTTTCACTTTGCGGCCAGCGAACCGTTAACCCAGGCGCACATCGCCTCCAATGCAGTCTGCATCGCGTATGAGACGGTCGAGCTGCCCTCGCGCGAATTGCCCTTGCTGACGCCGATGTCCGAAGTTGCCGGGCGCATGGCCGTACAGGAAGGAGCAAAGTATCTTGAGAAGTTGCAGGGTGGCCGTGGCGTGCTGCTCGGCGGCGTGCCCGGCGTACCACCCGCCAGAGTCCTGATCCTCGGCGGGGGCGTGGTCGGGATGAATGCGGCAAAAATGGCTGCGGGTCTGGGCGCCACCGTGATCATTCTAGACACATCGCTGGAAAAATTACGCCAGCTCAGTCATACCATGCCCGCCAATGTGCAACTGGTATTCTCCGACCGTCACAATCTGCTGGAACAAATCACCAGTGCCGACCTGATCATCGGCGCGGTATTGATACCGGGTGGCGTGACACCCAAATTACTGCGCCGCGAAGATCTCAAACTGATGCGCAAAGGGACGGTAATCGTGGACACTTCAATTGATCAGGGTGGCTGTAGCGAGACCATACATTCGACCACACATGAAAACCCGACTTTCATCGTGGACGGCGTGGTTCACTACGGTGTGACCAATATGCCCGGCAGCGTGCCGGTCACCTCGACACTGGCACTCACTAACGCAACCTTTCCCTTCGTGCTGCAACTGGCTGACAAAGGCTGGCAGCGGGCGCTCAAGGAATCACCCGCGCTGCTCAAGGGGCTGAATATCATCGACGGCAAGGTCACCTACAAAAAGGTGGCAGAAGCGTTCAATCTGGAATATCACCTTCCCTATACCCTCCTGAACTGAGCCCGTTTGAATTTTCCCGGCCGTCTTTTAGATTTTCCGTAGCCAATTTTTCTTGGCCGGTCTGTATAATCGGCGGTTTTTCGGGAATCCTGCCATGTGGTTTAAAAATATTTTCATTTATCGCCTGCCTGCTGATTACGCTATTACGGCCGCTGCATTACAGGAAAAACTGGCGCTCAAGCCGTTACAACCGTGCAGCGGGCTGGACAAACAGAGTCGCGGTTGGGTTTCCTGCCGTGGCGATGACCGCCTGGTTCACGCCAGCAACGGGCAAATCCTGTTTGCACTGGGCGTAGAACAAAAATTATTGCCGGCCACCATCATCAACCGCTTTGCCAAAGAACGTGTCACCGACATCGAGGCGCAACAGGGTTACAAAGTGGGCCGCAAAGAGCTGAAGGACATCAAAGAAGCGATTACCGCGGAGTTGCTCCCCAGAGCCTTTGCGATTCAACGCACAACCTGCGCATGGCTGGATACGGCCAACGGCCGTTTGATCATAGATGCAGCTTCTGCGGCCAAGGCGGAAGAGTTGCTGGAATTTCTGCACAAAACCCTGGATGATCTGCCGGTCAAGCCGTTGCACACCGAGCTCTCCCCGGTTGCCGCGATGACGGACTGGCTTGCCGGTGACAATGCACCGACTGGCTTCACGATAGACCGCGAACTGGAACTACGTGCCACGGGTGAAAGCCGCGCTACGGTACGTTATGCCAATCACGCGCTGGAAGGTGAAGAGATTCTTGCCCATATTGCGGCGGGAAAGCGCGCCACCCGTCTGGGCATGACCTGGAACAGCCGGATTTCCTTCGTTATGACCGAGCAACTGCAAATCAAGCGACTCGAATTCCTGGATATCATCAAGGAAGAATCAACCACGCTGGCCGATAATGCTGACGAAATGTTCGAGCTGGACTTCACGTTGATGACAGGTGAACTGGCCAATATGCTGACCGACCTGGGCGTAGCGTTAGGCGGTGAAAAAGCCCACGGTTGAAGATCGCAGACACCAGTACATAAACCCACTCAAAAAACCATTGATTTTTTTATAAATCCGTTGAACTTATTTGAAATAAGGCTGCCTGAGTATGCAGTTGGCGCAAGCTGACACCTGCTTAGCCCCCTGAGCAGGTCTCTTAACTCCTCCCAAATTGTTAAGACATTTTGCCCCTGGCCGTCATGGCTCAGGGGCTTTTTTTGATTGCTGCGAACTAACGGGCATGGGAAAGTGACCACCCCTGATAATGAAACCCGCCATGCCCGCCCCCTTCCCAACCTTCCCCCGCAATTCTTGCGAGGGAAGGGGCAAACGTACCACTACGTGAGTTTCACGTTAAAGCAGGCCGCGTGGCTTGTGCGGCGCATGGGCAAACAGCCGGTCATACAGCCCGCGCGGCAGCGATTTGAGCAGCACGCCGACCAAACCCATTTGCCACGGAATCACAGCATAAGATGTTTGTCGCGCGATAATGCGCACCATGCGCCGTGCCGCCTCGTCCGCATCCAGAATGAAGGGCATAGCGTAAGGATTGATCATTGTCATCGCAGTCCTGATATAACCCGGACAAAGCGTAACCACTTTCACGCCGCTGCCATGCAGCTCAACGCGCAGTGATTCCAGATAGGTAATCGCGGCGGATTTGGAGGCAGAGTAGGCGCCCGCCCCCGGCAAACCGCGCAGGCCCGCCACGCTGGCAATGCCCACCAGCGTATATTTCTCACCTTTCCCACCACCCGAGCAACCGGCTGCATCACGCATCGCCGCGACAAAGGGCTGAAAAGTCTTCACCATCCCCATCACATTGATGTCCATCACCTGCTGGAATGCATCCACATCCTCGGCGTATTCGGTGAGCGTACCCACGCTGACCCCCGCGTTAGCGATAACCACCTCCGGCACGCCCACACAGCCGATAAAATCAAGGGCGGCCCGTTGCACGGCCGCACCGTCGCGCACGTCCAGCGCATAGCAATGAACCTGACCGGGAAATTCTGCCGCCAGCGCGTGCAGCAATTCGCTGCGCCGGGCGAAGGCGGCAACGATGGCGCCACGCTCAAGATAATGGCGCGCAAGCGCCAAACCCAAGCCACTCGACGCGCCACTTACTACTACCCGAAGACGGGATTCAGGAGCGAGGATTGAGGATTTCCCCCCCTTGCCTCTTCCCTCTTCCTCCTTCATCCCTTGTTCACTTGGATTTTGTCTTGCTTTCCGCAGGGCGGGACTTGCGCACCATCGCAATAACCTCATTCAGAACACGAATGGTATCAGCCGGTTGCAAGCCGGTAATCGCATATTTACCATCCACGACCAGCGTCGGCGTGCCGTTGATACCATAGCTGCGTATCATCTGCTTGGCGCGCACCACCTTGCTATTCACCGTGAAAGAATTATAGGCGGCTGAAAATTTGCTGCGATCCACACCGTTACTGCCGACAAATGCCCCTATCGTATTCAGATCGTAAAGATTCGCCTGTTTCACATGGATAGCCTGATAAATTGCGTCATCCATTTGTTTGATTTTCCCTATGCTTTCGAGCGCGTAAAAAGTACGCGCCAGCGGTTCGGTAGAATCACGGAAAATTGTTGGCACGAAGGTCAACTCAACATCAGCGGGCATGGTTTTTTCCCATGCAGCCAGCTCGTTGTGCAAATAAAAACAGTGAGAACATTCGTAAAAGAAGAATTCCAGCACTTCAATTTTCTTACTGCTGACGGGCTGCGCCGGATTAAGCAGGGTGTAACCTTTACCTGCCTGCGCAGCGGCAAATGCCGTGCTGCCGAACAGAAAAAATACTGCAACGAACAGACTCTTAAAAATATTTTTCACCGATTACTCCTTAAATGATGGCAGGTATACCTAAAAAATACAGATTCAGTTCCGTCAATCGACTGTTGTGTCGCTCAAGACAGAATGGCAATCAGCGCGTTGGAGTCGCCTCCATGCCATTTAGTTTCAATGTGCCGCGCACACTGGTCATTTCCTGCTCGCTCTTAAAGGGGCCGAGCCGGACGCGATGCATCTCGCCTTTGCCGGGAATCGTCACGGTATGCACGTGGGCTTCCAGCCCTTTCATCGCCAATGTCGCCTTAAGATTTTCCGCATCATCCGCATTCGCAAATGCGCCTGCCTGCAAATACGTTTCTTTGGACGCAACAGGGGGTTTGCTTACAGCCTGAGGTTCGACAGATTTAGGCTGCATATCCGCTGTCGCATCCTGCTTATCCGTCAAAACCTTGTAAAACTCAAAACGCGGCTCGGCGGCCTCTTCGTCAGAGACGGCAGCGTGATCGATTCTGGGCTTGGCCACTTCGACGGCGGGCTTAACGATGTCCGCCGACGGTTTCACCACTTGTTCCTTGTTGACGAAGGGACTGGGCGATTTCAGCAAAAACCAGGCCAACCCGGCTGCCAGCGCGACGCCCGCTATCATGCCCAGCAAAATCCCCATTAACATCGGACTACCGCTCTTGCGCGGCGAGGTGGATTTGTTGCTTGTTGCTCTGCTCATATTTTATTCATTTCCTTTTGTAGATAAGGCACGGCTCAGCCGCAATCACATCTTTTCCGGCGCGCTGACACCCAGCAACGCCAGGCCATTGCTCATCACCTGCGCGGCTGCCGCAATCAGCGCCAGACGCGCACACTTGACCGCTTCATCATCGACCAGAAAGCGAGAGGCATTATAGTAGCTGTGGAACGCCGATGCTAAGTCCTTCAGGTAGAACGCGACCAGATGCGGTGCCAGATCCTGTGCCGCACTCTCAATCACTTGCGGGTAATCAATCATCAACTGCAACAACGCGGTTTCGTATTCACTATCGAGCAGGCTGAAATCCGCCTGCAACAAGCTCAGCCGTTCTCCGCCCCAGGTTTCCAGCACGGTGCTGATGCGGGCGTGCGCATATTGTATGTAATAAACGGGATTGTCATTCGTTTTCGATTTTGCCAGATCAATATCAAAAACCAGTTGCGAATCCGGGTGGCGCGCCGCGAGGAAATAACGCGTCGCATCGCAGCCGACCTCATCGATCAGGTCACGCAACGTGACATAACTGCCGGCACGCTTGGAAATCTTTACCTCTTCGCCGTTCTTCAGCACGGTCACCATCTGGTGCAACACATAGTCGGGCCAGTCCTTGGGTATGCCGATATCCAGCGCCTGCAACCCGGCTCTTACCCGCGTGATGGTGCTGTGATGATCCGCACCCTGTTCGTTGATGACGCGCACAAAACCACGCCGCCACTTGTCCAGATGATAAGCCACGTCCGGCACAAAATAGGTATAACCGCCATCCGACTTGCGCATCACGCGGTCTTTATCATCGCCAAAATCCGTGGTGCGCAGCCACAACGCATCGTCCTGCTCATAAGTATGACCACTGGCAACCAGCCTGCTGACCGTCTCCTCCACCTTGCCCTCGCTATACAGCGCAGATTCCAGCGAGAACACATCAAACTCCACATTGAAGGCACGCAGATCAAGGTCCTGTTCGCGACGCAGGTAGGCGACGGCAAAATGGCGTATCGCCACCTCGTCATCCGCGTCCCCTTTGCCTGTGGTGCGCTGATCATCCGCCTCCACCGTTTCCATTGCCATGTAGGCACGGGCTACATCGGCGATATAATCGCCGCGATACCCGCCCTCCGGCCATGACGGATCATCCGGCGTGATGCCCTTGCAGCGCAACTGCACCGAACGCATCAGATTTTCAATCTGCGCACCCGCATCGTTATAGTAGAACTCGCGCGTGACATTCCAGCCCGCCGCATGCAGCACATTGCACAGACAATCTCCCACCGCCGCACCGCGACCGTGACCTACGTGCAACGGGCCGGTTGGATTGGCCGAGACGAATTCCACCTGCAACTTGCGTCCCGCGCCCAGATGAATGTGGCCATAGCCCGCCCCCGCGTGCAGTACGGCATGCACAATCGCCTGCTTCGCCGCTTTGGTGAGAAACAGATTGATGAAACCGGCTCCGGCGATTTCCACTTTCTCAATCACCTCAGAGGCAGGCAAGGCGGCGATCAGCGCCTGTGCGATATCACGAGGCGATTTACGCAGTGGTTTGGCCAACTGCATTGCCAGATTGCAGGCGTAATCGCCATGGCTAGCCTGCTTGGGACGCTCGATGAGAATATCGATTTGTGCCGCATCGGGCGCAACCTCGCGCAACGCCTGCGCAAACAATTCGGCAATATGAGATTTGAAATTTATTACAAAAGACATTAGCAGCACCCTTAAAGAGGCGCGGATTATATCACCATGCATCAGAGCAGACAGGTCTACCCTCTTGCACAGTAAGTCTTGCTTTTTGTCGCCGCCAAAAAGCAAGACACTTTTTTATTTTAGTTTGATGCCAGGCAAACCGCCGATGTAACCCACCACTCCCCTTTTGTCGACTTGATTGCCCAGGTCATTTCTGATCGCATCGGGATACTGTTTCATATCTTCACTTGCTGCTGGGTGCTGAATGTTGCTCATCAGATAGGCGTGCCCATTCCAATCTTCAACCACTTGCAAACCAGTGTTTTCACCGCCTGCAGGTGCCGAGAAGATTCGCATGGCCTGTTTGCGATCCACGTTGTACGCCCAGACAAAGTTGTTCAGGTGATTGCCGCTATCTTCGCTGATGAACAGGGTACGCATACTTTCCGAATATTTCAGGTTATCCGGATTGGCGATGCGATCAGTATCACATTTGTCCAGCTCGCCATATTGCTGACCGAACGGTTTTTTACCACCAGTGACCATGGCCTGCATGCCTGTTGCCACCCACTCACTGTTAATCGCAACACCATCAAGGTCGCGCACCCCACCATTCAAACTCGCCTCATACACCGCGCCGCACGCCAAATCTTTTGGTTCTCCCTCCAGGTTGATGTCGTCGCGTGGGCGGTCTTCATTGAGTTTGTCCACCATGCCTTTTTCGATATACGACGCGGCGATGTACAATCGCTTGTCGCGCGCATTATGCGTCACGCCCTCCATTTTGGTGAATTCACTGGTCGCACCCAGCAGCGCGGCATAGCGGCGACTCTCCAGAAACGCGGCAGCCTTATCCATCCCAGGCTTCAAATTCAGATATTCCAGATGACCGCTCTCCTTGCCCGTTCCGGGAAAGACATAAACCGCCTTGAAATCACGGTATTTTTCAGGACTGGCTTTGACGTCAGTGGTGCTCGCCACGTCGAAAATATCAGAAAAACGTATGCCACCCAGCACCAGCTGATGAATTTCTTCATCGCTGGCATGACCCAATGCAACCCAGCGCAGCTCTGCCCTGCCTCCATTCGCGGCCGAGAGCTGCATCCAGATTGCCGCATACAGTGAGCCCGAAGTGAGCTGGCCCGCCTTGTCGGCGACATACATGAACATCACCGTATCGCGGCCGTCATCGCCCATATACACAGTGCGCTGATCCGGCATCACATCACCCAGTTCATTTGACAGGCGGCCCATGGAATAATGCTTAACCAAAGCCTGCCCACTGGTAACGGACACCTCAAACTTGTAACCATAGGCGTACGGATTGCTGCCGCCTGCCCGAGCTGTCTTGCCCGGTGTACCGGCGTACAGATTCATCGCCTCGAACGGTGATGTCTCAAATTCTTTCGCATTCGGCTCGTATTCTTCGCCGCCCAGATGCGTACCCCAGGGCGTCTGACTGGCGCCGCAAGGCACCCAAATTCCTTCACTCGCCGAGGCATCAACGTTCTTCAAATCAACCACCTTCAGACTGCCGGTCTTTTTGTTCTGCACCACTTTTGCCTGATAGATGGCGGCAGGTAATTGCCCGTACAGCTGCACCGGGGGCTTGCTGGCATCCACGTTGGGTGCTTCCGTGCTGTATTCGAAATGCGTCACCAGTGATGCACTGCCGTTTTTGATTCCCAGCAGCGAATTGGCGTCGGGAGAATAGGAGTAGAACGGGCCCTGAGCCACTTCCGCGCCTGCCGCACTGCGCATAATTGGTTGGCCTGTCTTGTCGACGATCAAACCGGCATAGCGGCTGCCTATCTTGTCTCCCGATCGATACAGCGGCTGGTAGGCCAGCGGGAAAACCTTTTTTTCGCCGTTGCTGTAGGTCACGATAGCGCTGGAGCGTGTGTAAAAACTGCTGCGCTCTTCCGCACTCACAGGTGCCATAGTTGGCGTAAATTCGACCGAAGTCACTGACGGCTGCGCGCATACGGGCAACGAGAGCAGCAGCAAAAACAACAATTTTTTCATTTTCATTCCTTGATCAGATTCATCAGATCGCCGATTGCCGGGCGGTTTTTCGGCACATAGACAGAGGCTTTGTCGTGAACAGGATTGGGTAAATTGTCGCGACTGCGATTTGAGAGCGGTGCCATCGCCCAGTTTCGTTCAATAAATTTAAGGATGGATGCATGGTCGTAGTAAGTGTGATCAACAAAACCCTTTTTCGCATGCGGTGAAATGAATAGCAGCGGGACACGCGAGCCATCCCCGAAAAAATCGATAGGCTGAACATATCCCGAATCATAGTAACCGCCACCCTCATCGTAGGTAACAATGATGGCTGTCTTCTTCCATAACGCAGGGTTCTTCCTGACCTTATCCACTACGCCGCGCAATAACTCGTCGAAGCCAGGTTCCGTGGCATACCCTGGGTGTCCGGACACGCTATCATAAGGCGCTATAAACGACACAGCAGGAAACTCGGACTCGCTTTTTTGCGCATCCACATAAAACTGCTGCAAATCGTGTAGCTTGGACTTGTCCGTCCCCAGCATCGTCGAAGCGAAATACAGATGGGTATCGCACATGGCGCAATACTCTTTATCCACCGTCTTGCCATCGTTGCGACCACCGCTATACCAGCGCCATGAAACGCCCTTCGCAGTCAGCGCATCACCTATCGTTGGAATGGTTTGTGGCGGTAATTTGTCATCCCCTGCGACCAGTGGCTCGCCCAATGGCGAAAATGACGGCTCCATGTTGTTCACCATGTAATAGGTGTCAGGCGCACAATTCCCGTCCCGAAAAGCACGATAGGGCAGCTTGTTCAACAAATCGGTAATTCCCTTCACCCCGGGGTGAACGTGAACTTCGCGCAGCGATTCGTTTGCCTCCTCGCCCGCTTGCGGGATAACCAGCGACTTGGCTGCAGTTGTTTGCAGCCAAGTCGAATGGCTAGTTGTTTCATCTAGAGGATTGTGGAGAGGGAGGCGGGAAAGTCCAGTTTTATCGTCAGGATTATCAATTTTTCCTTGTCCGCCAACCTGATTTGCGCAATTCACATAGGTTCCACCCTTGTAACCATCCTCGGTGTACCAGTTGTTGGTACCAGGCTGGGCATCGGGATTCTCAATCAATTTCGCAGGCGGCACTGCGGGTTTGCCGTCACGGGTATAAAACGCCACATCGGCCGTCGTCAGCGCCAGATAATTGGCCGTCGTGCCGCCCATAACAGACTGGTGGTAATTGTCGGCAATCGCATATTCATCAGCAATCTCGCGCAGATAGGGCGCATCCCCCTTTGCCATATTATAGAAACCCATTGCCACCCCACCCTGAAAGGTCTGATTATTCGCCAGCGGCAAATTACCATTGGAAGGGCCCATGCCGACGGTTTGTGCAGTCCAGACGAACAGATCATTTTTGCCGCCATTCACCTGCTGCCACATCTGGAAGAAGCGATGTACCGGATCGCCCGTATGTGCGCCGTAACTTACATAATCGGTAATCTGAAATGGCCCGTTCGGCAAATTGGCCGGAAAACGCGCATCGGGTATATCCCTGCGTTGACCCAATGCCCCCCAGGCATAGGGCTGGGGTAAGGTTTCATATCGCCCTGTGATTTGCGGCAGTGGCGAATATTCGCCACTGCTTTGGGCTATGTGTTGCGCGGCCAGATGAAAATTGGGGCTGGGCTGCCCATTTTTTTTGACGATGCCTTTGGACAACAAATTGGCTATCGTCTGGCCTTTCTTGGGTTGATAGGTGGCAAATAAATTATCGAAGGTACGATTTTCCGCGACAATCACGATGACATGCTCGATTGCCGTAGTTGTTGTCTTGCTTAGCGGCGTTGCCGCCAATACCGGGCAGGAAATGGCGGCAGATGCCAACAATACGATACGGTAATTCATTTGCACACTCCAAGTGTTAATTTATCGCGCACCCAAAAGTGTCAGCGAGATCAGCTTCATTTGATTATTGATTTGTTCAGCCTTGCTGCTGAAGTAGTTAAAAAACATCATCGCGTAAAGCGCGATAAAAATTCCAAAACCCGTGGCATACAAGGCCGTGCCGATACCACGACTCACCGCAGCAGGATCGGCGGCGGCATTACCAGAAGACAAACTGTGAAACGCGTCGATAATGCCCAGAATGGTGCCGAGTAATCCCAGCAAGGGCGACATGGTAATGATGGTATCCAGTATCCACAAACGCGTGCCGACGATGGGTTTTTTGGCCACATAGATGGATTGAACGATATATTCCATTTGTTCATGCGTATGAGAATCTTGTGACGCCTTGACAACCTCGCAGATAGCCTGTGCCTGCGGACTATTTTTTGACGCGAAAGTCTCGATAATTTGCCCGTGCAGTTTCTTGTCGTGCAGGTGGCTGCGGACAAAATTCTCTACGGCTTTTCCCTCGTTTAGCGTTCCTGCAAAAAAAATGAATCGTTCGATAATGACGTAAGTAGAGAGCAGAAGCACTGCTATCATGACGTACATGACCAGATCGTGAACCAGAGTAAAAGTCATTATTAAATCCTTAAAATAAAAAAACCGGGGCATTGCACCCCGGCCGAATCAGTTACTAGAACTTGCCGCCAACCGTCATAAATACCTGACGTGGCGCACCTTCCTGCAAGGTAGCAAATGCGCCTTGCGGGTCGGATGCGGCAAAGCCATTACTACCTATCGTGCTGAAGTAATGCTTATTCAGCAGATTAGTCACATTAAGCTGCGCAGAAAACTCCTTCAGGCCTAACATGTCCTTTTGCCTGTAACCTGCGGATGCATTCATCACCCAGAAAGCATCGACTTTATTGTCATTCAGATAGGTGTAGAAACGCTGACCGGTATATTTACCGCCTACGCTGCCAAACCAGCCCTCATGCTCATAACCGATATCGGTGCTGAACATGACGCGAGGAGTGTCAACCACTTGCTTGCCAGCCGTATTGACGAAAACAGCACCATTAAAATAACCGGATTTGTATTGCGAATCGTTGAATGTCAAGGCATTGAACCAGGTCCAGTTCTTCACTGGATTCCAAGCCAAGGCAGCTTCCACACCCTTGCTCTGCACCTTGCCTACGTTCACCAAAGTACCCGGCACACTGATGATTCCTTGGGTAACGGCTACGGACAACAAACGATCACTAAAATCAGTCAGATAGGCAGCAAGCGAGGCTTGAACTGCATCGCCCTTGTAGCGGTAACCTATTTCGAAGTTGTTTGATGTCTCTGGTTTCAGATTGGGTAATCCTGCCGCAAATGCGGCCGGAGTCTGTGAAAACGGACCGCTGACACCCGGCTGATAGGCACGCATGTTTTGCGAAGCAGAGGCGAACACTTCACCCGTTTCGCTCAGCGTGTAATTGACACCTACTTGAGGCAAAAAGGCCTTTTGGGCTGTCAAATTGCCACCTGAACGATTGCCGACCACGTTAACCGCGTTAATCTCGACCTTGGGCGACTTGAAACCAAAATTTGCCTTCATGCGACCATCCATCAGTGCGAGGGTATCCTGTACATGAAGCTGCGTTGTCGTGGTCGCGAAGGTTTGAATAAAATCAGTTCTGAACGGATTGCTCAAAAACACGTTGGCATCACCACCGCCTGTTGCCGCGTAGTAATTACGGGCCAGTGTGCTGTCACTCTTCTCAAACCACAAGCCGACATTAACGGTATTAATACCGCTATTCCAGGTCATATCACTTACCAGACCGGTACGCTTGATACCATACTCGGTGGTACGAATTGAAATCGGCAATCCCGGGCCTGCATACACGCCAGCCGCAGCAGGTATACCAGGAGACGCGACGTATGGGGTGTACCAGTGCCCCTGCCCATCGTTTTGATGTGAATACAACGTAGCCTTGACGCGCACGTTATCCGTCACAGCCATATCCAGTGACGTACCTGCCAGCGTGTCCTTGCGCAAACCGCTACCCTGGTAATAAGCCGCATCCAGCGGGCCGGTTGCCGGATTGATCGTTCCAACGGCACCTGTATATATACCTCTGGCTGCATCGACCGCACGGTTCCAGTCGGGTGCGTAATTATCCCAACCCCAACCCAACTTTTGCTGCATGTCAATCGACATATCCTGATAATCAATTTCTGTGCGATCTGAAGTATTGACGAATGCGCTGATACGATTATCATCCCAGATATGTACGATTTTCGAGTTGAATTGGTCCTGCTTTTGCGGACCGTATCCCTTCCATTTATTGGAATACTGATGGTCATAGCTGATGTAGGCTTTGGTTCCCGATTCAAGCATACCAGTGTCAACGCGAACAAAAGAGCGCGTTGTACTGTTGCTGCCTAACGTCTGCTCTGCCCTTATGCCAGATTGATTATCCGGATCTGCGGAAACAAATTGTACCGTACCACCCAGATTGCTGGTTGAAGCCACGCCCAGCGAACCAGAACCCTGAGACAAATTCACACGTCCGATATTCTCGGATGAAATGGCACGGCTGATATGCAAGCCGTTGTTGTTGCCATAAGACATGTCGCCCAGTGGAATGCCATCCAGGGTGAATCCCATGTAGCTTTGACCGAAGCCGCGCACGCTGAAACGCGTGGACCACTCATAGGCACCGAATGGATCAGATGACTGAAAATTTACGCCTGGTAATTTCTCCAGCACTTTCAATGGGCTGCTGCCTGCAACGGCTTTTTTCATATCTTCGCTGGTGATGCTCGACACTTGACGTGATTGACCTTGGCCAAATACCGATACGCTTTCTGTTTCAACAACTGCGTCATTCTGTGCGAATGCGCCGTTCATAAATACCGTTGCAAGAATAACGACTACAGGTTTCAATTTAAAGTCTTGCATATATACTCCTGCTAATTATTTGAGTTACTGATTAATAGAAAAAACCAACTTCGTACGAAACACTTTACTGACTGCACCAATCCAGCCGTCTTCCGGAAATTTCTGGTAGCTAGCTGATTTGACCGCCCTGAGCGCGGCCTGGTCGAGTAGCTTAAATCCGGATGAAGCAGCAATTTCGGCTTTAAGCAAATTCCCTGCTCGATCCAATTCATACAACACCTCGACTTCGCCGCTCATGCCCAAGTCACGTGCCGTATCGGGATAAATTTTCTTACGCTCGATCCGCGAACGCACATCCTGCGCGAATGCGCCTTCTGTAACGCCGTTACTCAGGTGCTGAACCTGCGGCTCAACAATAGCTGGCACGACTTTTTCTTTAGGGGGGGGACTCGGCACAACAGGCACCACAACCTGCTCTTTAATTGTTGCAAGTGTCGCGATCACGGGTGTTGCCACGCTGTGCAGCTCAACCGCCTTCTCGTGCTTGGCTGGCTGAATTTGCTCTACCGGCTTTTCGACAATTTTTTCAGGCTCTACAGACAGCGCAATGAGTGTCAAGTGGGCTGGCTCCCTTGCCGTCGGCGCATCGCGTGACATCACCACAGTTTTAACCAAAAACAGGATAAACAGGCCCGTCAGCACCGTGCCCACCTGTGCGGTCAACTCTCTTTTTTGACCGGTCATCCAGCTCATTGCAACCGCACTCACTTAAGGCTTCCTGGAAGAGGCAATGGCAATCGAGGTGATACCAGAAGACTTGATAGCATCCATTACATCAACCAGCTGCTGCACCGACACATCTTTGTCGCTGTTGATAACAACATCGACATCATCGGAATATTTCATCTGTGTGAGCGCCGAGGATAACCCTGCCAGCGAATAAGCTGCACCGTCGAGTTGCACTTCTCCGGTCTTGGCAACGGTGACCACGGCATGTTTGCGCACTGTCAATTTTTCCGGTTGTGCCGATCCTGGCAGACTGGTCTTGATACCCAAAGCGGGTATCACATTCAGACTAATCAAGACAAAAAAGACCAGCAGAAACATCATCACGTCTATCATCGGGATGATTTCAATTCGGGCTTTGCGGGGGGGATCTTCTTCTGACCAGGCGAGCATTTTCTTTACGCAGTGAAATTAACGGCGCAAAGATAGACTCACTAAATTACATGGTGATTAAGGATTTACTACACTTCAAATATCGACAAAACCAATGCCGACTAAAAAGGGAAAAGGGAAAAGGGAAAAGGGAAAAGCGGCTATTCTGCCGCCGGCAAGCGGATCGTGTATTGGCCGGATTTCTCGTCGCGCACTACCAGCAGCAGCTTGTTACGCTGCGCATCCTCGACCAGTTCCTTGAATGAGCGGTAGCCGTAGGAGGATTCGGTAAATCCGGGCTTGCGGCGTTGCATGGTGGTCTTGACCAGAGACCCCCATATTTTTTCATCCGCTCCGCGCTCGGCTATCAGCGCTTCAACGGTTTCCACGATGAAATCCAGCGCTTCCTGACGCTTGTCGTCTTCACCCTTGGCGACGCTTGGCTTGGTCTTGCCTGCTTTCACCGGTGCCTTTTTTTCGGCGCGCTTTTGCTTCGCCTCTTGCTCGCGCACCAGGTCGTCGTAAAAAATAAATTCATCGCAGTTCGCACTCAGCAAATTTGAGGTCGAATCCTTCACGCCGATGCCGATCACGTATTTATTGTTTTCGCGCAATTTGGAAACCAGCGGCGAGAAGTCCGAATCACCGCTGATGATGACAAAGGTATCCATATGCGCCTTGGTATAGCAGAGATCCAGCGCATCCACCACCATGCGAATGTCCGCCGAGTTCTTGCCCGACTGGCGTACATGCGGTATCTCAATCAGTTCAAAGGCCGCCTCGTGCATGGTCGCCTTGAATTCCTTGTAGCGGTCCCAGTCGCAATAGGCCTTTTTGACAACAATACTGCCCTTGAGCAGCAAGCGTTCCAGCACTTTATTGATGTCGAACTGCGCATACCTGGCGTCGCGCACGCCCAGCGCCACGTTCTCAAAATCGCAGAACAAAGCCATGTTGGTGATTTCTGATTGAATTGCCATTTGCGTCTCCGATTCTCTTGGCTAACGGGCATGGCAAGTAGCCACCCCAACAATGAAGCTCGCCATGCCCGTTTTCCCCCTTTCCAATTGCCCCCTCGCTACGCTTTCCCCCGCAAGCGAGGGAAAGGGCAAACGAATCGCTAGGCGAGTTTCACGTT
The DNA here is from genome assembly GCA_030652475.1 of Gallionella sp. Classification (GTDB taxonomy): domain Bacteria; phylum Pseudomonadota; class Gammaproteobacteria; order Burkholderiales; family Gallionellaceae; genus Gallionella. The sequence continues at coordinate 7,634 of JAUSAO010000005.1, read as the reverse complement.
AACGAATAACTGACGCCCGGCAGAACATCCGTAACCTCAGATGAATTTGCCCGGATTCATCAGACCTGCTGGGTCGAACATTTGCTTGATGTTGCGCATCAGTTCCAGCTCAAGCGGGTCTTTATATTCGCGTATCGTCTCATGTTTGAGTTGCCCCAGGCCGTGTTCGGCGCTGATGCTGCCGCCCAGCTCTGCCACGACGCCATAAACGAGGCGGTTCACTTCTGGCTCATGCTGTGCAATGAATGCCTGATTTTTTTCGGCTTCCGGCATGGATGCATTGTAGTGAATGTTGCCATCGCCCATATGCCCGAAAAAAACAATGCGTATTCCCGGGAATGCCGTGCGCAACGCGGCGTTGGCCTGCACGATGAATTCTGCCACACGGCTTACCGGTACAGAAATGTCATGTTTGATGCTGACGCCTTCTCGTTTCTGCGCCTCGCTGATATTTTTGCGCAGCTTCCACCAGTTTTCCGCGGCTTCGGCATCGGAGGTGACGGATTGCGCCAGCACACCCGGCCCGAAACCCTGCAGCGCTGCACGCAACGCATGGTCCAGCGAACCTGGCAACACATCGCTTAGCTGGATCAGTAAATAATATTCATATTTGCCGGCAAACGGCTCATCCATATCTGCGATATGACGATAGACCAAATCCAGACAGCTACGCGAGATGATTTCAAAAGCGCTCAGCGTATCGCCGCAATTCGCACGCACATGCGCCAGCAGCCTTACCGCCGCATCTACATCGGCAATCGCCACGCAAGCCGTGGAGGTTGTTTGCGGTCGCGGAAACAGCTTGAGCACGGCGGCCGTGACAATACCCAGCGTACCTTCCGCCCCGATGAACAGATGCTTGAGATCGTAACCGGAATTGTCCTTGCGCAGGCTGCGCAGCCCATCCCAAATGCGCCCATCCGGCAACACCACTTCCAGGCCAAGCACCAGATCACGCGCATTACCGTAACGCAATACATTGAGACCACCTGCATTAGTGGAAATATTGCCGCCAACCTCGCAATACTTTTGCGTGGCCGTCAGAGCGAGCGGGTACAAGCGGTTATTTTTTTCTGCTTCCTCACGCACATCGGCCAGCCTGCATCCTGCCTCGACCGTCATGGTGTAATTGATCGCATCCATCGTGCGTATCCGGTTCATGCGTGACAGATTCAGCACAATTTGCCGAACCTCGGTCAGCGGTACGCTGCCACCGCATAAACTGGTATTCCCGCCCTGCGGAACAATGGCAATCTGCCTGGCAGCGCACAGTTTGACGACTTCGGAAACCTGCTGCGTGTCGGATGGAAACACGATGGCCAGCGCGTCGCCAGAATAACGGCCGCGCCAATCCTGACAATAGGGCTTGGCTGCTTCGCCCGTCAATACGGCATCGCCGCCGACGATGGCGACGATACCTTCAAACAATCCGATTGCTGGGCGCACCAATATCAATCCGTCAGTGGATTAACTGGTTTGAGCAAACGTCTCGGCAGTATCCACATCTGATACAAGGAGGTGAAAATCATCACGGTAGCCGCAAGACTATAACCAAAACCGCCAATAATCACCAGCCAGGCAAAGTTGGGTTCCAGCTTGGTTAGCCACCATGAGAGGACGTCCACGATCAGAAAACCAAACGGCGTGAAGATCAGAATACCTTTGGTCATCGGCGAAAAGCCGGTCGCGTAGGTAAATATCCAGCCTACAAAGAAAAAGATGAAGGAAATACCGAACAAGTGAATATGAGAAACGCGTGTCAGTGTGGACACGGAAACGCCCCCATCTCTTTTGGTCACTTCGTCCATCACCGTTTTATCGCTGATGTTGATCAGGTTGGGCATATTGGCATGACAAGGCGCACAATATTGCACCACGTTCGGCTTGATGGCTGTCTCCCATTCTTCTTCAGGCGCGCCTGTACTCGCCCACTTGATGAGTGTCAGACGCACTTCCGGTGGCGCCATGTCTTTCATCGATCCGTTGAGTTTTGCTTCCAGTTTGGTGCCAGGCTGGCCGTGATAGCTATATACGATGTCATCCACCGAAAGGCCCAATTTGCCATCCGCCATGCCGTGGGTCAGAAGAATCTGCGCGCCCGCAAACAACAATCCCAAGCCAACAACCAGTAAATATCCGGTAAAAAGTGTCTTGATGGGCAGAGCCAAATCGGCCAGTATGAACCGCTGAATTTCTCGTATCATTTTTCTATCCTCAAAATATTTGGGGAATTATACACCACGCAATACCGCGCACTTGCACACCCTTTTGGGGGGGGTATAACCCTCAAAACTCAAGCGGGTCGACATCCAGCGAACAGCGTATTTTTTTCGCCGGAAGTTCATCAAGCAATGGTTTCCACGCACGCATAAATTGCTGCAAGCCCTTGCGTGTAGCTGCCTGAATCAATAATTGTGCGCGAACATGGTTTGCACGCCGCGCAAGCACGGCCGGGACTACGCCAAATATTTCAATCGCATGTTTTAATTCGATGGCCGCAATGCGTGCCTGATTGAGATAGGCATAAACATCCGCCTCAATCATCCCTTCTGCACGAAGCATGACCTGAAAGACAAACGGAGGAAAACCTGCCATCTTCCGTTCGCTCAACTGAGCCTCCGCCCAGCCTTCAAAATCGTGGTTCTGCAAACAGCGAAACAATGGATGATCGGGGAAAGCAGTTTGTATCCATACCTCGCCCGGCTTGTCTGCTCGCCCTGCCCGCCCGGCTACTTGCATCAACTGTGCAAATAGTTTTTCTGCCGCACGAAAATCGCTGCTATATAGCGCACTGTCTGGATTAAGCACGCCCACCAGCGTCAGCGCGGGAAAGTCATGGCCCTTGGCCAGCATTTGCGTGCCAACCAATATATCCACCTCATTCGCGTGTATCTGTTCGCGCATCACCTGCCATGCCCGCTTATTGCGCGTACTGTCCCTGTCCACGCGAAGTATCCGTGCGCCGGGAAAACGTTGCTGCAAGATGCTTTCCACGCGTTGCGTACCACTTCCGAGCGGATGCAATTCGGCGTTGCCGCAATCAGGACAAGCCGCCGGAACACGCACCTGATAACCACAGTGATGGCAACGAAGACGATTCTCCTGAAGATGCAGCACCATCTTCCCAGCACAATGCCTGCAATCAGACAGCCAGCCGCATTCGGTACACATCAGTACGGGCGCATATCCGCGTCGGTTTATAAACAACAGACTTTGCTCGCCGCGTACCAGGCGCTGTTCAACCTCGCGCAGCAGCTTCTCACTGATACCCTCGTGCATCCCTGCCTGATGGATATTAATGCAGCCCACAGTGGGTAAACGCGCATCCGCCTGCGCACGCCCCGTTAACCTCAGCATCCGATAGCGTCCGGTCTGCGCATTTTGATAACTCTCGAGGGAGGGCGTAGCCGAACCCAGCACGATAGGCATACGACGCTGGCTGGCGCGAAAAATCGCCACATCCCGCGCCGAGTAGCGCAGTCCATCCTGTTGTTTGAAGGAGCTGTCGTGCTCTTCATCCACGATGATCAGTGCCAGCCTGGGTAGTTCTGCGAATATTGACAATCGTGTACCAAGGACAATCTGCGCCGCACCTGACTGCGCAAGCTGCCAGTTGTGCAGCCGCTGATTTTCTGACAAGCCGCTATGCATACTCACCAGTGTCACGTCGGTGAAACGGCTGCGAAAATAATTTTCCAGTTGTGGCGTAAGGTTGATTTCAGGAACAAGCAGCAACACCTGTCCGCTGCGCTGCATAATATGGTCCATCAGATGGACATAAACCTCCGTTTTTCCGCTGCCGGTGATGCCGTGCAGCAAAAAACAGGTATAACCCTCTGTTGCAATAATGCTATCTACCGCGGCTTGCTGCTCTGCAGTCAATTGGTGCGCGTTCTCAAAACTATGCCTGATTTCAGATGCAGCCGCGGAAAATGACTCGGCCTCGAAATTCTCGACCAGCGCCTCCTGCTGCAACCATTGCAACTGGGTAGTTGCCGTAGCCGACAGCATTTTTAGCTGCGCGAAAGAGCAGCTATGCTCTTTTAACTTCGCAATAATTTTTCGGGCCACCGATTTCCGCTTCGGAAAATCAGCCATATCCAGCTCATGCCCATTGTCAGTGAGCCTGTAGTGCAAAATCGGCTTAACAATAAGCGGCTTGGCAGAACGCAGACGGCTCGGCAATGCGGACAAGACCGTCTGCCCCACGGGGTACTGGTAATAATCGCTGCAAAAACACAGCAATTTGAGTAATTCCGCAGACAAAGGCGCGCTGTCGTACAAAACCTGAATAACCGCTTTAATACGCTCGGAAGATATACTTGTCGTCGCAACGCACTCCAGAATCACGCCAAGCAACTGCCTGTGCCCGAACGGCACGATCACACGCTGGCCTGGTGCGACGACCTCATCCACCGTGTAATCGAACAGGGTGGACAGTGGGATATCAAGAGCGACACGAACGATGGACATTATTACGGTTTACGGTTTACGGATTGCAGTAGCGATAAAACCGACATGCCACAGTTGATGCTGTGTGACTTACTCAGATGCATGCCGCAAGGCTTGAGTAGCCCATTGGTTCAGGCTCTGCCCGCTCACCTGCGCTGCCACGAGTGCTGCGGTATGTACTTCTGGCGGCACACGCAACATCAATCGACCACTGGCGGGTTTTTGCGCTGCACGGCCCAAGTTCGCGCAGCTTGCCAGATAATCCTCCACCGCCTCTTCAAACGCTGCTCGCAATTCCTGTACGTTGTCGGCATGAAAACCGATGACATCGGTTATCCCCGCAATATGCCCGATGAAGCAGGCATCCTCATCGCTGTATTCAATGCGAGCCGCATAGCTCTTGTAAATCATAGTATTCATGGCGTTACTCCCGCTTCGGTTAAAAATAACTTGGCATCTCTCACTTGATACGGCTTTGCTTCTTTCGCCGGGTGCGGACGGTGGAATGTGCCGATTACGCCGCCCAGTTCGAATCGCACACGCGAGCCATTGCCTTCAATCACGACGCCGCCAAGTGCTACAAATAGAGACTCCATCCGTACCCATTCCAGATTTCTGGGTGTTGGTGTGGAAAAAATAGCTTCCAGTGTTTTTCGATGGGTGCTGTTCATGGTCGATATTGTTGCAAGCGCAATCGTAAAATGCAAGCGGTTTATGCAAGCAATGGAAGAGTAAAGGTGAGCACATGAAAATTGAATTCGACCATGCGGCAGATGCACTGTACATCCAGCTTACAGAAGGCGAAATTGAGAAAACCGAGGAAATCAAACCCGGCATGATTCTGGATTATGACGCCAACGGAAACGTTCTGGGTGTCGAGTTATTGTACGTGAGCAAACGAGCCGAACTGCCCATGAAAAAGGCTGCATAGTCTGCCAAGCAAGCGTAGGGTGCATTTTCATTCAGGAATAGCCGATTTATCGCCTTATATTCCGTGGGAATGCCCTTGCGGCATCATGCACCATGGTGCGCACAGCACACCCTACCAGGCATCTGGGTCAGTTCTAACATTCCTACAATTTGTTGGAATGTTAGAACTGACCCCATAATGGCATGTTTGACCCCATAATGTGCCTAATGGCATGTGACCCCATAATGGCAGTACTGATGGGCGCAATGGGAATTATGGCTGATGTTGCGGCGAGGCCGGAAAATATTTCGAGCCTGGCCCCTTTAATCGGCCCCTTTAATCCACACCGATAAAAGTTGCACCGTGATTCATTCAAACATCATGGCATCGGACGGGATAGCTGACCTTGTGCCACGCGGTAGTCGCGGTACTTTATGTCTTCTGCCAAGAGGTGCCCGATCAACGCTTGTTTGACCTTCAGGCCCGCCTCGATCCACTCGTACTCCGTTCTGTCACGCCCAAACTCTTCCATGATTTTGCGAAAGAACTGCATGGCCTGCACATGCCTCTGCGCATGTTCTTCCGCCCCCGGGTAGCCCCACTCTTTGAACAAGACCTCCTCATGGGCAAAGTGCATCGCCGCATCGTCCAGAATGGATTGCATACGGCGCTTGATCTCTTCAATATCCATGCGCCCGATAATGGCTTCGTTCAGTTCGTTGATGAGCCGGATGAAGTTCTGATGCTGGGCATCGATCTCCGGGATAAACATACTCAGACTTTCATTCCAGTCCAGCTGCCAAGGGGTAGTCATTTCCATCATCGTCTCCAATCGTTAAAACCAAATAATTCGTTAGCCAGAACCTTCCCCTGTAATGGGGAAGAAACAAGAAGGCGGTCACTCAACCCGGCAAAACATAACCCCGCTCACGGAACAGCCGCAGACAGGCATCCACCGCTTGTTCATCATAGTGCGTGCCGCGCGCGCGGGTGATCTCGGCCAGCGCGGCCTCGACGCCCAGTCCGGGACGGTAGGGGCGGTGCGAACTCATTGCCTCGACTACATCAGCCACCGCCATGATCCGTGCTTCCAGCAGAATCTCATCGCCCTTCAATCCACGCGGATAGCCGCTGCCATCCATGCGCTCGTGATGTTGTAGTGCTATCTCCGCCACTGGCCAGGGGAATTTCACATTTTTGAGTATGTCGTAGCCGGCCTCGGGATGTCCTTTGATCATCATGAATTCTATTGATGATAATTTTCCTGGCTTGGCGAGAATTTCTGTCGGAATGGCGATCTTGCCGACATCATGCAGTTGTCCGGCGACTCTCAACCCCTCCTGTTGGCGCGTGTCAAAACCGAGCTCAGCACCAATGGCCGCAGCGATATCCGCCACCCTCCGTTCATGACCGGCGGTGTACGGATCACGCATCTCGCTCAATGTGGTTGCCACCTCCACAGCTTGCATGAAGGAGATTTCGAGTTGGGTGACATAGTGCTTGATCTGCTCCTCGGCTTGCTTGCGCTTTGCCTCGAGATCGAAATTGACCAGCGCAAAGTTGATATTCGTGGACATTTCAATCAGCAGTTTTTGTGCGGCTTCGTCGAAAGCATTGATCTCGCTGGCATACAGAGTGAAAACGCCGATGACCACACCGTTGCGCAGTAACGGCAACGAGGCTGAGGCACCCCAACCGAAGAGCATGGCACGCTCATGCCACATCGCGGTGACTGGATCATGCAGAAAATCCTGACACCAGAACGGCCGGTTCTCGCGAATGGCAATACCGGTCGGACCTTGCGCCGACGGATCATTGGCATCCGTAGATATCTGGATGCCATCCAGATACTCCTTGCCATCGCCATAGGAGGCAATCGGCTTGACTCGCTTGCTCGCCTCGTCCACCAACCCGAGCCACGCCATTTTTACGCTACCGAATTGCACCGCGATGCGGCATATTTGCTGAAACAACTGTTCCTCATTGGTGCAGCGCACGATGGCCTCGTTGCACTGGCTCAATGCAGCGTAAATATTGCTGATTCGCTGAACCTTGGCTTCGTTCGCTTTGCGCTCGGTGATGTCCTGTTTTACCGCAACATAATGCGTAATCTCGCCCTGCCCGTTTAGCACTGTTGGCGGCGGTGTAAATCCGCGTAAATCTGGCGCAGGTTGACGGCAGGTAGCACAAAGGGCACTTTCGTGCCCTTTGCTTTGTATCGTAATTAGATGCGGCGACAGGTCAAAACGGCGGATCAGTGTTGTTGATGAAC
>JAUSAO010000001.1 GCA_030652475.1 Gallionella sp. | reverse complement strand
CGATAGCTTGACCAGCGATAATCTGCCGGATGCGCCACCATGTTCGCCCGTACCGGATTCAACTCGATATAACGCTGGCAACCCAGAAAATAATCTTCCTCCTGCACCGGACACGAGCGGAAACGCCCCTCCCATAAAGTTCCGCTGCGCTGATAAACGCGATTCACATATTGCGCATAACGTTGCCCCAGCGACTTCATCAACGCACCGCCAGCATCGGCCTGGTCGGCGGAAAGCAGCAAATGCACATGATTGGTCATCAACACATAAGCATGAACCCGGCAGCCCGTCTTGCTGGCGTACTCCGTCAACCAGTCCAGATAACGGCGATAATCCTCATCGGCAAAGAAGCAGGGCTGACGGTTATTGCCGCGCTGGATAACGTGAACGGGAACATTTGGCAATGCGATGCGAGCACGGCGAGGCATGATGAACTCCGGTTTACGGGGGCAGGGGAGCAGTCTAGCAGAGTTTAAAAAACCGTGGTCTGTCCCCTATTGGTCGTGCCCATATGAATTATCAATTTGACATAGCCAATCACCACTTAAGTTTTTCTTAAACACATAGGTGGCGCTTCTTTCAGTAGCAGGAATATTAGAAGCTGAAACTACAGTTTTAGCTACAACCAATGCAGTGTCACCTGCTTCCAATATTTTCATTCCAGCTTGTTCAATATGTAAGGTGTGATTGAAATGTGAAGCGATTGCTTCATATGCTTTTCTAATCTGTACCTTTCCGATTGCATTCATACCTGGCTTAATAACAAGAACGGCATCATCTGAGTAAATGTTGATTAAGGTATCAAAATCTTCATGAACAATTGCAGTGTCTGCCTTTGCGATTACATGTTCTATTGGATGCTTAGTCATATACGATGAACCTTTTAATGCCTAACGTAAAATTGAGGGGCTCGCCGCGCTTCTCGGCGAGTCCCGCTCGAATGCCGGGTTGGGCAGAAAATTAGAAACCATGCTCGCGCTCTACGCGACAGACTCGAACCCTAAATGTTTTATACCATTCCTTTGCATGGCTCTGAACTTGGCGATGAGTTACGTTTTCTTTCCAGGCTTTTATTGCCTCTAGCGTGGACCAGTAAGACACAGAAATTCCAATTTCTTGTCTTGCGGTCTCGAAACCAAGAAATCCCGGTTGCTTAGAAGCAAGCTCAACCATTTGTTTTGCTGCTTCTCCATATCCGTTATCTCCGTCATGTCGGACAGAGGTAAAGATAACCGCATAGTAAGGCGGTTGAGGTGTTTTTGCGGGAGATGCCATTCACGTTCCTTTGTATGCCCAACGTAATGTATGCACCGAAATCGGTGTATATCCTGTGCTTAAAAAGAGTAGAATTCGGTTCGGCTTCAAGTTTAACTCCTTGTTTGTTTTTGACTACTTTGCACAATAAGGCGATGTTATGAACAATGAAATTACACCTCAAACCACTCCGCCCAAGCTGCTGGATCAAGTCCGTGACAAGATCAGGGTGAGACATTACAGCATCCGCACGGAAACGCAATATGTGCAGTGGATCAAGCGCTTCATCTTGTTTCATGGCAAGCATCATCCGAGGGAGCTGGGCGCGGTTGAGGTGGAGGCATTCTTGACGAATTTGGCGGTTGAGGGGAATGTGTCGGCTTCCACTCAGAATCAGGCTTTATCTGCGCTGTTGTTTCTTTATCGCGAGGTGTTAGGGGTCAAGTTGCCTTGGCTGGATAACGTGGTGCGCGCGAAGAAGCCGCAACGTTTGCCTTCGGTGCTGAATCGCGTCGAAGTGGCGCTGGTTTTGGAGCGGATGGACGGCGTTTACGGCCTGATGGCGCGGCTGTTGTATGGCACGGGAATGCGGCTGATGGAATGCTGCCGTTTGCGGGTGAAGGATATTGATTTCGGGCAGAGCGAGATTCTGATCCGCGATGGCAAGGGCGGTAAGGATAGGGTGACGATGTTGCCGGATACGCTGGTTCAGACCTTGCAGGGGTATCTGGTGAAACGTCGCCTGTTGTATCAGGATGATCTGGGCAAGGGGATGGCAGAGGTGTTTTTGCCGGACGCACTGGCGCGCAAATATCCATCTGCCGCGAGTGAGTGGGCTTGGCAATATGTGTTTCCGTCGGGGAGCTATTCGCTTGATCCGCGCAGTGGACGGGAGCGCCGCCACCATATTGATGAAAAACTGTTGCAGCGCGCCGTGAAAAAAGCCGTGGCATTGTCAGGTATTACCAAGCTGGCAACTCCGCACCCTTGCAGGGCGCGCCGCCCGCTGCATCGGGCGACCGTTTCGCAGGCGGTTGGCATGCCAACCGAAACCCCGGCTCAACCTTTTCGCCATTCCTTTGCCACGCATTTGCTGGAGAGCGGCTATGACATCCGCACGGTGCAGGAATTGCTCGGTCACTCGGATGTTTCCACCACGATGATCTATACCCATGTGCTCAATAAAGGCGGTCGGGGTGTGGTCAGCCCGCTGGACAGGTGAGAGAATGCCGCCGGTTGAGAATGTAGTTTGAAATTTGTTTGATCCTTGAAAAAGCTGTTGTCCACGAAATCCACGAAAAAACACGAACAAATTCAAATGCATATCCTGATTTGTTGCATCACCCGTTGGGTGCGTTGCTCAATTTATGTAGTCGATTGTTTTCTTTCGTGAATTTCGTGCCTTT
>JAUSAO010000130.1 GCA_030652475.1 Gallionella sp. | reverse complement strand
GCAATCAATAAAACGATTGCAAAGTCACTACTTATTCGCGGGATAACCAGCGACTTGCCAGCTCTTGTACCCTTTAGGGTGTGCTGGCTTAGTCGAATGGCTATCAATGATGACTTGGGCTTTAGCCCTTAGCCAGAATTGAGTGGTTTTATCAGTTGTCTTATCAATGACGGGTTTTATTCTAATGAACTATCCGGGACGAATACAGAATATCAATCAAATCGCTGATCGTATGGGGCTGTAGCGCGTGATGCCCATGCCTTTCGTATAACCTGCAAGGAAACCATGAGTCGAAAATTTTTGCTTACCCTGATATTGCTGCTTTCAGGACTGAGCGGTATATCGTATGAAATTCTCTACGGCCGGATTCTGGGCGGGATACTGGGCGACCAGTTTGCGGTATCGTCCGCCGTACTGATCACCTTTTTGCTGGGCATCGGCCTGGGCGCGCGTCATGCACACCGTCTGTGGCGCAGGCTCTGGCTGATAGAGGCGATGATAGGCATCTATGGAATAGCTTTTGTGCTATCCAGAAATGCCATAGAACATCTGCTCTACAACGGCATGGGGTTTTTACCCGGTCTGGCCGGGCCTGTCCTGCTGGGTACGCTGTTGCTGTTATTCCCGGCCTTGATGTTGGGCTGCAGCGTGCCGCTGTTCGCAGGTTACATCGGTCGCATGAACGACGGCCCCGTGTTTGCGCGGGTGTACTCCCTCTACAATCTGGGTGCGGCCGCGACGGCCCTGCTGATCGAATTCTGGCTGATACGCCAGTTCGGCATCACCGGTACCGTGATCGTCTTCGGACTGGTCAACCTGCTGGCAGCCAGCCTGTTGTTCGCCGCAGGCAAGCCGGTTGCCGCACTGCCGCCGCCGGAACAATCCTCCAGCACGCTTCCTCGCAACCACCTTGTTTCATTGGTGCTTGTCAGCATGGCTTCGGCGGTATTCCAGTTATTCATGGTGAAGATGTCGGAGATGATGTTCGGGCCTTTCCGCGAATCTTTTGCCCTGGTATTGTCCATCATTCTGTTTGGCATTGCCTTCGGTGCCATGCTGGTGAAGCGTTTCAACATAGGCTACGCCAGGCTGCTGCTGGCCAATGTTATCGGTCTGTTGTTGTTTCTCGCGCTGTATCGCGATCTGTTGTATATCTATGCTGATTTCTATGAAAAAGCGGTCGAACATGGCCAGGCGATTCTGTTTCTGAAGGGCGGCATATTAGTGCTGCTGATGGGTCTCCCGGCCGTCACCTTCGGCGCTACCCTGCCGGCGCTGCTCAACACGCGCAATGAAGTCGCGAAAGAATCCGGCACGCTGCTGTATATCAGCTCGCTGGCCAATGTAGCCGGATTTTTGCTGATGGCGCTGGTATTGCACCAGTATCTGGATTACGGCGTGCAGCTGCTGGTGATCTCGGCGCTGGTGACGGCGGCATTGGCGGTTTATCAGTGGGGGCGGATTTTTCAATGGCGGATGCCGCTTGCCGCTGCCGCCGTCTTGCTGAGCACGGCGGGACTGCATCATTTTAAATGGGATGAGGACCTGCTCTACCTGAGCTACACCTCTTTCCATTCGGCAAAGGATATGGAAGAGGACCGCAAGGACTTCAATTTCCCCGAGAAATTTAAAGGATACCAGGACGTATTTTCGATCAACTGGTCGGATGGCAAGCCGTATTTTTTCATTAACGGTTACATCAGCATACCGATGAACAATCCTTCGGAAAAGATAGTCGGCACCCTGGGCCCGATGTTCTCTCCCAAAACCGGCGAGGCGCTGGTGCTGGGTCTGGGCAGTGGCGCCACGGCATCGGCGGTCGGTTTGCTGTTTGATCACACCGATGTCGTCGAAATCAACCCAGTAGTGCGTGACAACCAGTTCCGCATGAAGCAGTGGAACTTCGACATCGAGCACAATCCCCGTGTGAATATCGTGGTGGATGACGGGATACATTACATCCAGTCAGTGAACAAAAGCTATGACATGATCCTGAATACGGTGACCTCGCCGCTGTATTTCAGCTCGTCAAAGTTATACACCGTGGATTTTTTCGATAAAATCAAACGCCGCCTTAATCCGGACGGCATCTATCTCACCTGGATGGATTCCCGTATCGGCAGCGACGGAGCGAGGATCATACTCAACTCCCTGAAGCAGCGTTTCAAGCACTGCTCTATCCTGTTCGTCAAATCGGGCTATTACCTGTTGATCGCCTCGGATAAGCCGGTGAAACTGCAACATCCCGATCTGGTGGACAAGGCACCTCCTTTGCAGCGCTACTTGCTGGAACACAAAATCATCCCGCGCCTGCTGGCTTATAACGTGCTCAGTTCTGAAGTATTCACGGACAGGCTGAAGTTCGATGCGCCTATCAACACGATTGATCGGCCTGTGCTGGAGTTTGCCATGGCCAGCCTGAAAAAGAAGGAGTTCAAGGAATTCCAGCTCGAACTTTATGACACGCTCAACCTGGATGATGTGGCCAATACGATAGAACCTGCGATGGAATACGATCCCGTCGAGCAACTCAGCCATTTAAAAATGGTTCTGGAAAGTTCTACCATAGTGGACAGATTCGACAGGCTGGGGCGTATCTATGTCAACAATCTGGATAGCCGCGTGGATGATGCCACAATGAAAAACTATCAAATCATCGCCAAAATGCTGAATGATGCCGAGGCACATCATACCCTGGGTGATCAATATCGTCTGCGCCAGCGCTACGATGAGGCCATAGCCGAGTATCGGCTGGCTTTACAACTCGATCCGCAACACGAGGACACGCTGTTTAACATTGCAGCCTGTTTGGAATATCAGGGACTATTGGACGAAGCGCTAAAAACATACCAGCTGGCGGGCCGGCAAGACCCGGATGACATGGACGTGATCTACCGTCTGGCCAGAGTCACCCTGAAAATGGACAATCCGACCCGTGCATTGGCGTATGTCGAACAGTCGCTCAGTAAACAGGCTGACGAAGAGGGCTACGCGCTGAAAGCAAAAATACTCCAGGAATTGGGCAGGAAGGACGAGGCGCTAGCCGCATACCTTGAGCTGATCAAGCTGAACCACGATGACGCCGAAGCCCAATATGAACTGAATAAATCACTGTCCAAGTGGTAGTCGCAAAAAGAACCAGGGAAGAGGCTCGGAGCAACCCCCAGACAGTGGCCTGAATATAGGGCTTTACATGCCTCTTGTATGGGGTATCATGCGCACCATGAAAGCCACCCTGATTACGCATCGCAAACTTCGTCATGCTCAAGGTAAAATTGAAATGGTGGTCTGGGCTGTGCCTAAACCGATTGATCCTTCGCTACACGCCTTTAAGTATCGGCTGGTGTACATCGTGGACGGGGTGCGGGTGGTAGTGTATGACAATGAGCGTGGCAAGGGGGATCATAAGCATTTAGGCGCGCTGGAACTGGCTTATGTGTTTGTTGATGTGCCGACTTTAATCAAGGATTTCAAAAAGGATGTGGAGAAGCTATGACAACATTAACGATTCAAGTCGGCGAATCGCTTGCTGACGCGCTGCAAGATTTTGGAAAAACCCTGCAGGCCGTGATCGACGGGGAGGAAGTGGCTCCGCATTTTGGCGTAGGCTTTGAGAATATGGCGCAAATGGGAGCGGTGTTTAGCCCTAAACGTTGGGAATTGGTGGAGACGCTGAAGAAGACCGGTGCGCAAAGCATTTATGCCTTGGCCAAGCGGCTGAATAGGCACTATCGCAACGTGCATCAGGATGTGGCCATGCTGTCCGAATGGATGGTGATTGAGAAAGACGCCTCCGGAAAAGTGTTTGTACCCTGGGATGAGATCGATATTCAATGGCCATTGCAACGGCTCGCTGCATAACCAGGAGTGCAGGGGCCAGGCGCGATCAGGGAATAAAATCTTCCAGTTGAGCTCCGGCGCGCAGACCGTCTATGTTTTTAAAATGTGCGTCGAACGTCAACAGCGTGGTGCCGTGTTCCAGACAGCTGGCGGCAATCCACAGATCGTTAGTGGGAATGGGCTGACCTTTGCCGCGCAATGCAGCATAGACCAGCGCGTATAGATCGGCGGTAGCCGCTGTAACAGGTATGACCTTCACGCGTGGTGTGTTGATAAATTGCGTCAATTCACTGCGATTGATGCTCTCACGCTGCCCCGCAGCAAAGCCGCCCAGCAATTCACCCAACACGGTTGCGCACAAAAGAATGCCGGGGGCATGTTGCAGTACCGCTATGATGTTTTCATCGCCACGCTTGAAGGCAGCGTAAGCGTTGGTGTCCATTACAACCGGTCTCATCGCTTAACTCCAAAGCGCCGCGTCAACTTCGGCAAACGGTGCCGTGTTGCGCTCGAAAGCTTGTGCGTCTTCATTACTCCAGTTGCCGGCCAAGCTATCGAGGTCATCAAATTTCTTCAATCTGCCCGGCTCAACTTGTGTACCTGCGCCTTGCAACAAGCGTAACACCAGACTGTTGAGGCTGGACCCTTCGTGTTCGGCCTGACTTTTAAGCTGGATTAACACATGATCATCCAGTCCGCGAATACTCATTGTTGCCATGATTTCACCTGTGCATTCAGTTTGAATGCACGCATGGTATCACGGCATTGCTAAGTAGATGCTGATTTATTCACCCAAATTATCCATTGGGAAATTCTTCCCCCATCCCCCCTCCAACTCCCCCCTTGAAGGGGGGAGAGTATGGATTTTGAGCGCGGGAATGTCAGCCCCACCTGGCATGCCACTGCGCCTGCCCTTCTCCCTCCCTTTCAAGGGGAGGGCTGGGGTGGGGATGGGTTAAATCAGCTAGTGAACAATCCGGGATAAAACGAATTCTGGATTGCCACGTCGCTACGCTCCTCGCAAAGACGATTTAATCAGCGCTTCCCTAATACTGCCAATGCTCGCGTAACGCCGTTACATACAAGTCATCCCCAGAATGCCCGCAGCCTTATTCAGGCGCATATCGAAACAGGCAAAGCAGACAGGCAATTGTGCGATGCGTCCGGTTTCAAACGCCGCCGCGAGTTGAATGCTGTCATAGCCACGCAGCGCGAAGGTATCGGCATAGTCCCCGGCTCGTTCCACCAGCATCTGATCCACTTCCATCACCAGGTAATGCGGCCAATCCCGTGCTAACGCAGCCTTGGCCTGTTCGATCACCGGGGCATCTTCGCTTACCTCGCGTGCTCGACGGGAAAGGGCGGCATGCGCTTCCGCCCATGCGACACGGCACACGGCGACAGCTTCAGCTTTTGTCACCCACCCCTTGACTACTTCGCTGCCCGTTTCAACGATGTAGAGTTTGAGCAAGGCCGATGTATCGCAAAACAGGATCACCCGCGATCCTCCAGCACCATCGCGGACACGGATTTCCCACCCGCTTTTAACTCAAAAGCCGCGCCCACGGGTTTGCCTCCCTGCCAGCTTGCGACACCCGACGCCAGTAACTGCGCGATGCCCGCACTTTCTGTCGCCGACACCCCCACGAGACGCGCCACCACCTTGCGGTATGAAGTCAGCTCAATAGACTGACCGGATTGCGCCTGCCCGACATACTGCGACAAATGGGTCTTAAATTCCCGCATGGATACTTGCATACGAACCTCATTTATAAACAAATCAGGCTAATTGTGGTTTCTTATTCGTGGCGAGTCAAGACAAAATCAATGGAAGGGCAAGGGATAAATACAACAGGGCGGATTGCTCCGCCCTGTTTGTTACTTCAGCTGCTTGCGGCGTTAGCGCAGGGTTCGTACACCACCGCGGCTAGACCCCTGGTTGGATGATGGAATAGTGATGGTAGTGGTGCTGGCCTTGCCAACAGGTATGGCTCCAGGATACGATTTGCCATTGATTGTATACGTGCTGTTTGTAGGGCCGGTCAGGCAGTCGATCTGGCTCGGCGTGAAACCACGACTGTAGCCTGCATCTGAAGCGGAAATCTTCTTGTCGCTATCCTTTTTGGAATCATCATTCTTGGCATCGTCGAAATCCTCACAACGACCGATCGTATCCAGCGCATGCTTGGAATGCCCGTTCAGCCAGCCGTCATTCGCAACGACCAGCGATACTCTCGCGCCACCCATGCGGTGGCAGATAGCTATTTTTCCATCTTTGGTATTGGAACGATCCTTATGATCTACGCGACTTTCTTCATAGCGATCACGATCATTCTTATTGGTCACACTGTCCTTGTCTTTAGACGTGTGTTCTTTATCATCGCTTTCACCCTTGCCGTCTTTACCCTTGATTGTTGATGTAGGCTGCTTACCCTCTGGACAGGTGGTTTGGATGACATCCAGGGCACACGCTTTAATCAACTTGCTGGTACAGCTCGCACTATCGGACGAGTCCTTGGCATCCTTGGTGTCTTTCGCGTCCTTATCTTCTTTATCCTTTTTATCTTTGTCTTCTTTGTCTTCTTTATCCTTGTCTTCCTGTTCCTTTTTGGAATCTTCAGAACTGCCGGCAAGTACTGAAGTTGAAACAAAAGCCATGCTGGCAAAGCCCAGCATCAAAGCAAGCAACAGATTTGCAGGTTGGGTTTTCATGATCTTTTCCTTTTAAAAATTAAATAATAAAAAGCAACAGTGAAGCCGAACGGCGAGTTATCGTCAGGCCAATAACCCCAGGTACTGAACTACGACATGAATAACCATGCCTTGGCTGCTACAAAAACTATTTCATGTCATTAAGTGTGCCTCCCGAGCGATCTGATCACGCCTAATTGTTAACGCCGCCAAGGACACCATAAAAAAACTGGGATAGTGCGCGGGTATTTCTCGGCCCGTTGACTTGAACCGTAATCCGGTAATACAGCTTGCCAACTGACAAGGGAATACTATTTGCATCCGCCAGCAAAATTCCGGCTGTGTCATAGAGAGGCACCGCCTTGCATTTTGTAAATGTAGGTACTTCCTGAAAATTCGCTGTGCCTACGCACATCCGCTCTGCCATATACTGAACGGCATATCCTGACAAGTTCACACTGGAACTCGGGACAGCCTTCCACGTTCCTGCCTGGGTGGGCAGTCTCGATACCGCGCTAATATCTGAGTAGTTTGGAAAATAATAGGCCTTCCCCGTGAAAACCTTCGGGTCCGGCTCATCATCAATCTCCTTATAAGCCACCTCCGCGCCGATGTCGGCCATCTGGATAGCCGCCTCGTTGAAGGCGATATTGCCGGAAACCACGTTGCTGGTATCCACGGTGCGCATCAGCGCAACGGCTGTCAGCGAGATGGCCACCAGTGCGATCAGCGCAATAACCAGCACCACGCCCTGCTGTTTATTGCGGTAGTTCATCACAGATTTCCCCATATCACGTTGCGCACCGGGATGATGGTCTGATAGACCTTGTAGCGATAGCATTGCCAGTCCTGACCGACAGAAGTACTTAAGCTGATCAGCGGAGCATTGCTGCTGGTCGGCGTAGTGTTTGGTTTAACCCAGGAAATCGGCGCAACAGTCGTGGTGGTACAGGCTGCCTTCTGTGCACTTCTGGCAACAATGGCAACCCGGATAGCCTTGATTCTCGCAATCTCGGCTGCGGAAGGAGCCGACCAGTTGGTGCCGGAACATGCGCTGCCGGTCGCATCTGTCCAGCAACTTACGGGCTGGCTGCCTGCATTGGCGACGCCATACTGCATTTGCATGTTGACGATGTCACTCGCAACGGTATTCCAGTTGGCGCCACTGTTCACGGAGTGGTTCAGGTTGAAGCTGGCATCGACTTGGTATCGCAGATCAGGAAAGGTGGGGACTGCCTGTCCCAGGTTAATAATACTTGCAGTGGCTGGTGTTACAGCATCGACCGTTGGCAGGCTGGTCGCCTTAACCAATGAACAGCCCTTGCTGACACTGTAATTGGTTCCCGGGATCAGCAGGTAATCATTCTGTTTGATGGCCTTGCTGGTATCCGCTCTGATTGACGAGATGGTCGGGGTGTCCGATAGGGCAGAGGTAAGCATGGCAGCGCCCCCTCCGGTGACGATGCCGCCAATATCGGAATCCAGTCGGTGCGTGGTGAGAGAGTCAGACCCAGTGCCGCCGTCAGTAATTTTTACCGGGGCTATACCGACATTGTTGACCTTGACGCAGGGCAGGGTGCCGGGAGTGGTGCTGGCATCTACCAAGCCGTATCCAGCCATGCGTATGTCCTGCTCGATGGAATACAGCGCAAGCAAGCCGTTTTGCTGCATGTCCGCACCGCCACCCGTGGTGCGGCGTTGCGTCTCGAAGGTGGATACGGTGGAAAAAATTGCCAGCGACGCAATCAGGCCGAGCGCCAGGCCGACCAGTAGCTCAATGAGCGTAAAACCACCTTGGCAAGGAATTTTCGACGTCTTCATTTTCAATTTCTTACTCATGACCGGGGCTAGTTAAAATTAATTTCCGTTTTTGTCACGTAATTATGCGTCGTCGCCTGACTTTGCGGCGACTGCCAATACAGCGTCACCGTAACCTGATTACCGCTAATGGCAATGATGGGCTGATTGGCCGCATTGGTCACGCCGGGCAAAAATCCGGACTGAATCTGCGCCACCCAGGCTTGGGTATTCGCATTGCCATTGGCACTTGTGCAGGGATTGCAGGCATAGCTGGGCTGAACGACATAACTGGTCGGCATCGTGCTGGTAACAGCCAGAGAATCCGCCCACATCTGCGCGATGATCTGGTTGGCCAGGAAGGCTGCATCGCTGCGGTAACGCGCATCCAGCGTATTGCTGATGGCCGTGGCCTGCAGGCCAATTACGCCGAGTATCCCCATCGAGAAAATCAGGAACGCGATCAGCGCCTCCAGCAGGATAGAGCCCTGCTGCGCGTCCTTTGATGATTTGGAATAGTTGGGGTTCACCACATTTTCCTCAGGGGCAACCGCGCGGATTGGAAGTTGGAAAAGAAGGGTCGCATAGCTTGGCCATGCCCGAGTTGCTTATCATGATGACCAGCCTGCGTGCATCAGGGGCCGACGGGTTGCTTACATCTATTCGGGTAATGCTGGTCACAGAGGCATCCGTCACGACCTGGCCGAAGGCATTGAAAACCACGCCCGGCAAAGGATTCGCGCTCATCCCTGTTCCCGCTGCAACAGCGGTCGCGCAACAATTTGTTGCCGCGAGAGTCGCCGTACTCACGCCGAGGCGGGCATTGGTTCCGCTTTCCTGCGCCCCGGCCGTTTGCACCTGATTGGCAGAGGGAAAAGTCCCCGGCGCGGTCAGACTGTCCGTGGTAATTGTCCAGCATCCCATACTGTTACAGCCTGTGCCGTTTGGATTGGCGAGCTGAAAGCGGGTGCGGACATTCTGCCGGACAGCCTCACCGCGCGCGAGTTGCAAGCCGGTCAGCACGGATTCAGCAGTCGCTTTTACCTGAGCGCTCTGCATCCAGGCTGACAGCCCGGGAATACCGATGGCGACAACGGCGGCGATAATTGCAACCGTTACCATGACCTCTATCATGGTAACGCCGCGCTGCATGGAGCGCATAGTTAAAGGGTAGCTCGCGCAGCGAGTCCTTACCCCCCTCACCCTCAGGGAGAGAGTTAGAAGAGAGGGTGTGATCTCTAGCATCCTTGACCCGCCTTGGTTATCCAGCAGGTTGCTGTGCTTGCCGCACCGGAAAATCGGACAGTCGCTTTGGCGTTGCTCGCATTAATGGTGTAGGCATAGCTATTGGCGGCACCCAAGCCCTGGCCGGCGACATTGCTGGCTGTGAGCGTATAGCTGTCAGCCGCAAGCGTACAGGCGTAAGAAAAATAGCGGGACGCGGCCGGACAGGTGAAGCCGACATAGGTACGATTATCCTGGTAATACTGCTCTATGCGTACCCGCGCGGAAGTAAGTTCAGACTGCGCTTCGACCAGCTTTCCCCGTGCCATGTAGGCGGTATACATTGGTATCGCAACAGACGAAAGGATGCCAACGATGGCAACCACAATCATGATTTCAATCAGGGTAAATCCGCGTTGCATTCTCATCTTGTTTCTCCTTAGTGCACATATTAGGGCGGGCGGGCATGTGTGGGCTACGCCAAACCGACTATAGGCAGACCAACCCGGACAGGCGGCGGGATAATGTTAACCCGCGATGCTATCGGGGACGTTAAAATCATAGACCGTAAAGTTAAAAGGGGATTTGCGCGAAAAAGATGGATCGTCAGCGCTAGGGAAACGCTGATTAAATCGTCTTTGCGAGGAGCGCAGCGACGTGGCAATCCAGAATTTATTTTATAATCAACATACTGGATTGCCACGCTTCGCTCGCAATGACAGTTATAGTGAATAAATCAGCGCTTCCCTAGATGTCATTCTACTTACTGAAACCTGCCTCTAAAACGCGTCTTCTTCCACGGCAAAAATGCGTTTATGTTCACGTATCGCGTAACGATCCGTCATGCCCGCGATGTAATCCGCCACTACCCGCGCCCTGTCCGCCTCTGCAAGCGTGTCCGGCGTTTTAAACGGCAGCAATCGGCGGTCTTCCATGAAAACGCCGAACAAGTCACCTATGATGCGCTGCGCCTTGGCGCTCATGCGCATCACACGGTAATGGCGGTACAAGTGGCTGTGCAGGAACTTCTTGAGTTCGCGCTGCTGTTTGTTCAACTCCGCACTAAAGGCAATCAACGCGGGAGCATTGCGTACATCGTCCAGGCTGCTCAAATTCTGTGCGGCAATATTGAGCGCGCTTTGCCGGATCAAATCGGTTACCAGCGTGTTAATCATGCGCCGCACGGTTTCATGCACCACGCGCCGCTCGGGCAAATCCGGATAAGCCTCACGCACTTGATGCAAATGCTCCGCCACCAGTGGTACGGCAGCGAGTTGCTCCAGAGTGATCAGCCCTGAGCGCAAACCATCATCCACATCGTGATTGTTGTAAGCGATTTCATCGGCCAGATTGGCGATTTGTCCCTCCAGTGAAGGGCGGCGATTCTTCAGGAAGCGCTCCCCCAACTCACCGAGAAGTGCTGCCTGTTCCGGCCTGCAGTGTTTGAGCATGCCTTCGCGCGTCTCAAAGCATAGATTCAGCCCGTCGAACGTCGCATAACGCTCTTCCAGCACATCCACCACCCGTACGGATTGCAAATTATGCTCAAAACCACCGTAAGCTTTCATGCAATCGTTCAGTGCTTCCTGTCCGGCATGGCCAAATGGGGTGTGACCTAAGTCATGCGCCAGTGAAATGGCTTCAGCCAGATCTTCATTCAGATGCAGGCTGCGCGCGATCGATCGGGCAATTTGTGCAACTTCAATGCTGTGAGTCAGACGGGTGCGAAACAGGTCGCCCTCATGATTCACAAACACCTGGGTCTTATATTCCAGGCGGCGAAACGCGCCGGAATGAATGATGCGATCACGGTCGCGCTGAAATTCGCTGCGTCCTTGCGGCGGTACTTCAGAAAACCGTCGGCCACGCGAATTGGCCTCACTAACGGCATAACTGGCGAGATCAGTCATGTCAGGCACATTCCGTCGGCTCTGCTGACACCCTTGCGCAGCAGGCTTCCAATGTCTGCTGCAACAGTTCGGAGGGCACTTCGCCCTTCAGCACAGCCTTGCCGACTTCCTTGAGCAATACGAAACGCATTTTTCCGCCTTCGACTTTTTTGTCATGCCCCATGTAATCCAGGTATTTTCCCGCGCCCAGATCGGGGGCGACCACCGGCAGATTGGCGCGCTGAAACAGCCTGCGAATACGTGCCACATCTTGTGCGCTGATCCAGCCCATGCGCTGCGACAAATCGGCAGCCATCACCGTGCCCGCCGCTACAGCTTCTCCATGCAGCCAGTTGCCGTATCCCATGCCCGACTCAATCGCATGTCCAAAAGTATGACCCAGATTCAGCAAGGCGCGCTCGCCGCTTTCGCGCTCATCTGCGGCCACGACTTCCGCCTTATGCTGGCAACTGCGCAATACCGCATATTGCAGCGCTTCGGTGTCACGCGCCAGCAGCTTGTCCATGTTCTGCTCCAGCCATTCGAGAAAAGGCAGGTCGCGGATCAGTCCATACTTGATGACCTCGGCAAGCCCGGCCGACAGCTCATTGTCCGGCAGCGTGTCCAGCGTGGAAATATCGGCCAGCACCAGTCGCGGCTGATAGAACGCACCTATCATGTTTTTACCGAGCAGGTGATTGATGCCGGTCTTGCCGCCCACGGAGGAATCCACCTGCGATAACAGCGTAGTCGGCATCTGGATAAAGGGTACGCCGCGCAAATAAGTCGCCGCAGCAAAACCCGTCATGTCACCGATCACCCCGCCACCGAGTGCGATGAGCGGCGTACTGCGTTCGCAACGATGCGTCAGCAACGCATCATAAATCGTATTAAGCGTATCGGCTGTCTTATAGACTTCGCCATCCGGCAGGACGATAGGCATGCTGTGAACACCCATCTCTTGCAGTGTCTGCTGCAGCCGTTCCAGATACAGCGGCGCTACCGTGGTGTTAGTGACGATGGCAACCCGCTTGCCGGGAAGATGCGAGGTCAGCAGCTCCGCGTTTGCCAGCAGACCGGTACCGATGTGTATCGGATAACTGCGCTCTGCCAATCCTACTGTTAATGTTTGCATAATTTTATGTTCAACCCAAATTGTTCATTAGCAATAAACCACGTCATACCGGCGAAAGCCGGTATCCAGATTATCGAATAATGCCCACGAAGTGGGACAGAACCCCGATTTTGTCCGCTGTGCGGAGTTTCTAATTCGCTGGATTCCGGCCTACGCCGGAATGACGGCCTGATGGATTATCTGTGTTAAACCCAAATAATCCATCAGGCCGTTTTATTGATTGTTTTTTCGGTAGTTCTCGATTTCGACCGCCAGCCTCAGCATCAGTCCATGCACGCTTTGCCTTCCCGTAGGCATAACGATATCGGCCACCTGTTGATAAAGCGCATCGCGTTGATGCAGCAACTCGACGAGTTTGGCGTGCACATTTCCCGTTTGCAGCAAGGGACGGTTTTTATCGTTGCGCGTGCGCAGCCACAAGTCATGAACGCTGGCTTTCAGATAGATAACCAGGCCATTCTGTTGCATCATCATGCGATTTTCAGTTGCCAGAACTGCGCCACCTCCCGTGGCCAGCACCAGATTATCACGCTGCAACAGCGCCTCAAGCGCAGCGGTCTCACGCTGGCGAAAGCCAGCCTCGCCTTCCACATCGAAGATATGGGGGATAGTTACCCCGGTGCGCGACTGAATTTCTTCATCGCTATCCACAAATACCTTGTCCAGATGTCTTGCCAGGATGCGCCCCATGGTAGTTTTACCCGAACCCATCATGCCAACCAGAATCAGGTTGCCCGACTGATATTTGCGTGTATTGTTTATCGTGCTGTTTTGCATAATCCGGATTGTAAACGATTAATTCAAAGGCCCGGACTAAGCCGGGCCTTTGGTACTGCTTATTTCTTCGCAACAGCCTGATTAACGCAGATTCAACGCTTCCTGCATGATTTTAGGAGACAGGAAAATCAGCAGTTCATCCTTGCTCGTTGAAGTGCCCTTGCTCTTGAACAAATTGCCCAAAACAGGAATATCACCCAGCAACGGCACCTTGTTGACTACCGTCGAATCGCTCTGCTTGTAAACGCCGCCAATAACCACCGTTCCGCCATTCTCTATCAATACTTTGGTGATCACCTTATTGGTGTTGATTGGTATGCCTGCGGGCACTGAAACCCCGCGCGAATCCTTGTTGACTTCCACCGTCATGTCCACGTTGTTATCCGGGGTAATTTTGGTCTTGACCCCCAGTCTCAATACCGCTTTCTTGAATGAGGTCGTGCTCGTTACCACCCCGCCGGAGACGGAATTGATGGTGTAGGGGATTTCCTCGCCCTGCTCGATGACCGCCCAATCGGTGTCGTTATCGGAACTGACCACACGCGGACTCGAAATGATCTTACCCTGCTCATCCGATTCCATGGCATTCAACTCGATGTTGAGTATCTTGGTTGCCGCCGCGTTAAACAACGCAAACTGGAACACACCTGCCAGCGGCGCTCCGGCAGTAACAGGTAAATTGACGTTCCCTGTGTTTGGCGCAAGAACACTACCCACGCCGACACCACCTGCGCCACCCGCACCCACCAGGCCGCCCCTTATTCCGGTAACCCCGTTCGCGCCGCCCGCCGCAGCGACAGGCTGGCCGGTATAACCCAGCCTTACCCCCAGATTTCTGGCAAAACCGTCACGCGCCTCGACCACACGCGCCTCGATCAGCACCTGTCTGGCTGGCACATCAATTTTCTTGATGATCTTGCGTACTTCCTCAAGGCGGGACGGGGTATCCTTTACGAACAGCGTGTTGGTACGTGCGTCCGCCATTGCGCTGCCTCGTTTGGACAATATGCTCGCGGAAGAAGACTGACCATTGCCGGATGGCGTCGCATCAGCCTGCTCTGCAGTGCCTTTTACCGCACCCTTGCCGGTCAGAATATCTGCTGCTGCCGCCGCCGTTTGATAACCCAGCTGGAAACTTTCAGTGTGCAATTCTTCGAGCTCGGAAATTTCCTGACGTGAGGTCAAGCCCGTTTTTTCCGACTTGGCCAATTCTTCACGCGGTGCGACCCGTATCACATTGCCGTTCTTGCGTTGTTCCAGGTCACGACTTTGCAGGATGATATCCAGCGCCTGATCCCAGGGCACATCCTTCAGGCGCAGGGTCAGATTGCCCTGCACACTGTCGCTGATAACCATGTTCAACTCGGTAAAGTCCGCGATCACGTTCAATGCCTCACGCACGGAAATGTCCTGGAAATTAAGCGTCAACTTTTCGCCTGCATAACCAGACTGAACTCCCTTGACCAACTTGTTGGGGTCTTCCACGACCGTCTTTACTTCGATGATGAATTTATTATCGGTTTGATAGGCCGCATGTTCCCACATCCCTTTGGGCTCGATTTCCATGCGCACATTGGCACCCTGCGCAAAGGTATTCACTATTTGCACGGGTGTCGCAAAATCAACCACATCCAGTTTACGTTGCAGTTTTTCCGGCAAATTGGTTTTCAGGAAATCCACGACCAGCTTGGTGCCCTGCCGATGAATGTCGATACCCACTCCCGAATCAGAAAGATCAACCTGAATGCGCGCTTCGCCATTTTTGCCACGACGGAAATCCAGACCGCTCAGCGTATGCTTTTGCGTTCCCTGACGCGCTTCTGCAAAGCGCGAAGTCGTGTCAGCCGAGGCCAGGCCCGCAACCTTGCCGCGCAAGGTGATCAGGACGTTATTGCCATCCAGCCTGGTGTCATAAGACAACATCTGGTTGAGATTAATGACCAGCCGGGTACGCGTTCCGGCCTGGACGATGTTGGCACTACGCAGCTCCCCAACAGCAAAATTCTGTACAGACTTTCCCAGACCATTTGCCGTAGCCGGGAAATCCAGGGCAATACGGGGCGGTGTATTGATGGTAAATCCGGCAGGCAGATTAACCAGCGGCTCCGCCAGCTCGACTTTGATCACGGTTTCACCCGATCCGGTATCGGTGACGCTTAATGCGGTAATGGTATTCTGCGTCTGCGCATTAGCCTGCGCCATGGCAAAAACCATCAACAAACCCAATAAACGCACCGCTGCCCGGGCTGTGCCATTAACTGCATTGCCCAGAATTTGTACATTTTCACGCAATGAACGGGCAGTTTGCCCAGCGGTTTGTCCGGGCTGGTTTAAGCATACCGTCCGCGTAGCATATACCCGCGATAATAGAGTTGAATTCATCATGTCTTTAAGCGGTCCCATTGCGTTACTCCTTGTCAACCAATTGCAGACTGCTGATACGCTCAGACCAGTCACCGGCGCTGTCTTGCACCACTTCTTTAATCACGATTTCAGTATCGGTCAATTGTTTTATCAAACCGAAATTCATGCCCATATAGTTACCTGCCCGGACCCGGTACAGCTTTCCGTCAGGTGCACGCACCACGGCGTGTCCTGTCTTGCCCTTGGACACATAACCCACCATCTTGAGATTTTCCAGCGGATATTCTTCCAGTGCTTCCTTGGGCCTGTCCATATCCGGTTCATTTTCCCCGCGCTTCCCGCTTTGAGCAGATTCCGGCTTGCGCGGTTTGAACGGGTCAGCCAAACTCGTATCGTTATCGTAGGCAAAGGGCACATAAAGCTGAATATTAGGCGGTGGCTGCACCCGACCGCGCATATCCGCACCGGAGTTTTTGACAAAGTCACGCAAATCCTCAAATTCCTCGCCACCGCAAGCCGTCAGCAACACCGTAGCTAACACAAGATAAATGTACCTCATTAGTTAGCTCCCCCCGCCTTGGCTGCTTTTCTTTGCGCCGCAAGCTCTTCATCATCCAGGTAGCGGAACGTCTTCGCAATTGCGTCCATGGTCAAAGCACCGCCAACGGGAGTAATAGCAATTTCATTTAGCGTCACAATGCGCGGCAACATGGAAATGTCGCTGGCAAATTTCCCCAAATCGTCATAATTGCCCGTCACCTTGATGGTAATCGGCTGTTCGGCAAACGATCCCTGTATGCTTTCTGCGCCCGGGCGAAACAATTCAAACTGCAAACCACGACCCAATCCTGCCTGATTTATATCGGTCAGCAAAGCGTCCATTTCTGACTTATTCGGCAACTGCTTCAGCAATGCACCGAATGATTCCTGCGTTTCCTGCAACTGTTTTTTGATCAAATCCAGATTAACCGCCTGCTGTTTCTTGACCAGAAAGGTTTCCTTGAGGCTGTTCTCCTGTTCTTTCACGACTCTCAGGCTTTCCCATTGGTCCTGCCAGTCCAGCAGCGCCCCCAGCAGCACTACGCCCACAAATATTGCCGCGAATGCCATTAGCTTTGCCGGCCACGGCCAAACGCCCGGTGTTTTTGGGTTGAGATTTTTTAGGTCATTTAAATTCATCATTGCACCTAATTCCTTACACCGTCAGAGTTGACGGCATCTACACCTTGCAACTTGGTCAGCTTGAAAGTCAGGGTAAATTCACTGAGCCGCACACCTTCCGCAGTAGCCGCATGTATTTCCACCAAGGCAGGTGCCTCCAGCCAGGCGGAATCTTCGACCGCTCTCATCAAAGTAGAAATGCGCGCATTGGATTGTGCGTAGCCGACCAGATTGATGGCATCTCCATTTTGTTTGAGCGTCTTGATATAAACACCCTCAGGCAAAATACGCAGCATCTGGTCCAGTAAATGCACCACCTGGGAACGATCGCTTTGCAGTTTTTCAACCGCGTCCTTGCGCTCCAGCAGAGACTTGGTCTGCTCACGCAACTTCCTGATTTCGGCAATCTGCTTGTCCAGAATAGCCGTCTCCTCTTGCAGATAGGCGTTGCGGCGTTCCTGATAATCGATTTGCGTGCTGATCGCCGCATGCACCAGCCCCCATACCAGCACACCCAGCAACAGGGAGAGGGCGCTCAAGGTGATGAACTGGATTTGTTTGGCGCGCCGCCTTTCCTCACGGTAAGGCAATAAGTTTATGCGTATCATGATGGATCAAACCTCCGCATTGCCAGACCGCAGGCAACAATCAACGCAGGTGCATCTGTCTGCAACTGACGCGGCTTTACTCGGCTGGACAGCGTCATCAAGGCAAACGGATTCGCTACCATGGTGCTGACTTGGGTACGCGTGGCCACAGCGTCATCGAGTCCCGGCAATACGGCACTGCCCCCTGCCAGAACGATGTAATCAACCTCGTTATACTGTGAAGAGGTAAAGAAAAATTGCAGCGCACGCGCAATTTCCATAACCAGATTGTCACGGAACGGTGACAAGACGTCACTCTCGTAATTATCCGGCAAATTACCGTTGCGCTTGGCAAATTCAGCCTGTTCAGCCGAGAGTCCAAATTGGCTCTGGATCGACAGTGTCAGTTGTTCACCACCGATTTGCTGATCCCGCGTGTAAATGGACTGCCCGTTGCGCATCACATTCACATTCATTACAGAAGCGCCAATATCAATCAGCGCCACACATTTGTCTTCCGCACCCTCCGGCAGCTGCGCGCATATTTGGGTAAATGCCATTTCAGCTGCGTAGGGCTCTGCATCCACAACGGCGACTTTCAGACCCGCTGCCTGTGCCGCCGCCACTCTGTCGATAACATTCGCCTTGCGGGAAGCCGCCAGCAACACTTCTATCTCTTCCTCATTTCCAGGAGCGAGGCCTATCACCTGAAAATCCAGATTGACTTCATCCAGCGCAAAGGGAATATATTGATTCGCCTCGGATTCGACCTGATATTCCAGGTCTTCATCGCTCATACCCGCAGGCAGTAGAATTTTTTTGGTGATAACCGCAGCAGAAGGCAGCGCGACACTGATGTTCTTGATTTTTGTTCCCATGCGCACCCAGGCCCGCTGCATCGTTTCGGCAAGCGCATCCAGATTGTTGATATTGCCGTCAAAGAATGCATCCTTGGGTAGGGCTTCTATCACATAGCGCTCCAGGACATAGCCCGCATTCTTCGGCGCCTGACTTAACTCAACTAATTTAACTGCGGACGAACTAATGTCCACCCCAATCAGGGGCTGCGCTTTGGTCTGGATAAAATCCAGCAAGATATCAAAATTTACTTTAGGCATAGGCCGTTCGGAGCTTTTCCGTACAAAGTGGTTGAAATCCTAGCAACAACCGTCAACACTGTAAAGACGTTTTTGGGAGGGCTGTTTATCTCGTATAATCCGTGCTTGCGCTGAACAATACCATTTTTCATTATTTTTGAACAATTATTCAATGTCTACACGCCGCTGGCTACTCCCCGTTATCGTTGCACTGACGCTCATTTCGCTGCCCGTATTATTGCTCGGCATGGCGGCTATGTTGACCTACCCGACCCTGCCATCCCTGGAGGCGTTAACCGATTACCACCCCAAGGTTCCGCTGCGTATCTACAGTGCCGAGGGAACATTGCTCGGCGAATTCGGTGAAGAGCGCCGCGCGCTGGTGAAGATAGCCGACGTCCCCGAGACCATGAAACAAGCCATACTCGCCGCTGAAGATGACCGGTTTTATCAACACGGCGGCGTTGACTACATGGGCGTATTGCGCGCAGCGCTCTCCAACTTTACGGCTGGCGGCACAAAACAGGGGGCCAGCACCATCACCATGCAAGTCGCACGAAATTTCTTCCTGTCCAAGGAAAAAACTTTTACGCGCAAATTTAACGAGATGTTGCTTGCTTTCAAAATCGAGCACTATCTCAGTAAAGATGACATCTTGCAGCTTTACATTAATCAAATTTATCTCGGGCAACGCTCTTACGGCTTTGCGGCTGCCTCACAAATTTATTTCGGCAAACCGCTTGGCCAGATTTCTCTGGCTGAAGCCGCCATGCTCGCCGGTTTACCCAAGGCGCCGTCAAGTTATAATCCGGTCGTCAATCCAAAACGTGCAAAATTGCGTCAGCTTTATGTGCTGCGACGCATGCATGAGCTGCGCTACATCACCGACGAGCAATACAATCAGGCCCAAAATCAAGTCATCACAGCCAGACGCGGCAGTCAGGAATTTTCAGTCAAATCAAACTATCTGACCGAAATGGTGCGGCAGGTAATTTATGCGAAATACCAGGAGGATACCTACACTCAGGGATTCAAGGTTTACACCACCATACGCGAGCAGGACCAACTGGCCGCATATCAGGCGGTACGTAAAGGCGTGCTCGAATATGACCGCCGTCACGGCTATCGCGGGCCCGAGGGCTTCATTGACTTGCGACAAGACCGTAGCGAAGAATATCTGGAAGAGTCGCTACAGAATTCCACTGACAATGATGACTTGCTGCCCGCCGTGGTGCTGTCCGTATCGCCCCGGCAGATACATGCCTACAGCAGGGGGGGCGAACGGATTACCCTCAGCGATGATGCCTTGCGCTTTGCGCAACGCGCCTTGAGTGACAAAGTCGCTTTGAATCAACGCATTGTCGTTGGCTCCCTCATACGCGTGCAAAAAAATGAACTCGGTGTCTGGCAAATCAGCCAACTGCCGCAAGTGGAAGCCGCCTTTGTATCCGGCAATCCACTGGATGGCGCCATTTATTCTTTGGTCGGCGGCTTCGATTTTAATCACAACCAGTTCAACCACATCACACAGGCGTGGCGCCAAGCCGGTTCCAGCGTCAAACCCTTTATTTATTCTGCCGCGCTGGAGAAGGGCTTCACCCCTGCCACCCTCATCAATGATGCGCCGCTGACGTTTGGCGCCGATCAAACCGGCAGCGAACCCTGGCAGCCCAAGAACTACGACGGCAAATTCGAAGGGCCGATGCGCATGCGCCAGGCGCTGCTCAAGTCCAAAAACATGGTCTCGATACGCATTCTGCAATCCATCACGCCCCAGTATGCGCAAGACTACATCACCAAATTCGGGCTGCATGCCGACAAACATCCGCCTTATCTGACCATGGCACTGGGTGCGGGTTCGGTGACCCCCCTGCAGTTACTGACCGGATATTCGGTCTTCGCCAATGGCGGCTTCCGCACCAGCCCTTACTTCATCCAGCGCGTCGAGGACGCACAAGGCAATATCCTCAGCAAAACCACTCCCGACGTGGCCAACGAGGGGGCGGAACAGGTCATAGATGTACGCAATGCTTACACTATGGTCAGCATGATGCAGGACGTGGTTAAACACGGTACAGCCATACGCGCGATGCAGCTGGGTCGTCAGGATCTGGCCGGGAAAACCGGCACCACCAGCGACTCGATTGATGCGTGGTTTTGTGGCTTTCAACCCTCCGTGGCTGGCGTTGCCTGGATGGGCTTCGATCAGCCGCGCAGCCTGGGTGACAAGGAAACCGGCGGCGGTGCCGCCCTGCCTATCTGGATGAGTTATATGGAAAAGGTACTCAAAAATGTTCCGCAGGTCGAATACAGCATGCCGGAAAACATGGTCGCCGCGCGCATCAATGAAAACGGGCAGCGCGACGAAAGTGGTGCCAGGGTTGAATTTTTCTACGAAGAAAACCTGCCGCCCGAATACGACCTGCCTGCGCCCGTTGAAACGGGTAAACCCGCTGAGACTATTAAAGACCAGCTGCTTTAATCCCGGATTGTCCATTAGCAAAAACGGCGTCATACCGGCGCAGGCCGGTATCCAGATGATTAACAAATTCCCACGTCAGTGGGACAACATCAAGGTTTTGTCCGCTTCGCGGCGTATTTTTTGCTGGATTCCGGCCTGCGCC
>JAUSAO010000146.1 GCA_030652475.1 Gallionella sp. | reverse complement strand
GAAACTTGTGAGACTGCCTGGACCCGATGTACCTGGTACGACCGGCGCGAGGGTCCGAGCTGGTGATCGAGCGCATCGATGGTGGACGCCCCCCACAGGTGAACATGCCAGCAGCGTGAGCATCGACGATGGACTGATCGTTGACCTCTCCGAGGTTGGTCGTGAGGGCAATGTCCAGGCGCTTGATCTGAGCTTCCTGGAGCAGGTTCTGAAGGTTCACGGCAGCGGCCCAGTCCTGGACCCAGTCGCACCCCTGGCCAGTGAGGTTGATGCGAATCCACCCCCTTTGAGACTCGCCGCCGTAGTCGATCCGACCCAGGGTGATGTCCCCGGCCATGAGGATTTCGCCAGCGTACATCCAGCCGTCTTTGCCCTTCATGCCGGGTCGAAAGGTGACCAGGTCGGACGCGGAGCCGAACATTGGGAGCATGGCCTCGACGGCCTGGAAGTGGGTTGACCTGGTGCGGAAGGCGAGCCAGTCGATGGTTGTTTTCATGACTTGCGGGCCTTTGGTGGGATGCCGTTTGTGTCGGCGTGAGCCTGTACCTTGGCAGCGGGAAGAGGGAATTTAGAAGGTCTAGACCGTCCAGGTTTTTTGCCCTTACCAGGGACTTTCCCCCCCGTATTACTAGACGGGGGGTAAAGGGGGTCCTGGGACCCCTCCAGAGCGTTACCAGAACTGGTGACGGTCGCGGCAGCGGGACCCCCCCGTGAACGAGGCCCCCCCGCCGCCGCGCGCCTCACCACTTCCCCTGTTTCATCTGCCAGGCCCAGCGCATACGCATGGATGTGTGCCGACACCGCCCTGGTCGAACCGCGGACCTCCTCGAACTTCAAGGCGACGTATCCGGCCGACTCGCTGGTGTCATCCAGCCACTCGGCAATAACGCTGCCCAGGGACCTTCCTGTGGCCCTGGAGAGCTTCTCGAAGATGAGCCGTGTGTCAGGCGAGACAGGCACGGAGATGCGGGTAGGGCGTGGAGGGGAGGGTTTTGTAGGCATGGGATGCATTGTGCATCCAATCGACCCATGGGGACTGTTTATCAGGGCGCGAACAACACCACGACGACCCTCCGACCTTGGCCGCGACGTTACCCGGTGGTGTGCCCGCACCCTGTCACCATCAGGGTCTACGACCCCGATACCCCGCTGACCAGGCGCACCATCAGCCGTGCGAAACAGTGAGGACCCCGGCCTCCACCAGGGCATGTGATGGCGACTCTGCCAGCACCCTCTCCATGAGCTTTGAGGAATCGCCGTTGTAGGCCATGAGAGCAGCGCGAAGGGTAGGGCCGTAGGCGACCCGGCAATGGTTCAGGGCCGTCTCCAGGGCAGCCTTTGGCTTGAGGTCTGGAAGGGTCAACATGCGCCAGTGTGGGACGCCTGGCAGGAGGGCAGAGCAGAAGGGATACGACCCGGCAAACACCTGGTCACGCCCGGTGATCGTCTCCCAGGGAATGAGCTTGTCAACGTCCTTCAGCTCCAGCTCCACGCGGTAGATGTCCTCGACCTTGAAGCCCTCGATGTGGGTGATGGTGTCCTTGAGGAATGGCACGTCCTTGATGAGCTCAAACCCCTTCTCGTAGCACCTGAGAAACTTGTGAGACTGCCTGGACCCGATGTACCTGGTACGACCGGCGCGAGGGTCCGAGCTGGTGATCGAGCGCATCGATGGTGGACGCCCCCCACAGGTGAACATGCCAGCAGCGTGAGCATCGACGATGGACTGATCGT
>JAUSAO010000145.1 GCA_030652475.1 Gallionella sp. | reverse complement strand
GCGATCAGTTTGGCGCGTGAAACAGCTTCATCCATTGGCAATTTTGCAACGGACTCGATAAACGCCCCTTGCCGTACCGCTTTGCTGAACGCCTTCTCGATCTTGACGACCTTTACATGCAGGCGCGACCGTTCACCGGATGCAGGATCACGCTTAACATCTGATATGGCAATGTTTTTCATGTATTTATCCTAGCACAATGGCGCAAGCCGCTCAACGCAATTTAAGCTCCACGGCCAATTCTCAAGCTGTTTGACCAGCCGCGCCCTAAGCGGATTGAGAACAAAGTCCAAACCGCAAACCGCAAACCGCAAACCGCAAACCGGGGTCAGGTCTTTCATTATCACACGCTATTTTGCAGCCTCATATATCTTCATCAGTCGGTACCCAGCCCGAAGGCCGAGCCGATCAAGCTGTGGCTGGCGAAGGTGGGCTATGAGCGGATGCAGGAAATGGCCGACCCCGCCCGTTCGCTGGATCGCGCCCGCGAGACTTGGCAAAAGCACGGACGTAGCGAGAAGTGGATACAGCAGCGTATGACCGGGCAGGAGACGCGCAACAAGCTGACCGATTATTGGAAAGAGCATGATATCAAGGAGGGTGAGGAATATGCGATCCTGACCAACATCATTCATCAAGAGTGGACTGGGGTGGACGTAAAAGCGCATAAGACGATGAAGGGTTTGAAGACGCAAAATTTGCGCGACCACATGAGCGAGGCGGAGCTGATTTTAACCAGCCACTTAGCTGGCGTCGTTGGGCAGCTTAGTGGAATGGCTATGCAAGGCTTACCGCGCTGGCGGAATTGTCCACGCGCCAGATCGCCGAGAGCATGGAGGCTACCGGCATGAATGAGAATGAGTCGGTTGCGAAAACCGGCGGCGGTATCGCCAAGAAAGCGCGGCTGGAACTGGAAGGTAAAACAGGCAAGAAGGTGGTTTCGGCAGCGAATTATTTGCCGCCGTCACCAAAGAAAATTAATAAGTAGGGGGGCTCAGGACGGGTTTAAAAGGGTAGCGCGGAACTATTGGGGGGGGCGACCTGGCGAATTTATCCTGCGTTTTGCACCCGGAAGATTCTGATTACTTCGGGGATCATGCGCATGCTGCGCATTATCCCGGCGAGGTGCTGGCGGTTGTTGACTTCGAGGGTGAAGTGCAGCGCGGTGTATTCGCCTTCGTTGGCGAAGCTGACGTTCTCGATATTCGATTCCGCTTCGGCGATGGCCGCCGCGACTTTGGCCAGCACGCCGCGCTGATTGGCGACCAGCAGTTTGAGGCTGACCGCAAAGGTACGCGTGATGTTTTTGTCCCATACGACATCCAGCCACTGTCCGCTGTGGCCTTTGCGCAGGGAGGCGCAGTCGTGCGTGCACCACCAGCCCCTGTCCGCTTTAAGGGGTATGCCGTTTCCGGTATCGCTCACGCTTGGTGGCAATTTCGGCTTCCATACGGGGTTTGTGTTGGGCGTGGAAATTTTTGTTTTGCACCATCTCTATCGGTGCCGCCTGCATGACATCTATGCCCCACTCCGCATAAGCAAACTTCCCCGCGTCGGTCAATGCCAAATCATGCAGCCACATGATACGGTCGATAAGGTATTTGTCCGGCTTCGCACCGGCCAGCCCGTTGCCAACGTAATATTCAAGAAACGCCTTTACCACCGGCACAGCCAGCCTGGCCTGCTCCACCCCATTGGCATTGCGCTTCTGCGCGAGGCGGTGCAGGTTGACGATGCGGCTCTTGAGTACCAAGGTCGGATGAAGCACGCGGATCAGGCCATATTCGGAATGATCCAGCTCGACGGCTGTTTTTCGGATTTCCTCATTGCGCAATCCGATCAGGGTTCTCATGAAATCGACAAACAGCTTGCGGCCATCCGGCGTGACATAAGTGACGATTGCGGTATTAGGCGTGGCATTGTCCAAATCTGGTATGGCGCAAGTGCCATGCAATTCCTTGGCGACAATTAGCGCATCGTGTTTTGTTGCAAGAACGTCGATGTCCTGCGTCAAATAGGGTGTGTCAATTTTTGGTACGGGGATTTTGAAGAAATCGACCCAAAATGTTAGCGACTGACCGCCGACGAGAACAGCGGGATGCGGGGATTTTTGGAGTGCCTTGAAGAAAGCAGGAAGATCGCCCGGCTGGAACCAATCGAAACCGGCGTTCACCCGTTACCCTGGCATACGAACAATGCGAAAATCGGACGGGTTTACGTTGGCGATCAGTTTGGCGCGTGAAACAGCTTCATCCATTGGCAATTTTGCAACGGACTCGATAAACGCCCCTTGCCGTACCGCTTTGCTGAACGCCTTCTCGATCTTGACGACCTTTACATGCAGGCGCGACCGTTCACCGGAT